>CALUVA010000056.1 GCA_944324105.1 uncultured Elusimicrobiales bacterium
TCCCTGCCGGTAGCCGGAACGGAAGAAGTGTGGACGGATACCGATTATCAGGGCCAGCCCGTTTTACTGGCCGTGATGGCCACCTATTGCCCGTGGTGCAAACGCTCGTTGCCCGCGCTGGAAGCGGCCAATGCCGAATTTAAAGACAAAGGCGTACAGGTCATCGGCATTTTCGTAGATGAAAACGAAGATGACGTAAAAGATATTATTGACCAGTATGATTTGGAAAGCACCATTTTGTACCAGGGCGGACAGGCCGCGCAGGATTTAATGGTGGGCGGATTTCCGCACATTATGCTGTTTGACAAAGACCATGATTTGGTGCGCATTTGGAGCGGCTACTCCGATACGCTGGCCGAAGAATATCAAAAAGAAATTAATAAACTGTTAGACTAAATGAACTTAAAATCCCCCGCTTTCACACGGGGGATTTTTATGGCTAGTCAAAACCGGTAAAAATTCTTATAATAAGTTATATTTACGGAAAGGAGTGCATACAAACACATAAGCCTTCAACGAGGCTTATTCACAATTTGAATCTGTTTTTGGAACCGTATAAAGCATACGGTGCGCTGTCGGGATACCGGCGGCATAATTGAGGTCCAAAAACAGTCGTTTTAGGCACAAAGCAAACGGACTAATTACCCGTTTGTTTTGTGCCGAGTGTTTCCTGTCATCAGCAGATGGCAGGGAACCACGGCTGTTATTATTTGGGTTACCTCAATTAGCTCAGATATAACGGCCGTTTTTATTTGCCTAAAATAACCGTCATAGAAGAGCTCAAAACACATAAGGAGAGTAAAAATGAGAAAATTAGCTTTAGCTTTTCTGGGAGCCGCTTGCGTGGCTTCCATGGGCTGTGCATACAACCGAAATATACAAAATCAATTTGATGCCACAAACATAAATTTCAACCGAGCAAAAAAGGGAATGGATTGCGCTTACTTCGCACTGGGGGTTTTCCCCTTGACAAAGACAGACATTGACGTCGCTGCAAAGAAAGCCCATATCCAGTCCTTAAAATATGTGGAAACATATTATGCCAACTATATTTTATTTAGTAAGAAATGCATTGTTACCTATGGAGAGTAAAAATACAACAGCAAGCGCACGAAATAAAAAAATCCCCGGAGTTTCCGGGGATTTTTTTATTTTGCACACGAACAAATATTTGCCTTTTCCATACACACATATACCACCGTTTTGGGGAACAGGCGCTGTAGCAGCGGCACAAAATAAGCATACACCCGGCGGCGCATTTCCTCGGGGTAACGCATTTTCCCGTCAAAATCCAGCAGAAATTCCCCGTCCAAAATCGTATTGTCCGGGAAACGGTTCTCCACCGCTTTTTTTAATTCGCGCGAAAAGCGCAAAAGCCCCACGCTGATCCATGCCACTTTGTCCGCCGGCACCGCTTCGGCTATTTGCTCTGCCGCCTGCGCATAGGCTTTCCGCCAGCCGTCAAACGGCACCACGGGGTCAAAATGAAACCCCAGGCGGTATCCGGCTTTGGCCGCCAGGGCCGCCGCTTCCAGCCGCCGCGTCAAAGACGGCGTAAAATGCTCCGTTTGTTCTATAAATTGCGGCGCATTGACGGACCAGCCGACCACCACATTTTCCGCACCGCCTTCCTCCAGCAGGCCCTCTATGCATATGCTTTTGGTTTTAAATTCAAACTGCAAATGCGGCCTGGCACGGAAAAACGGCACCAGCTCGCGGCTGTAGCGGGTCAGCCCGTCAAACACCAAAGAATCCGTAAATTCCCCGCTGCCGATGCGCGGGCGGTCAAACGGCCCTTTATTAAATTTTGCCCCGTCTATTTTATCCAAAAAATCCCGCACATTGGCCGGCAATAGAACGGCGTGCAAATTTTGATACTGCTGCAGGAAACAATACTCGCACTCAAAGCGGCAGCCAAACCCCAGATTAATCAGGTTGTACCCGCAACCCGCATTGCCCTGCGAACACGGGCAGGGCTTTAAAAAATCGTATTTTTCGCGGTGGATGACCAATGTTTCGGTGCGGCGGGAAAAATTGCTTTCCCCCACCATTTCTTTGCCGTCCCAGTCGTGAAAAACGGCCTTGGGGAACATTTCCCGCGCACGCGCCGCCAGCGGGCTGTCCTGCACGGAAGTTTCAATATAAATGTTTTTGGGATAAAATTCCCGCGGCGTTAAATCCGCCCGCTGGGCCGGATCCGGCTCCAGTTTAGGCAAATAAAACGCATTCTTCGGCGCGGAAGCGAAAGAAAGCGGATAACGTTTTTGCAGCAGGATTTTTTTGGCGCGTTCAAAATTCAGTCCCTTTTCGGCGGACAATATGGCAGACGGCTCCGCGCCGTCGCGCTTGGCTATTTCATACAACAGGCGCAGCAGTTCGCGCTTTTTGTTTATGCCCAGTGCAGGCAGTAAACCGTCCAAATAAGAAGAAATTGTTTCAATGTCCATATTCCAAATACTCCGCTTCCCGTTCCGTCAGGCGGACTTGCAGGGCGGCGGCATTTTCCTGCACCTGCCGCGCACAGCGCGCCCCGAATAAAACCCCGCTGACACCGCCGCGCCCCAGTGCCCACGCCAAAGCTACGGCGGACGCAGCACAGCCTTTTTGCGCGGCCAGTTCTTTTACGCGAGCGGCCACGGCCTGCGCGCGGGAAAAAGACTCTCCCCGATAATACGGATAAAAATACCTGCGCGCATCACTGCGGCGGAAGTTGGGTTCTTTGCGGTATTTGCCGCTTAAAATCCCGCCGCCCAATGCGCCGTAGGCCATAAAAGGGATTTTCTTTTCCGCACACACCGCTAATACCTTTTCCTGTTTGTTGTCCAGCAAAGACAGCGGGTTTTGCACACACGCCACAGACGCCTGCGCGGCGGCGGACAACAGCAGGCCCGCAGACACATTACACAGCCCCAAAGCGCGTATTTTGCCCTGCTCTTTCAGCCGCTCCAGCGCGCCCAGCGCGTCGGAAAGCGGCACTTTTGGGTCGGGCCAGTGTATGAGGTATATATCCAAATAATCGGTTTGCAGGCGAGAGAGAGACTCATTACACTGCGCCAAAATGCTTTCGGGCCGCAGGTCATGGTCCGGCCGGCCGTCTTTATTTAGCACAATGCCGCATTTGTCCGCCAGCAGTACCTGTTGGCGGCGGCCTTTTAAGGCGCGCGCCAGCAGCTCCTCGGCGCGGCCCCAGCCGTAAGCGGGGGCGGTGTCTATCAGGCAAATGCCCGCGTCCAGCGCGGCATGCACGGCGTTTACCGCGTCCTGCCCGTCGGATTCCCCCCAGTCTTTTCCGCCGCCCAAAGCCCAGGTGCCCAGCCCCAAACGCGGGGCCGTTTTACCGGACAAAATAAGCGGCGTAAAAGTCATTACCAAATCCCGTTTTCCGCCATGAAACAGCTTTCTACGGTTTTAATACCGGCTGTTTGCGCTTTTTGGCGGGCACGTTCGTCCCGCGCGCCGGGCTGGAACCAAATTTCCTTCACCCCCGCCGCCATGCACTGCGCCACTGCTCCGTCCAGCGCGGCCGGAGGCAGCACCATAATCACAGCGTCAGGCGCCGCGGGCAGATCCGCCAAGGTTTTATAGACGGGGTTTCCCAGCAGCTCCCCGCCTTTGGGGTTTACCGCATAGACGCGGTAACCGGCGGCCAGCAAATCTTTAAAGATGCGGGTGCCGTATTTGGACGGATCCGTCAAAGACACGCCCATCACGGCATAAACGCGGCAGGCCGGCATATCAGGCTTTGGGCAGGCTGCCGTCCATGCCCGCCATACCGCCCATGGCCTGGGCGGCCATGCCCTGGCTGTCGCGCACGGCTTTATTAATAACGGTTTTCAGTTCTTCGGCCAGCTGTTCGCGCGAAAAATTGTTCACCAGTTCCGACACGGCCACTTCTTTTACTTCCTGCGAACCCGACACCGTAATTTCAAACACATGGTGGGGGCTGTCCACCTTAATGACCATATTGTCCAGGCGTTTTTTAATTTCCTGGATTTGGTTTTTTAACTGCCACAAATCTTTAAGCTGTCCGAGTTTGTCAAACATATGCGTCCTCCTGAAAGGGTTTCTTAAATTTTACCAATTTAGCCGCCGCGCCCGCTTCAAGCCAGCTCCGCCAGACGGCCCGTACGCACCAGTACTGCCGCGCCGCGTACTGTATTTTGCGGATACATTTGCCTGGCCGCCTGCACATACGCCTGCAGCTGCGGGCGGTATTTTTCGGCAAGTTGCGCGGGGTCGTCCGTGCGGTCCGTTTTAAAATCCACGACCCACACCGTACCGTTTGTATCGTGCAGCAGTAAATCCATCACGCCGCTGACCACACCCTGCGGCGTTTGACGGGAAAAAGGAATTTCCGCGTCCAGCACCTGCATGGCGCGCAGGCGTGCACAGGCGTCCGAAGCCAAAAACGCTTCTAATATTTCCCGCGCCGCATCGGTGTATTGCGCCAAAGCCGTTTCCCGCGCCGCCCGCGCCAGACAAACGGGCAAATCTTCTTCCCCCTGCCAATAATGGGCCAGCGCCGCATGCACCAGCGTGCCTAAATCCGCCGCCTGCCGGTTTTCGGTTTCTTCCCCCGCCAAAGCGGACGGAGAAAGGGGCAGTGTCTCTTCCCGCAATGCCTGATACTGCGCCATACGCGCCGCATACGCTTCGCGCCAGGCCTGCAAATCTTTGTCTTTTCTCTGCGCCGCCGGAGCGGGGCGGTGCGTATAAATAAATTCTTCCGGCTTTTGGTACGGCACATAGGTCAAACGCAGTTCCCCTTGCGCGCCCAGCGCCTCGGGCCGTTCCCCTTCCAACGGGAAAAAGCCCGCGCGGCCGAACATTTCGGCCAGGGTGCGCCTGTCGCTGTTTTCATTGCCCACCACTAGCAGTTTTTCCCGCGCGCGCGTCAGCGCCACATACAATACGCGCACTTCTTCGCAGCGTTCATGTTCTTTTTGCTCTTCTTCCAGCCAGGCCAAATTGATATCGGCATACGGGCCGGCGCGGAAGCCGTGCAGGTCATAACGCCAGGAATACAAATGCGCGGGCCGTTTGGCCGCGGCGGCGCTTTCTTTTTTGGATATGTCGGCCAAAATCACAACGGGAAATTCCAGGCCTTTGGATTTATGCACCGTCATCACGCTGACCGCGTCCAGCGCTTCTCCTTCCGGCAGGGCGGTCAAGCGGCCCAGTTCCTGCTCCATCATTTCCTGCACGCGGGAGAGGAACTGCCCCAGGCTGGAAGGCGTCTGCAAAGAATACCCTTCAGCCAAAGACACCAGTTTCTGCAAATTGGCCATGCTGCGCTCCCCGTCATAGGCGGCGGTGCAGGCTTCGGCCAGGAAAGTTTCGTTTAACAGGCCGCGTAATAAATCGCGCAACGGCTCCCGTCCCGCGCGCGCGGCAAAATTTTTCAGCAGGCCAAACACGCGCCGCGCTTTAGGTTCGTGCGTATCGGCACGCCAGTCCAGTTCGCCGGCGCGGGCCAGGCGGTACAGCTCCTCATCGGTCAGGGCTCCCAGCGGGCTGCGCAGGACGCCGGCCAGCGCAATGCGGTTGCGCGGGTCGTCGGCGGCGCGCAGGAAATTTAAAAAGTCGGAGATTTCCTGCCGGCGGTAAAAATCTCTGTCTTCTTCCAAAGAAAACGGCACCCCTTCGCGCCGCAAAGCGTCTGCATACGGGCCGAGCGTGGTGGCGGCGCGCGACAAAAGCGCAATGTCTTTATATTGCAGTTTGCGTCCGCTGCGCAAGGTCATCTTGCCCACGCTGTCGCGTATCCAGCGCGCAATAAAGCGGCCCTGGTTGTGGCGGTATTCGTCGGCGGATACTTTTTCCTCTCCGGCGCAGACCAGCGCCATTTCCGCCGCGCCGTATGTATCCGTTTTCTCCGTAAAAATTGCTTCATAGGCGGGCTGGAAGGCCGGTTTTTCCCGCATGACGGCCGCACATACGCCGTTGGCCAGAGCGATGATTTCTTTTTCACTGCGGAAATTCTGGCGCAGGTACGCCTTTTCCCCGCCCTGTTTTAAAATCAAATCGGTAAACAGTTCATAGGCCGTGATATCGGCCCCGCGGAAACGGTAAATGGACTGCTTGGGGTCCCCCACCACAAACAGCTTGCCCGGCTGCAGTTTGACGGCTCGCCAGTCCGCGGCGCCGCCGCCTTTTTCTTCGGCCAGGAAAAGCAACAGCTCACCCTGCACGGGGTCCGTGTCCTGGAACTCGTCAATATACAGCGCGTCGTATTCTTCCTGCAAATACCGCCGCACCAGCAAATTGTTTTTCAGCAAATCGCGCGTTTTGACAATTAAATCGTCAAAGCTCAAAATGCCTTCCTGCATGTAACGCGCGCGCACCGTTTGCACCAGTTCCGCAAGCAACTCATAGGCTTTCAGCACCAGCTGCTGTACGGCGGGGTCGGCCTGCGCGGCGAAACGGCACAGGGCTTTGGCTTCTTCGGCGCTGTCTTCGTCCCAGTCTTTGGGAACGGATTTGACGGGAATAGTTTCTTCCTGCGCCTGCGGCGCCGCACCCGTGCGCAGCCACGCAGCCGCGTTTTCAAAACGCGCCGCCGCCTGGAAAAGCGCTTTTTCTATTACGCGCGGGGCTTTTTTTCCAGCGGAAAAATCTTCGGCCATCTGGCGTGCGCGCACGGCGCGCTCGTCACAGACGCGCGCCAATAAATCCTTCTGTGCAAAATACTGATACGCACCCGTTTTCCCGCCGCACATTTCTTCGGCGCAGGCGCGCAAATCGGCCAGCGGGATACGGGGCAGCACTTCCTTCCACTGCGCCGCGCGCGGGGCGTTTTCCCCCAGTTCGCGGTCCAAAAAGCGGTTCCATTCCGCTTCAAAAATGGCCTGCGCGCGCGGGCCTTTGTCTATTTCCGCACCCGGGGTCAGGCCCGCTTCCAGCGGGTACATACGCAAAATGTCGGCGCAGAAACCGTGAATGGTGCCTATTTGGCTGCGGTCCAGCTGGGACAGCGCGGCCTCGGCGCGGGAAATGATTTCCGGCAGGGGCACGGCAAAGTGTTCCCTTAATACCTGCAGGGTGCTTTCTTGCTCCCCTTCCCGTGCGGCGCGCAGTACGGCCTGGAGCTTAAAAATCAGGCGGGTTTTAATTTCGGCGGCGGCTTTTTCGGTAAACGTCAGCGCCACCAGCCGCGGCGCGGCCACCCCCTGCGCCAGCAGGGCAAAGCACAGGCGGTCAATCAGCAGGGTGGTTTTGCCGGTGCCCGCGCCGGCCTCCACCACCATATTGACGTTTAAACGTGTGCGCACGCGGAAGCGGTCTTCCTGCAAACTCATTGTTTGGCCTCCTGCAGCTGCCGTTCCGCCGGCGCGTGTTTGGCACGCAGCAATGTACGGTATGCGTCTTTGCGGCAAATGGCCGCATACGGGCAGTACTGGCAATGTTCCCCGGGGCTGACAAAGAAAGAGCCTTCTTTTATCAGATTCATCAGCAGTGTCAAAAACGCTTCCGCGCGCGGGCGTACGGCTTCAAAGCCTTCGGCCGTCAGCTCCTGGCGGTCATAGCCTTTGTTGATATTCAGCAAAGCCGCGCCGTCCGGCGTTAAACCCTGCGTCTGCGGCGTATCCCGGGCCAAAATCAAATAAATAAACGGCTGCAAAATCACCTTTTTAAACATATCCGCCGCCAAATCTTTGCCGCCGTGGCGGCCCGACTTATAGTCCAGCACGCGGAAAGTTTTGGCGGCCGCATTGACGTCTATGCGGTCCACAAT
>CALUVA010000057.1 GCA_944324105.1 uncultured Elusimicrobiales bacterium
AAAGGCTTTTTAAGCGGCCAAATGTCTTCTGACGGCAAAAATACAAAGGAAGCCGCCCAGGCTGCGGCAGAACAAGCAAAAGCTAAAGCTGAAGAGACCAAGGCCGCCGCAGAACAAGCCGCCGCCAATGCAAAACAAGCTGTAGAAGAAAAAACGGCGGAAGTTAAAGAAAAAGTTAATGCCGCGGCAGATGCTTTAAAAGGAATAGGTTCTTTGTTTAAGAAATAAAATTATTTGTCCCGCAAAAAGCCTCCGGATTGGAGGCTTTTTGCGGCCCGCCTCAAGCCGGAACTATAGCTTTTATGATAATCCCGGCTTGGGATTTGCTTCTCAGTTTCTCTTTTTCTTCTGTTCAGCGTCTTTCCGGCCGCCGAGGATATGAAGTTTCTTACGCTGCTTTCGCAGCCCGTGGGCAGTTTTTCCAGTGTGGAATTATTAGACGAGGATACCCCCGCCGACATATTCCACCTGAATTTCTGTAACACAGACGCTCCCAACGGTACTATTTCCGTTTCTTCTTCTTCAGCCTATCCTGTCCAGAGTGATACAAATAATTTATTATTAATTTATCTAATAAATAATCCCCCGGCTTTTAGCCCGGGGGGTTTCTCTTTAGATTAATAAGTTTTTTACTAATCCACGGAAAGTTTTTAAATAAAAAAGCCCTACTTTTTAGGCAGGGCTTGGGAAATACTTGCTTGTCAATCACAATCACATGAAAGAATAATTCCTTTATAGTATTGATGCTGGGAACCCGGTTCCGTATAGGCATACCAATAATAACCACACTGCCCGTGTCCCATATATTGACAAGCCTTGGAGGCGTCTGTCATTGTAGAGTCAAGATTTAACACCCCTTGAGGGCAACGTCTTCGGTTGGCAGCAGCTACCACCTGCTGATAAGAAGAAGAAGAGGTAGTAAATTCATTTCTGCTGGTAAGTATCCAGCGGCCTACACAACCTCCGCTTCCATTGTCTTTTGAGTCATCCTCTTCTTCATCCTGATCAGAGTCTCCAGTTCCATCATCCTCCTCATCATTTACCTGACCGCTATGGTCTGTGAGGATGAAAGCGTTTTTATTAGCGGCAGATTCGGAATCCAGGCCAGGGACCTGCTTCCAGGAGAGAGAATCCGAGTGAGTGGAACCGGAAGCTGGGGTATTTAAGACGGCCGTATTGGAGATATTCATTCTGTAGAAATCCGCAGTTTTAATGGTTACGGCGTTTCCGTGGATAAATTCGGCAGAGCCGCTTCTTTCTGCACCGTCGTCTACAAGGATTTTAGCCGGGGCGGTGGTATCTACCTCAAGGGTTCCCCCGCGGAAATTGGCGGAAGAACCGATAGAAATGGTACCGTTTCCGTCGGTAGAGGTATTGGAAGAATTGAGACGGAAAAAGTCTACATCACCTCCAAGAGTGGCACCGGAACGGACCAGGAGTTTTTCAGCCTGGACAGGATAGGCTGAAGAAGAAGAAACGGAAATAGTACCGTTGGGAGCGTCTGTGTTACAGAAATTCAGGTGGAATATGTCGGCGGGGGTATCCTCGTCTAATAATTCCACACTGGAAAAACTGCCCACGGGCTGCGAAAGCAGCGTAAGAAACTTCATATCCTCGGCGGCCAGGAAGACGCTGGACAGAAGAAAAAGACTCGACAAAAATAAGGATTTCATAATCTCACCTCACCCGGGAAAACCCCGTTTTTTTCACTATACATTAAGCTTAAGCTACAAGTCAATATTTTTCAAGTATTTTTTACAAATTTTCACATTCCTGCAGCCAGGCCGCAACAGCAGCGTCTGACGGCATACGCCAATCTCCGCGCGGGGAAAGGCTGACCGCGCCCACCTTCGGCCCGTCAGGCAGACAGGAACGCTTAAACTGCTGGGCAAAGAAACGGCGCAAAAACACATTCAGCCATTTTTTAACTTCCGCGGCAGCATATTTCCCTTTAAAAGCCTGCACGGCCAACCAATAAATCTTTTTGGGCGAAAAACCAAAACGCAAAAAATAATACAAAAAGAAATCATGCAGTTCATACGGCCCGACCAAATTTTCGGTTTTTTGTGAAATATTTTTTCCGGATGGGGGCAGAAGCTCCGGGCTGACGGGCGTGGCCAGTATGTCCCGCAGTACGGCAGCCAATTTTTTATCCTGTGCCGTCTGCGCCGCGTAAGACGTTAAATACCGCACCAAAGTTTTGGGCACACCGGCATTGACGCCGTACATGCTCATATGGTCGCCGTTATAAGTAGCCCAGCCCAGCGCCAGCTCCGACAGATCCCCCGTGCCAATGACCAGCCCGCCGTTTTGGTTAGCCAGGTCCATCAACACCTGCGTACGCTCCCGCGCCTGGGCATTTTCATAGGTTACATCATGTACGGAAAGGGGGTGGGAGATGTCTTTTAAATGTTGGGTAACAGCCGCTTTTATATCCACTTCCCGTGCGGTCACTTTCAGTGCTTTCATCAAAGACAGCGCATTGCGATAGGTGCGGTCCGTCGTGCCGAAGCAGGGCATGGTTACACCCAAAATTCCTTTGCGCGGTAAAGCCAACATATCAAAAGCCCGCGCCGTTACCAGCAAGGCCAATGTGCTGTCCAACCCGCCGGAAACACCGACAACGGCGGTTTTGGCTCCCGTGTGCGCCAGACGCCGGGCCAGGCCGTGGGCTTGCATGGACAGGATTTCTTCACAGCGCATGGTCATATCTTCTTCCGAAGGGACAAACGGCAAAGGATTTATCGTTCGGGACAAAGAAACAGGGCGGCCTGCGGGCAAAGCAAACTCTATCACGCGCACGTCTTCCGGTCCCGCATCATCAGAAAACGTACCGCGCAGCAGGCGTTCGGCTTGCAAACGCTGTACATCTATTTCACTGCATATTAATTGGGAGCGAGTTTGAAAGCGGCCCGCTTCGCTTAATAATACGCCGTTTTCGGCGATAAAACCGTTTCCGGCAAACACCAAATCCGTGGACGATTCGCCAAATCCCGCCGAAGCATACACATAACCGGCACAGCAGCGCGCCGACTGCTGGCAAATTAAAGATTTTAAATAAGCGTGTTTGCCGGCAGCTTCAGGGCTGGCGGAAAGATTTAAAATAATGTTCGCCCCCGCCAAAGCCTGCAGGGAGGAGGGGGGAACAGGCACCCATAAATCTTCGCAAATTTCCACACCTATCACCGTGTCTCCGCACGCAAAAAGCAAATCCGTCCCAAACGGCACTTGCTGACCCGCCAACAATATGCATTTTACGGGAGCCTGCGCACCGGAGTGAAACCAGCGTTTTTCATAAAATTCGGCATAATTGGGAAGAAATGTTTTGGGCACCGCGCCTAAAATCTTGCCTTTTTGAAACACAACAGCACAGTTGTACAGCGCATTTTCCACACGCACTGGTAAACCGACGGCGCAAAGCAGGGACAATTTGGCCGTTGCGGCTACCAGGTCGGCCAACGCTTCCTCTGCTTTGTCCAACAGCAAACGCTGTCTGAACAAATCAGCGCAGGTGTATCCCGTTATCCCCAATTCGGGAAACACAACGATTTCCGCTTGTTCTTCGGCCGCGCGAAAAAGCAACTTCCGCATTTGGCGGGAGTTGAAATCACAGTCACCCGGGCATACCTCCGGCACGGCGGCGGCCGCTTTTACAAATCCGTAGTTCATGGTTATATTATAGAAAAAAGAAAACGGCAAACGGCACCATAAATTTCCGCTTGCACACATAAAAATCAGGCACAGGTTTTTACTCCTGCGCCTGATTATAAATCCGTGTTTTAATTACTCCGCCAGCGCCGCGGCCATTTTGGCAAACAGTTCTTTAATTTCTTTGATTTTTTCCACGGGCAGGCGTATGCCTTTTTTGGTCCAGCCTTTATACGCGTCGTCTTCCTGCCACTGGCGGAAGTCCAGCCCGCGCGTACCTTTAAAACTGCTTACCCGCACGATAACAGACATACCGGGCCTTTTAGCAAATTTACCCAGTTCCTGATCCTGCAGTCTGGCCGGATCATCGGGCAGGGCGGCCAAAAGCGGCGCCACCGCTTTTACGATTTCCGGCGTCATGGTAATACCGGCGCGCGTGGCACCCGTATATTCTCCCGCTGTCAGGTACTTGCGTATAGAAGCGTAGCGGTAACCGCGGTAGGCATCTATAGAGAAACGGATTTCACTGCTTTCATCCAATGTCAGCGTACCAATAAAATGCAATACTGAAAAACTGCTCTCCGGCATAAAATATAACCCTCCTGCCATATAAAAGCTTTCCGTGTAGCAACCTACAAAATATGCTATGATAAGGGAGCCCGCATATATTTTAACGGTTTACAGGCGGCAAAAGCAAGCAGTTTTTGTATAATAAAAATAACATCTTTTTTACAGGGGTAAACTATGCTGGACGGTCAGTCGCTGGTAGGCAAAGAAATTTCCGGTTGTGAGATTTTAACCAAAGTGGCCGAAGGGGGCATGGGCGCCGTATTTAAAGCGCGGCATAAAGCGCTTAACCGTATTGTCTGCGTAAAAATTTTAAGTCCGTCCTTAGCCAATGATAAAAAAGCTGTTACCCTTTTCTTGACAGAAGCCCGTGCCATTGCAGAACTGGATCACCCCAACATCGTTAATGTATATAATGTCGGAAAAGAGCAGGGATATTATTTTATTGTGATGTCTTTCGTTGAAGGGCAAACTCTTTCTGCTATGCTGAAAAAAGAACGAGTACTGCCCATTGGACGCGTGCTGGATTTATTTGACGGAGTGCTCAAAGGTCTTTCCGTCGCCCATGAAAAAGGCATCATCCACCGGGACATCAAACCTTCCAATATCTTAATCACCCCGGAAGGCAATCCCAAAATCGTGGATTTTGGTATTGCCAAAAAAGTGGATAAAGAAAAAGGCTCCACAAAAACCACCGAGCTGGCTGGCACCGCTTATTTTATCGCTCCAGAGCAGGCCCTGGGTAAAGACATAGACACCCGCTCTGATCTTTACTCCGTCGGTGCAAGCATGTATTATGTATTGACGGGGCATTTTCCTTACAATGGAAAGAACACCATTGAAATTATTCAAAAACATATTAACGAGCCCGTGCCGGATCCTTCCAACCTGAGACCGGACCTGCCGGGCTGGCTTTCTTTGGCTATACAAAAACTCATGAGCAAAAATCCTGACGAACGTTTTCAAACAGCCAAAGAAGTATATACTTATTTCAATAAAATGCGAGCAGAAGAGCAGCTGCGTGTGAAGACCATGCACGGACACGCAGCAATAGATTTGGGCATAGAAGGGCCTCTTCGCATTGTCAACAAAGAAGAACGCAGCACCGATTCTCTGCGCAAACTGCGCGCAGAAGACGCATATCGTGTATTGTCTCAGAGACAAACCCGGCCCGGACGCAAGACCCCCACACAAATTCCGCAGCTGGACGATCTGCCCGCAGCACAGCAGAAAGCCTCCAAGACCGTACAGACGCCTCCGCGGCCGCCGCGTGATGTAAAACAACAAACAATTCCCTCCGCATCATCAGCCATGATGGCCATTCATGTGGGCCAACAGGCCAAGATGTTGTTTCAGTTAATTGTTCTGGTACCGCTTTTTCTAATTTTCGCAGTCATATGCGGACGCATATTTTTTTCACTGGGAAAAATTTGCTCCGTTTACATATCTGAAACTTCAGGCTTCGTAGCAAATTTACTTGCCCCTTTTACATCTGGGCAAATGGCTGAAGGGCAGTTGCTTTACAGCGCTTTGGCTTTGGTTGCGCTGGGAGCTATTTTCACCATATCTTCAGTGAAAGTATATGCAAAGACAACGGCCATTATGTTGGCTTTTGCAGCAGCTTCTTATCTGGCGGGCCTCTTTACGCCGGACGTAGCCTTTGGCGCTGCCCAAATAACCAGTTATTTATTCTCTCCGGAATATTACCTGTGCTATTTGCTACTGGCCGGAGCCTGGGCTGTCTCCCTGTGCTGGCGGGTGGAACGCACATGGCCGGAGCGGATATTGGGCGTTTCTTTAATCATATTAGTGTCTGTGCTAGCCTATCGTTCAACGGCTTTGACCATCGTGCCGGATTTGACATCCATGGCCCCTAAAATTTTGTTTATTTCTGCAGTGCTGTTTGCACTCTTGTCTATTTATTATATGGTGGCACGTGCCGAACACAGTTTAATTATGCCAACGCTTTGCTTAATTATCAGTGTAGGGTGTTTTTGGTTTTATAATGTTTCAGGTTTGGCCGGCCATGTACAAACCACGGTAAATACACTGGTTGAAGTTATTCCCATGGCTCAGCCCGACCCGGAGCAGGTAGCCGCTATGGAACAAGAAACCGTATTGGGGATCTCCCGCCCGGCTCTGTTCAGTTCTTTCGCTGAAACGAAGGCTGTAAATTATATGAACGAAGAGGAAAAATATAAAACCTTGGATGCGCTGATTGTCCGTCATGCCGGTTCTTTTATCCCGCCGCAGGCTCGTCCTCTTTTTATTCATTTACTAAGTGTTTATTATTTAAGCGGTCCCAGCAAAGTATCCTTTTTAATATGGGATTTTGCCGCCGGTTATCCGCTGGTCAATTTTAACCGCAACGCACAAACAAATAACGCTTATTCCTTCCTGGTCATTGTCCTGTTTATTATGGCCGGCTTAAACTGTGCGGGAGGCATTTTGTTTAAAGAACGCTTATGAGCACCTTTGACATTGAATTTGCTGCCGTAACTGACATCGGCAAAATCCGCGAGAAAAACGAGGACAATGTATTGATTTCCTCCGATTTGGGACTGGGAGTCGTGGCCGACGGCATGGGCGGGCACAGTGCAGGAGAAATCGCAAGCAGCATTGCTGTTTCCGTTCTGGCGGAAACGATACGCAAAATCAATACCGGCAGTCTGAAAATTCCCGATACTTTCTTACCCAAACTCGCGCCGACAGAACGCAAACTGCTTATGGCGGCAAATCTGGCTAATGCGGCAATTTATTCTACGGCCCAGTCCTCTGATGTATATAAAATGATGGGTACCACGTTGACAGGCGTTTTGTTTGAAAAAGACAGCGCTATTGCTGTGCATGTGGGGGATTCTCGCATTTATCTTTACCGCGGGGGGAAAATTGTGCAAATTACCACAGATCATTCCCTGGCTATGGAACATGTGCGCCGCGGCCTTCTTTCCAAAGCGGATGCTGACAAAAGTAAAATCCAAAATGTACTGACCCGCGCTATGGGTATCAAAAAAAACATAGAATTTGATTTATTAAAATTCCCGGTCAAAGCCGGCGATGTATTGGTGCTCTGTTCCGACGGGTTGTATAAAGGCCTTACCGAACAGCAAATAGCTGACATTTTGGCCCGCGATAAAGATATGCCTATCGTCAAGCTCTGCAAACAGCTGGTGCGCACTTCCAACGATAAAGACGGTCAGGACAATATTTCCGCTGTAGTTATTAAAATCTTGCAGCCCAAAAAACCGTCTTTGGGGCAACGCGTGCGTAACCTTTTTTCGCGTGCTGCTGCTTAACCAACGCTTTGGGCGACATTTTTATATTATCGTGACAAAAGTTTTATTTTTAGTCAGCAGTATTCCTCCTTTCCTTCTAATATAAAATTCTTTTTTAGCAATCTTATCAAACTATTGACAATTATCTTTTTTTATGCTAAATTAGCATTAAGCCCGCAGGAGTGCTAATTTATTGCCGCTGCGG
>CALUVA010000058.1 GCA_944324105.1 uncultured Elusimicrobiales bacterium
GGTGAGGAGTTTTTGCTGCATTTGCACCTGCCCAAAGAAACGGTGCATGAACTGATGGGGGCGTGGGTAGTGTATGACGGGCAGAAGTCGCCTACCATGCCGATGAGCGCGTTGCAAACGGCGGTGGTACGCGCCGTATGCCCCGGACTGAAACGCACGGCGCTGGAGCCGTGTTTTGTCAAAGGGCGTGAATTGCGGGAAATGGGTTTAAGCGGGCGGAAAATATCCTGCAATATAGAGCGTTTTTGTAAACTTCAATGGCAGGGACGTATCGCCAACCGTGAACAGGCTCTGCAATATTTGGAACGTTAGAAAAAAAGAGAAACCTGTGAACGCTTCCGGTTTTATGCCGGAAGCGTTTTTTGTATGCAAAAATTTGCCTGCGCCGGAAAATGTCAGCCCTTGTCCGGGTTTACCGGGCAGTTCAAATGCCTTTCTCGGTCCGGCCCCGAAAATATCCCTATTTTTATTTTACTTGTTATGTCTGTCCTATTCATCTTGTGGTTTTTATTAGTGCGTGAGGAAAACTAAATACTGCTTTTGCCCTGCTTCCTTACCTTGATTTATACACTAAAACAAACACAAATTCCTGCTTCCGCTGTCCCTTGTTTGATTGTGTTGTTTGCTTGGGCAAAACAATACCCCCTTGACTCGTTTTTTTTTTTTGATACATTTTTTGAAGCGGGCCGGAAAAGGTTTTTAAAAACCTCCTACAGTTGCCTTCTCCGGCCCGCACAAAGGGTTTTGCAGACCCGAGGAGATTAACATGAAAAATAATAAAAAAGGCTTCACCCTGATTGAGTTGCTGGTCGTGGTGCTCATTCTGGGTATTTTGGCCGCGATGGCCATGCCGCAGTATTTCAAAGCGGTGGAACGCAGCCGCATGTCAGAAGCGGTGAGCTTGCTGAGCAGCATTGCCGGTGCACAGCAAAGAAAATACCTGCAGATCGGAAAGTATGCAGCGAAATACGATGGCCTGGATGTGGCCCCTGCCGGTGCAACGGGTAATTCTTATACGACCAGTGACAACGGCTTTACGATTACGCTTTCCGAAGACACTGATTATACTGGAGGCGTTGCTACGGCTACCCGCTCCAGCTCCAATGGTGGTACGTTAAATTATAAATATAATTTAACCCGCTATTATGCCAGCAATCTGACCCAGTGCAACTCGGATGAACCGAACGGCCAGTCCCTGTGCGCAGACTTCTGTGGTGTTGACACACTGGCGAAAACATGCTGCAGTGACGGGAATGCTACGTGTGCCGATCCCAAAACGGGCAATGAAACTAACCCCTAACTCGCGTTTGTTTTGCAAACAAGACCCCCGCTTAAAAGCGGGGGTTTTTATGTCGGGCAAATCCAACAGAAATTTACTTCCCTTCTTTATAATAAATTTCTTTTTTGGTTTTCTGCGCCGCTTCTTCTCCGGCTACGGCCTGCAGTATGGCAAAGCCGAAATCAATCGTGGCCGCCGCGCTTTTGCCGGTGATAATGCGCCCGTCTGTGACGGCGTAATCTTCGCGGTACGTCCCGCCGAAGTCGTCATTCATGGCGGTAAAGCAGGTGTAGTTTTTGCCTTTTAAATAACCGGCGCGGCCCAGTATGGTCGGTCCGGCGCAGATGGCGCAGAGGTAACGGCCCGTATCGTCAAAATCCCGCAGCAGCTGTTGCACCTGCGCGTTGGCTTCCAGCTCTTTCCACTGCGGTCCGCCAGGCAAAATAACGGCGGCGTAATTGTCGTCCTTAAACTGCGCAAACGGCTTGAGCGCGCAGCAGGTTAAACCAAAGCGGCCCGTGGCTTTATCCCCGCGCAGGCTGTATACGTCCACGTCCAGCCCGCCGCGGCGCAAAATGGCATAGGTGCCCACGGCTTCAATTTCTTCAAATCCGTCCGTTACAATCATACATGCTTTCATAGGCTCCCCCTTTTAAAAAACTTTATTTTTCCAAATAAAACGATTAACCCCGCCAGCAGCGGATACAGGCACAGCAAAACAACTTTCAGATCCAGCAAATGCCGCGGCGAAAAATTATCCGCCGCCGTGTATACCCATGCGGCCATGCCGCCCGCCAGCAGGGCCAGCAGGGCCAGGCGCGCATATTCATACGGCACGCCGTATACCTTTTGCGTAAAGGCAAACAGACAGCAGGCCATCACAAAATAACTGGCCGCCACAGCCCAGCCCGCGCCGACAATCCCCACGCGCGGCACCGCCAGCAGGTTGACGGCAATGCTGGTGGCCGCGCCGGCCAGCGTAATCCACATCAGCACGCGTGTGCGTTTGGTAATCACGGGGCCGACCATAAAATTGATGTACAGACCGTAGAAAAAATATCCCGTCAGCACCAGCGGAATAACGTGCAGGCCGCCCCAGTATTGGGGGGCAATCAAATGAAAAGAGCCGAAGATGTCGCTTTTAATAATGTCCGGCATTAAGAAAGCCAGCCCCAGCAGCACCCAGGCGGAAAACGCGGTAAAGAAAGTCAGCACGCGCGCAAACAGGGGTTTGGCGTTGGCGTCTTTGGCGTGGGAGAGGAAAAAGGGCCGCCAGGCCTGGTCAAACATAGACACAATCAGCATCATAAATACGCCGATTTTAAAATTGGCCTGATAAACGCCCACTTCCGATAGGCCGACCAGCTGCACCAAAATCGGTTTGTCTATCACGCTGACCAGCAGGCTGGCCAATCCTGCCGGCACAAAAGGCCAGGCAAAGCGCAGCATGTGTTTTTCCAGTGCGGGGCTGAAGCGGCAGAACCCGCCTTTAAGCTCCTCCCACACGACGGGAGACAATAGCAGCAGCGAGGCCAGCGAGCCCAAAATATTGGCCCAGAAAATGGACGCCACGCCCAAATGGAACACCGCAATAAACAACACATTGCCCGCCACATTGACGACGATGGATGCCGTGCGCACTCCCGCAAAGTACCACGCGCGCCGCTGCAGGCGCAGCTTGGTAAACGGGATCATGTTCAGCATGTCCAAAAATAAAATAAATACGGCCAGGTGCATCAGGTGCGCGTTTTCCTCGCCGATGCCCGCCAGCTGCGCCAGTGGCCGCGCAAAAAGGTAAATCAGTGCGCCCAGCAGGGCCCCGTAACACAATAGCCCGTAAAAACAATGCTGGAACACTTCGCGCTTGTCTTTGGCTTCGCTGGCAAAGCGCAGGTAGCTTTGGTCCATGCCGAACAGAAACACCACGCTCAGCAGCGCAATAAAGGCAAACAGCGTGGCCACCACGCCGTAATCGGACGTGGCCAGATAATAGGTGTAAAACGGCACCAGACAGAAGTTCAGCAGGCGCGCCACTACCGTGGACGTACCGTAAACCAGCGTTTCTTTGCCGAGGCGTAAAATGTCTTTAAACATAAATATACCCCGCGCCGCATGTCGGCGCGGGGCCTTGCGCATATTTTACAGTTTGGGCAGTATGGCTTCCAGCAGGTCTTTAAACTTGCCCTCAATTTTTTTGGTTTCGCGTATGGTCTGCGCGTGGGAGAGCGGCTCTTTGGCGATGCCGCAGCCCATATTGCTTACCCAGGCCAGGCCCAGCACCAAAATACCGCACTGGCGGGCGACCAGCACTTCGGGCACCACGCTCATGCCCACCACGGTGGCGCCCAGCTTTTTAAACGCGCGGATTTCCGCGGGCGTTTCAAAGTTCGGGCCCGTGGCGGCCAAATATACGCCTTCGCCGGCGTTGATTTTCAGCTTTTTGCAGGCGTCCAAAGCGGTTTTGCGCATTTTTTTGTCATACGCTTCGGACAGGTCAAAAAACATCGGGCCGAAGGCGGGGTCGTGATTGCCGATAAGCGGGTTGTTGCACATAAAATTGATGTGGTCGTTTAACACGCACAGGGAGCCGGGTTTGAGTTTCATGTCCAGCGAGCCGACGGCGGCGGACACGATGAGTTTCTGCACGCCCAGCATAAACATCGTGCGCACGGACACGGCCAAATCTTTCATGGGGTGCCCTTCATAATAATGAAAGCGCCCCTGCATAATCATCAGTTTGCGGCCTTTGTAGGTGCCGAAAATCAGGTTTCCGCTGTGGCCCGGGACGGTGCTTTGCAAAAATCCGGGAATGGCGGCATAAGAAATAACGACTTTTTTCTCCAGCGGCGGCACCGAGCCCGCCAGGCCCGAACCGGTAATCAGAGCGATTTCGGGCTTAAAGTTTTTGGTCTTTTTGTTGATGAAAGCGACGGCTTTTTTGACTTGCTGCAGTTGGGTCATACGGCCTCCGTGTTCATAAAGTGCCGCGGGCGGGGGAAAAGGCGTTTTTTATATGCGTCAGTTTCCCGTCCAGCAGGCATATGACGTCAAATCTTATACTATCAAATTTAGGGGCGTTTTCCTTGATAAACAAATGCGCCGCCAGCGCGATTTTGCGCTGTTTGCCCGCCGTTACCGCCGCCAGCGGCCCGCCGAAAGCGTTGGACGCGCGCGTTTTCACCTCGGCAAACACCAGCGTTTTGCCCTCCAGCGCCACGATGTCTATTTCCCCGCAGGGCCTGCGCCAGTTGCGCGCCAGAATTTGGCAGCCCTGTTTTTGCAGAAATGTACAGGCCGCGTCCTCGCCCCGCGCGCCGGTTTGGGCGGTGTTCACGGAAAGAGCGTGGGCTTAAAAAAGCGGTTGATGGGGGAGAAGGTTTTGCGGTGTTCGCGGCAGGGGCCCAGCTTTTCCACGGCGGCGAGGTGCTTAGGCGTGCCGTAACCCTTATGCGCGGCAAAACCGTAACCCGGGTAAAGCGTATCCAGCGTGGCCATGTAGCGGTCACGGACGACCTTGGCCACAATGCTGGCCGCGGCGATATTGAGGGATTTGGCGTCCCCGTCTATGACGGGGCGCTGGCGCAGCGGGAAATCGGCAATGGGGTGCGGGCCGTCCACCAGTGCCACCGCACCGGGAATGACAAAAAATTTTTGGCAAGCGCGGCGCATGGCCAGAAACGTAGCCTGCAAAATGTTCAGTTTATCTATTTCTGCCGCCGAAGCAAATCCTACCCCGTATAAAACGCCCAGTTTGTTCATGCGTTCAAACAGTTCTTCGCGTTTTTTGTGCGTGAGTTTTTTGCTGTCGTTGACATCTTCAAAATAGGTATATAAATTGGAGCCGATATAGCAAGCACAGGCCACCACGGGGCCGGCCAGCGGGCCGCGCCCGGCTTCATCCACGCCGAACAGCGTGGCTGTTTCCAGCTCGAAAGCCATTTTTTTATCAAAATCCTGCAGGGGTGTCTTCATGTGAAAGGGTCCTTTGTGCTATTGTAGCAATTTCCCGCCGTGAAAGGGAATAACAAAACGCCCCGCCAGAAGGCGGGGCATTTTCTGTGAAACTAAAACTTTATTTTTCCACTTTGATTCCTTTGAACGCGCGGTACAGCACAGCCAACAGTCCAAAGAGCACATAGGCGGACATAACGATAAAAATCACGTCCTGCGGGTAACGCACCAACAGCACCACCAGCACGACAAGCAGGAGCAGAAACCACACGCTCATCTTTTTTTCGCGTTTGGCTTTAAAAGCCGCATAAGGCACCGTGGACACCATCAGCAGGGCCATGACAATCATCGCGATGGCAACAAAATTATACAAATGCGGCAGGTATACTTCCATAATGCGCAGATTGTGCCCGCCCATGTTGTATTCCATAATGCTGTAAGAAATGGCAAAGGAGGCGAAAATGCAGGCCGGCGCCGGCACGGGCAGGCCGGAAAAATACTTTTTGGAGCCTTCGCCCGCGTAGGCCATGGCGTTGAATTTGGCCAGGCGCAGCACGCCGAAGCACGCATATACGCAGGCGATCGGTGCGCCCCAGAGCGGATACTGCTGTAAAACCATAAAATACATCAGCAGCGCCGGAGCCGTGCAGAAAGACACCGCGTCAGCCAGGGAGTCCATCTCCACGCCGAAATTGCTTTCCGTGCCCAGCAGCCGCGCAATGCGCCCGTCAAACAGGTCAAATACGGCTGCAATAAGAATCAGCCAGCCGGCTTTGCTGAAGTGGCCGTTGCTGGCAGACAAAATGGAGAAAAATCCGCATGCCAGATTGCCCAGCGTAAACAGCGACGGCGCCGCCGCCGCGCCCGTGCGTTTGAGTTTTTCTACGTTGGTGGAGTGTTGTTCTTCGTTTGTCATAATTTATTTAACAAAAAAACGGCGTTGTGACGCCGTTTGTAAAAAAGATTATTTCCACAAGGCCAGCACAGTGTTGCCGCCCTGCACTTTTTGCCCTTCTTTGACGATAACGCGCACCGCGTCTTTGGGTAGGTATACAGCCACCTGGCTGCCAAAGCGCACCAGGCCTATCAGCTGGCCGGCTTTGACTTCCTGGGCGGGTTTGACCCAGCATTCAATGCGCCGTGCAATGGCACCCGTGATTTGTTCCACATGGGCAAAGCGGTCGCTGTGCGGGCGGAAAATCTGAATCAGGTTGCGCTCGTTGTCCGCGGCGGCTTTGGGATTGTTGGCAAAGAGGAACTGCCCTTTGTGATAGAAAATATCCCCGATAACGCCGTTGACGGTAGCGCGCTGCACATGCACGTCAAAAATGGACAGGAAAATGCGGATAACCACGGAGTTGGGATCGTCCTCTGTTTTGATGCTTAACACGGTGCCGTCTGCCGGGCAGGCGATTTCATCCTCGGAAAACTGGACGTCGCGTTTGGGGTTGCGGAAAAAGAAAGCGCAAAAACACGCGATAACCAGGAACAACGCCCCTAATAAACGGAACCCCAAAAGCAAAAAGAAAACGGAAATTAACAAAGCGATGGAGAAAAAGCGCAGCCCGATGGGCAGCACGGTAAACACCCAGCCGAAGGCCTTAACCAGCGTTCTTTGAAAGTCCTCTAACATACACACCCCTTTTCCGGCTTTGACCGGCCGGTTATAAGAGTGGGCAGGGGGGGACTCGAACCCCCACGGCCTTGCGGCCAACAGATTTTAAGTCTGTCGCGTCTACCATTCCGCCACCAGCCCTCTGTATTTATTTTAACAAATAATCACGCCTCCCGCACGCGCGGATTCGTCAGCGGGAAGAAAGTTTGAGAGAATTATAAAATTTTTGACAGAAAAGCGCCTTGACGCCGATGTCCTTCAGGCGCGCCTGCAAATCCCGGTCGGAAGTAACGGCAATCACGCGCGTGCCGTTTTGGCTCAAATAGTCCGCTTCCTGAAAAATATAATCGTCTGCGGTGATGTCTTCGGAAAACACCACATGCACCCCGCCGCGATACAGCGGCCCCACGGGGCGGAAGGCGCCGTCAAACACCACGCGGTATTCGTGCATGGCGTATTTGTCGTCCAAAGACACTTCTTCCAAAAAGTCCAGAAAATCGGCCGTTACGTCTTCTTCCGTGCGCGCAAACTGCCACAAAAAACTGCGCACCAGATTCAGGCCGTCTATCAAATAAATGGTGGGTTTGGTGGTAACGTACATAATTTCGGATGCCGGCTATTGTGCCGGAAGCATAAAATTGATATAAGAAAATGATACAATATAATACCCTTTTCCGGCACGGCCGGAAGGTTCTTTGACAATTTCCGTATTTTCGGGGGTGTAATAGATTCGACGGGTATCTGTTACGGCTCGGGAGCAGGTATTGGTTGGCCAGGCCAATTCAAACAGGGCCAAAAAAATAACTAACGACCATCAAGTCGCTTGGGCTAACGCTTAGTCCACTGCCG
>CALUVA010000059.1 GCA_944324105.1 uncultured Elusimicrobiales bacterium
TTTTACTTCTGCCGCCTTTTCTTTTACCGCCTTATCCATGCGGCTGTACCCCAGCGTATCGGCCGGCATGACATTGCCTTTTTGCAGTTGTTGCTGCAATTCCCGGGAAAGACGGTTTTTGACCTGCTCTGCCTGGGCCGATGTGCCAATTCGCCCCAAAATTCCTTTTTCCAAAACCCGATAAGCCAGGGTTTCCGGGCCGGCTTTGGCAGCCTGCAGCAAGGCGGCGTAATCTTCCTCACTGACATAAGAAGGTTTGTCCGCCAAAAGCTCCGGCTTATTCTCCATAATATAAGTCCAAATATCCATACGCCCTAACCGTTTGGCCTCTGCCAAAGCCTGCTTGGTAAAGAGGTTATTGGAGCGGAAGCCCTGTTCCCACAGATAATCAAACATCTCTCCGGAAGCAAAATCCAGCGGGTTGGCAAAGTACGTCTTTACCACTTTCTTCTCTCCATACCACACTTGGGAATATTTTTCCGTAATATCTTTGTGTTCTATCGTACTGCCTTGCTCCGAACTGGACGATCCGCCCTGGGAAACGCCCCCCGCTCCCAGCGGCCCAAACCACACACCGCCGCTGCCGCCCGTCCGGGAACTGCTGGAGTAGGAAGATTCTTTCACGCTCCTGTCAGCATACAGTCTTTCAGCGCGGGAAATAATCACTTTTTTAGTACCAAAACGCTGTACGCGGCACAAATCCGCCGGGCCGTAACCATGCTCCACAAATGCTTTTACCACGTCTACATTACCCAAGTCCACCGCCACGCAGAACACGGCAATGCTGGCTTCATGCGTATTGTCGGTGTAGGAATCAATCTCCGTTTGTATTTTCCACGGAGCGGCATCAAAATATTTATTGAGCAAATCCGCATAGCCGTTGCGCACCAACCCCAACACATAGCGCGCTTCTTCGCTGGCACCGCTCTGGCCGGAAGAAGCCATGGGTTTTTCTTGGGCAAAAGCGGCCACGGCACAAAACAAACCCACCATAAGAGCCAATACTTTTTTCATGTGATTTCTCCTAATGTATTTTTTATCCAAAAACTCTCTTTAACATTATCAGTATAAGTAAAGACTATACATCCGTCAAGGGTCTTTATACCTAGATACAGGAAACCGAATGGACCCAATTTTTTATAGGACCCAAAAAGAAATACGAAAAAAGGAAAATAAACCACTCTTGAAAAATCCGTTCTGTAAGGAACGGGAAATTGCATTTTTTCGGATTTATTTCTTGCCTGATAAAAATCCCCGCATAAGCGGGGATTTTTATTTTCTGGCCAAAGAGAACGACACGATCAGCCCAGCACCTCATCCATTTCCCGCTGCATATCGCACAAAGATTTATAGATGCGGAAAGCGTTGGCGCGCACAAAAGAGTTGGGCTGTTTCAAATCCGGCACCACCACCGTACGCATACCGGCCGATATGGCCGCCGTCGCGCCGGCGACGGAATCTTCTATGGCCAGACACTGGCTTACGTCCGCCCCCAGGTTCTGCGCGCTGCGTAAATACACTTCGGGGTCCGGCTTGGGATTGCTCACATGGTCAAAAGTTACAATGGAAGAAAAATAGCCCTTCAGCCCCCTTTTTTCCAGCAGTATGTCCACCCAGCGGCTGATATTGGAGGTGGCCATACCCAGTTTTAACCCCCGCTTGTGAAAATACTCTATTGTTTCTTTGGCGCAGGGTTTAAACGGCACGGTGTGGCTGTCAAAATAAGCGTCCACGTTGCGCGCGCACTGGTCATATAAATATTTTACGTCCACATCGCGGCCGAAATAACTTTTGACCAGTTTGGAAGAATCATTGACGCTCATGCCAATGCAGCTTTCAAAAAGTTCAAAGGTAAATTTCAGCCCCATAGGCTCGGCGGCCTGTTGGTAACATTTAAAATAAATGGGTTCGGTGGAAAAAATCGTACCGTCCATGTCAAAAATCACGCTGGTAATCATACGGGATATCTCTCTCTTAAACGGCGCAGGCCGCTTCCGTCGCTGCTGCACAAGTACGGCAGCAGTTCCGTAATTTCCTGCGCGGGCTTGTCCCACCAGCACAGGCGAAGCAAAAACTCCACGGTTTCCGGTTCAAAACGCATACGCACCACGCGGGCCGGATTGCCGGCCGCCACCGCATAAGGAGGTATGTCTTTGGTTACGACGGAGCAGGCTCCGATAATCGCCCCGCTGCCGATATGCACGCCGGGCAGCACCGTAACATTCTGCCCCAGCCACACATCATGGCCCAGCACGGTGTCCCCTTTTAGGGGAAGATCGGAAAGTGACGGAACGGAGGTTTCCCAGCCGCCGCCCAAAATATTAAACGGATAGGTGGACACGCTTTTTAAACGGTGGTTGGCCCCGTTCATCACAAATTCCACCCCTTTGCCTATGGCACAGAATTTGCCGATAATCAGCTTATCTGCCAAAAACGGATAATGATGAGTAACGTGCTTTTCAAAATCATCCGCCCCGGACGGGTCGTCATAATATGTATAATCCCCGACCACAATGTTCGGGTTTTTTACCACATTTTTAATAAAACATACCGACGGTACTGCGGGATTGGGAAAAGCGCTGTTCGGGTCCGGGCCATATCCTGGCATATATACTCCTTTTTGTTATTATAACAGTTTTACCGCGCACACGCAGGCAGGGCCGTATTTTATATAATATGGTTACTTATGAAATACGGCAAGAATTTTCAGGATATTATTTCTTCCCTAAACGAATATTGGAAGAAACAGGGCTGTATCCTGGTACAGCCTTATGACATGGAAAAAGGCGCGGGCACTTTCAACCCCGCCACCGTGCTGGGCGCGCTGACCAAAACACCCGTCAACCGCGCTTATGTGGAGCCGTGCCGCCGCCCCGCCGACGGCCGCTACGGCGAAAATCCCAACCGCCTGGGCAAATATTACCAGTACCAGGTCATTATGAAGCCCGCCCCGGCCAATATACAGGAAATTTATTTAAATTCCCTAAAGGCCATCGGCCTGGACCCCAAAGAGCACGACGTGCGCTTTATTGAGGACGACTGGCAGTCCCCCACGCTGGGCGCCTCCGGCGTCGGCTGGGAAATCTGGCTGGACGGCATGGAAATCACGCAGTTTACCTATTTTCAAAACATGGCCGGATACGCCTTAAACCCCATCACCGTGGAAATCACCTACGGGCTGGAACGCATTGCCATGTACTGCCAGAAAGTGGACAATGTCTTTGACATCCGCTGGAACGACACCGTCACCTACCGCGAGGTGCATCAGGAAGGGGAGCGGCAGTTTTCGCATTATTATTTTGAAGAGTCCAATGTGGACCGCCTGCGCCGCGACATTGAGGAAAACGAAGCCGAATGCCACGCCCTATGCAAAAAGGGCCTGTATCTGCCGGCGTACGAATGCGCCATGCGCGTGTCGCACTATTTCAATATGCTGGAAGCGCGCGGCGCCATTTCCGTGTCCGACCGTACCAATATCATTACCAAAATCCGCAACCTGGCCAAAGCCTGCGCCAAGGTGTATGTGGACAGCGTGGAGCCCAAAGAAGAAAAGAAAGAGGAGGCTGCAAAATGAACGCATTTTTGGAAATCGGCTGCGAACATTTGCCTTCGCGCTTTGTCAAACCCGCCCTGGCCCAAATGGAAACGCTGGCCAAACAGCTTTTGGAAGAATACCGTATTTCGTATGAAAAGGCCGAGGCCTTCGGCACGTACCGCCGCCTGTGCCTGATTATAGAAGGCGCGGCCGAAAAAGCCGCCGACGTGCAAAAAGAGGTCAAAGGCCCCCCGGCCAAACTGCTTAAAGACGCGCAGGGAAACTTTACCCCCCAGAGCGCGGGCTTTGCGCAGAAAAACGGCATTAAGCCAGAGAAACTAACCGTCAAAGAAACCGACAAAGGGCCGTTTATCTTCGCCGATTTGCACATCAAAGGCGAAAAGACCTTTAAACTCCTGCCGGAAATTTTTGTCAAAATCATTACGGGCATGGAATTTGCAAAAAATATGGTCTGGGAAGAAAGCGGCCTGAAGTGGGGCCGCCCTATACGCAGCCTGATCGGCCTGTGGGGCGAAAAAATCGTCCCCTTTGAAGTGGCGGGCGTCAAATCCGGCCGCAACACCTATCCGATTACGTCTTTCGGCCGCAAGCCCATTCGCGTGGAAAAAGCCGACAAAGACTATTACGTGCAGCTGCTCAAATCCCAGCCGCAGCCCATTTTGGCGCTGCCGGAGGAACGGCGCGAAGCGCTTATCCGCGGCGTAATGGCCGAAGCCAAAGCGCGCGGTTATCACGCGGACCTGGACCAGGACCTTGTGGAAGAAACCGTCTATTTTACCGAGCATCCCGTGGCCGTGGGCGGAGATTTTGATTTGAAGTTTCTGACCCTGCCCAAAGAACTCATCACCACCGTGTTTAAAACGCAGCTGAAGATGTTCCCCGTTGTGGACGGCCGCAATGACATTCAGCCCTATTTTATTGCGGTGCGCGACGGCGTATCGGCCAACCAGACCGAAGTGCGTGAAGGCTTTAAAAAAGTCATGTCCGCGCGTCTGTCCGATGCGGTGTTCTTTTACGAAAATGACAAAAAAGAAAGCCTGGACCACTTCAAAAATAAACTGGCCGAACGCACCTTTGTGGAAGGACTGGGCACCATGCTGGATAAGTCCGACCGCACGCGGGAGCTGGCCATGTGGCTATGCGACCGCCTGGGTGCTGCAGACATTAAAGACAGCGTCACCTACGCCGCCGGATACGCCTATGCGGATTTGGCCAGCAGCGTGGTGTATGAATTCCCCGAGCTGCAAGGCTATATGGGCGGCCGCTATGCCGAGCTGGAAGGCCACCCCGAAGAAGGCCGCGCCATGGCGCAATTTTACTGGCCGCTGTCGTCCAACTCCGAACTGCCCGAAACCTTAATGGGCGCGCTGGTGTCTTTGGCCGGCAAGGTGGACACGCTGGCGGGCAACTTTTTAATCGGCCAAATCCCGACGGGAAGTGAGGACCCCTTTGCCCTGCGCCGCGCAGCTTACGGCGCGGTGCGCATCATGCTGGAAAAGGAGCTAAACGTCTCTCTTAAAGAGCTGACGGAGAAAGCCCTGTCGCTCTACACGGGACGCGACGGGAAAAAAGCCGAAGAAGAACTGAAAAATTTCTTCTTCCAGCGTCTGTCGCTTATCCTGCAGCAGCGCGGCCACCGGGCCGGCACGGTGGAGGCGGTCAACGGTTGGTACACCCTGCCGCTGGGCCGCGTGGAAAACTTGGTTGGCGTCCTGGACGCCGAACGCGACGGGGCGGATTTCAAAGCCGCCGCCGAAGCGGCCAAACGCGCCTGCAATATCCTGAAAAAAGCCGATTCCTCAGACGGGAAAGTGCAGGAAAGCCTGCTCCTGGAACCGGCGGAAAAAGAGCTTTTTGCCGCCCTGCAACAGGCGGAAAAAGAATTGTCCGCACCGGCCGCGGAAGATTTCCGCGCACAATTGCGGGTATTGGCTTCTTTTGCCGCCCCGCTGGCCCGGTTTTTTACCGATGTTATGGTAAACGCCGAGGATACGGCCGTGCGTCAAAACCGCCTGGCCCTGCTCACACGCGTACGCGCTTTGCTCACGCAGGGGACGGCGGACATTACCAGGCTGTAACCGGTTTATGCTGCACAAAACCCCCGCCAACTGGCGGGGGTTTTTATAAAACGAACTCCCGTCTTCCGCCCGATTACTAGATAGGGCCCCTTATATACCCGTCCGGAGATGTGCTTCCCGTACCATAAGTTTTGCAAATAGCCATGGCTTCTTTATCTGAAGTGAATGCCCCGCAATATAGTTACCCGGGAAGCTGATCCGTGCGGTGCCCATAACTATACACAATTCCATATCCTTTATCTTTCCGTTTAAACTATATGAACCGCCTGTTGCTACATCTTTGGAAATTGCGCAGGTAAAACCGTCCGGACAGGTAAATTCTATTTCCTAATCTTCCGCATTCTGCGCATAGATTCCGTTAGCCAGATAGTAAACTTCCTGTGCGTCTTTAATGCTGCACACCGGCGGAATGACCGTAGCCAGACGGCTTTTTTCCAGCACTTTGGTATACTGCGGCAACGCCACCGCCGCCAATATGCCGATAATCAGCACCACCAATAACAATTCTATTAACATAAAACCTTTTCGTATGACATGCCTCCAAACACAAATTTACTTAAAACAAAACGCCGTCAGACGGCTTTTATTTCGTCTTTGTACAGAGTATCAAAACAAAAAAACGAGTCAAGCGCGCCCTGTTTTTCATCAAATAAACAACAACAAATAAACGACTTCCTTACCTGCACAGAGCGCAAAAATCACCCCTTGACAATTTTTTTAATTCGCTTATACTGTCAATAAGACAGTCCCAGGTTGGGTGCATGGGTAGCCAGCCGGCCGCGGAGGAAGGAAAGCGGGTTGTGAAGCGGACTGACCGAGCGGTGCCGCAGCGGCGGGCGGATGTGGGGCCCGGGTTGCGGAGCGGATGAGCAGACGTTGCTGTTGGTGCGGTTATTGTACGGACCTGTTGAGTGCGGTTTTGTACAGTGCGGCGTCAGCGGCAGGGTAGTGTGAAGACGTGCGGCGTTTCGCGGAGGTTGATGTACTTGCTTCGGCCTGATGCGGAGCGTGCGGCTGCGGAGGTTGCCCGGACGGATAAGTCGCCCGGCCTGACTTAAAAAGGAAGAGTGAATGAAAGAGTCGACGTGACCCCCCGATCGGATATCGGGGGGTCTTTTTGTGTAGATATATATGTACAAAAAAACATGTTATACTTTCATTTTTATTCTGAGTTAACACTATTTCTTATGCCCAGTGGCGCTCGCTTTATATTTAAGCACAGATGTCTGTGGCACACCTCTTAATGCATCTTTTTTCAAAAAAGCCCCGCGCCGGAAAACCGGTGCGGGGTTGTATAAACACCCGTCCGGCGGGGAGCCGGACAGGGGCTTTCTATGAATTTATTTACTCATTGCCGCAACAACGAATATTACGATATTTATATTTTGTTATATTTTGTTTAAAACCGCATTGTATCCTTCTTTGTATATAACCCATTTGGCACCTGTAATAAAGATTATCGCTGCCAGGCACTTTTCCTCTGCATTCCGTATGAGTATAATTCCCAACATACTCTTTGCAGAAGGCTTCTACCCCATATGTTTTTATATAACCTTCGCCGATATTATTACCCCTCGCAGCACAATTTGGGATGGGAACTACCTCATTATCCGTAGAAGCATTTATCTCCAAATAGGTATCCTCACAAACTCTGTTGTCTTTTCTGTCTTGAGGAGTACAAGCATACTGTGTTTCAATATCTTCGTCACAAGTATCTTTAGCCCAGTTTTGATTCATCAACTTGGCGGAATCTAAAATAACATCAAAAGGTTGTGGAAAAGAAGCTTCTTTTATGACATCCACACATGTGCTTTCTTGGCCTCTTGGGGCATTACTGCAAGAAAAAGAGACATCTGCATTTCTGTCACACGTATCTGTCATAAGCCTTAATGTTTGTGTCCAAGCCCCGTATGAAGTGGTGCAGTCCGTACTTTCCCCGCCGCAGTTTCCGAATGCCAACACTTTAAACGTCTTCA
>CALUVA010000060.1 GCA_944324105.1 uncultured Elusimicrobiales bacterium
CTCCGGCACGCCGCAGGAAGCAGAGCGGGAAATTTCCCTGTGGTTTAAGCCCGAAGAAGTGTTGCCATGAAAAAATACGCTTTCTTTACTTTTGCCGTTTTGTTTTGTCTGCCTGCTCTGCAGGCGCAGGTAAAAGGCACTGCCGCCGTGTTACACACGCAGGACGGATGGGAAATATCTGCCGTTTACCAGCCCTCCAAAGAAGGAAAGCCGACAGTTCTTTTATTGCATGATATTGGCAAAAACAAAAATGAGTTTGCCACATTTTCCGGCAAATTGCAGGCCAACGGTATTGGTTATTTGGCTTTGGATTTGCGCGGCCACGGGGAAAGCGTTAATATTGGTTCGTATGAGGATTTTGCCAAAGAAGGCGTGGATAATGATTACAATAAGATGACGCGTGATGTGGATGCCGCCATGGCCTTCTTTAAGGAGCGGAACATCCCGGAAGAAGCCATAGTGTTTATTGGTGCGGGGATGGGGGCTAATGTGGCGGCCAAAGCGGCCAGCCTGTGGCCGTCCGTCGGAGGGGTGGCCTTGATTACGCCGGTAACCAATTTTCGCGATGTGCTGTCTATCCCGGCTTTGCGGGTATATAAAGGAAATGTTTTTATTGCCGCTGCGGCGGATGACAAGAAAACTTTTTTGGAAGCCAGCCTGCTGCGCAATGTGGCGTTTTTAAGCTCAGGCGAAGGCAAAGTGGTGTTTGCCACGGCCTATGACCAAAGCGGGCATAATTTGCTGGACCGCTGGATTGCGCCGGAGCTGATTCAGTGGCTGCTGACTCCGCTGCGGCCCGAGATAAGGCCCGATATTGTAGAAACGGCGGAAACGGAAGATCCGTACGGATCTTATGAGCTTATTGCTCCGTCGGATACAGAAGAAGCGTTGGTGCCGTCGGTTTTGCTGCAGTAACCGTTCGGCCTGCCGCGCCGAGGAGGTCGTATGAAAACAGCCCGTATGGTTTTCCCCGGTTTTTGGTTTGGCAGTAGTGATTTGGCCGCCGCCAAAGCACAGGCTGTGCGCGGCGTAGGCGGTTTTTGCGTTTATGGCGCAACAGCTGAACAGATACGTCATTTCGCCGATACGGTGCGCAGTGTCTCTCCTTACGACCATTTGCTTATTTGTGCCGACATAGAAGAAAATTTATCTGAAGTAGTGACGGATGCGCCCGATCTGCCTTCCAATGCTTCCCTGGGTGCAAAGAATGATACGGAAGGAACTTACCGCAAAGGGCTGATTACCGCGCGCATGGCGCGCAGTGCGGGCATAGACTGGCTGTTGGCTCCGGTAGTGGATATCGGTTACCAGAGTCCCGCTTTTTGTGAAGCACCCGTTTGTGTGGCCCGTTTGGCGGGTGATTATGCTGCCGGGGCAGCCAACGGGGGGACGCTTAATTGTATTAAGTATTTCCCCGGCGTCAGCGGTATTTTAAAGACACTTTCACAAATGGAAGAAGAGGAATTTGTGCCTTATAAACACATGTTCCGCCGCTGCGACGCTGTAATGCCTTCCGATATGGTGTTTGCCAATATAGATCCGGCCAACCGGGCCATGATGTCAGAAAAAATTATAACGGGTTTATTAAGGAAACGACTCAATTACAAAGGCTGTATTGTCAGTCCTCCTTTGTTTAAAAGCCGTATCAAACATGAAGCGTTTGCTGCATTGCAAATGGCCTTCGGCGGAGTGGAAATTATTTTAGCTCCACAAAATGCGGACTTGGTTCTGGATAGCCTGGAAAAAGAATTTGACAAAGGCAACTTGTTTGACGCCCTTACGCGCAGTGTATCCAGCCAGGAAATGCTGATCAGCAAAGTGCTTACTTCCGCCGCATATTTATTCAGTACGGAAGAAGCTTTTGAAATGGCGCGCCGTTTTGTTAAATAAAAAACCCCTCTGAAATGACGGGGGGTTGTATAGTTATGTAGAAGGTGGCTTTTTATTAGACAGCCAGTAAACAAATACTGTTTTTGTCGGCTGTTTCCACCACTTCTTCCAAATCCAGCACCAGTGTTTTTTCCGCCTCAAAGGCCAGCAGTTTAAAGCCTGCGTCTGTCATAGCCTGCATGGTTCCTTTGCCGATGACGGGCAAATCAAAGCGGTCGTCCTGGTTCGGGCGCGCCACTTTGACTACGGCCACGCAGTTTTTTTTCTCAGCAGATTTTTTATACAGCTCTCCGGCGCGGCGTATGCACGCGTCGGTGCCTTCCATGCCTTCCACGGCGATGACGGCATTTTGGCTGACCACACAGGTCAAGCCGATGTCCAATGCGGCCACGGCTTTGGCAGTCTTGAAGCCATATTGTACGGTTTTCTGTTCTTCTTCAGTTGGTTGCCGGCGGGTCAGCACGCCGGCGGGGGGCATGAAGTGTTCCAAATACAGCGCGGAACTGACAAATTCCAACCCCTCTTTTTTAAATTCTTCAATAACACGGGAAAGAATATGCTTGGTTTGCATGGATTTGAGCGAGGCCAGGAACCTGGCCCCGCGCAAATCCGGCATGAGGTTGGAAAATATGGACGTGTGTTGCACGCGTCCGGCCATCAGCACGCGGGTGACGCCGTTTTCTTTAAAAAATTTCAGCCCTGCGCCCATCTGGCCCAGGCGGAAATCTTTGTACACAGCACATACGCCGCGGAAGTCCTCCTCCCGTGCGTTTCCTTTTAAGCCCGCCACTGCTATTGCTACGCCTTTTTGAGTGGCCTGTCGGGCAATGTAAACGGGCATTTTGCCTTCCCCGGCAATAATACCCAGTTTTTCAGTCTTCATCCGCTTGATTGATTTTTCGTTTGGCCGCCGTGATGCCGCGTTTGGTGTGTTTGCAAAATTCCAACATTTCCATTACAGCGGGAATGGGCTGGTCCGCTTCCAGCTGTGCAATGGCGTCTTTAAGTAACATTTTGGAGCGGAACAATACCTTAAATGCACGTTTAACGGCCATAATTTCGTCGCGCTTCATTCCTGCCCGGCGCATACCCACCACATTCAGGCCCACCAGGCGGGCGCGTTCTCCCTGGGCGGTGCAGAAGGGGGGGACATCCAGCGGCACCATGGCCCCGCCGGAAAGCATGGCCAGCTTGCCCACGCGGACAAACTGGTGTACGCCGACCATACCGGAAGTAATGACACGGTCGGCTAAATGTACATGGCCGGCAATGCCGGTGCTGTTGGCCAGAATAATATGATTGCCCAGCTGGCAGTCATGCGCCACGTGGGAATTGGCCATCAACAGACAGTCGTCTCCCAGGCGGGTCGGATTGTCCAGACTGGTAGAGCGGTGAATGGTAACGCATTCGCGGATTTTATTGCGACTGCCCATAATCACCATGCTTGGCACGCCGTTGTAAGACAAATCCTGCGGCTTAACGCCGATGGATGCGTGCGAGATAACTTCATTGTCGTCGCCCATGACCGTGTTTTCTATCATGCAGAAAGGTCCGATGCGGTTGTTTTTGCCCATCGTCACGTTGGGTCCGATAATGGTGTAGGGCCCAATAACGGTGGTCGGATCAATTTTCGCGCTCGGATCTATGATAGCGGTGGGGTGGATGCGAGTGTCAGACATTTAGGTTTTCTCCTAATATAAACGTCAGGTAAGCCTCCGTGCAGAGTTTGCCGTTGACGTACGCTTCCGCGTAAATGCGCGAGAGCTTGCCAAGGCGCAGAATTTGCACGGGCATTTGCAAAGTGTCTCCCGGTACAACCATTCCCCGGAATTTGGCGCTTTCCACCCCCAGGAAAAGCGGCAGCCCTTTACCATTTTTGTTGACGCGGTCCATAATCGCGCCGCCAAACGTCTGGGACATGCTTTCCAGTATCAATACGCCGGGCATAATAGGTTTCTGCGGAAAATGGCCTTTGAAAAAATATTCGTCCCCTTTTACGTGTTTAATGCCCACACAGGTTTTGCCGTCTTCAACGACGCGCACTTCATCCACCAGCAGGAAAGGTTCTCTGTGTGGGATATTATGTTTGATGTCTTCCTGGCTGAGCGTTTTTTGTACGGGCATATCCAGCAAAGGAGCCAGGGACGGGTGCTTCTCTTTCATTTTTCCTCCGAATTGGCCAGCAGCAGCCGCGCAAACAGCACATTGTGTTTATGTCCGCCCATGCGGCAGGTAATTTTCAGCTTGCCCAGGCTTTTGCCCGTAAGGCTGAAATCGCCGACCAGATCCAAAATTTTATGCCGCACCAGCTCATCGGCGTAGCGCAGCTCGTTTAAAAATTTATCTTTACCCACTACGACGGCATTTTCCAAACTGCCGCCTTTAGCCAGGCCGTGGGCTTTTAGGAAAGCAAGTTCTTCTTCAAAGCCGAATGTCCGCGCCCGGGCAATTTGAGTTTCATAATTGCTCTCGGTCAACTCTACGGTATATTCCTGTCGGCCTACCAGCGGGTGTTTGTGTTCGTAAATAAAAGTAACGGTTAATTTGTCGGCCGGTTCGGCACTGTATGAAATGGGGCCGGATGTATAAGTAACCGGCTGTTTAAGATTTAAGACGGGCCTGTCTCCGGGTAACTCTTTCAGGCCGGCCTTTTGCAAATGTTCCAGATAAACGCCTGCGGAGCCGTCCGTCACCGGCGGTTCGGGGCCGTCCATTTCCACAGTCAGATCCGTAATACCCAGGGCATTGAGGGCGGAAAGCACATGTTCCACCGTCCATACTTCAGCGGTGTCATTCTTTAAATTGGTGCCGCGCAGGGTGGAACCCACATGGTTTAAATCCGCTTTAATGGGCAGAGAGCCCGCTATGTCCGTGCGGATAAAATGAATGCCGTCCTCGGCGGGCTTAAAGGTCATCACCGAAGGCGCGCCCGTATGCAGGCCCACGCCGCTGACGCTGACGGATTGTAAAATGGTTTTGCGCATATTATTTTTCCACGGCCTTTTTAATCAGTTTTAGTTCTTTGTAAATTTCCGGCAGTTTGCCCTGTACGGCCAAAATGCGCAGCATTTCTTTCATGGGCTTGGCCGGAGTGCCGAAATAAGGCACGCCGTCCGGGATGTCGCAGGTTACTCCGGACTGGGCGGCTATTTGCACCCCGTTGCCGATGTGCAGATGCCCGATAATGCCCACCTGTCCCGCAGCCACCACGCCGTTGCCAAGGGTAGTGGTGCCTGCAATGCCCACCTGGGAGCACATAATACAGCTTTGGCCTACTTTTACATTATGCGCAATTTGCACCAGGTTGTCCACCTTCGTATTGGCTCCCACTACGGTGTGGGCCAGCTTGGCGCGGTCCACACAGGAGTTGGCTTGTATTTCCACATCGTCTTCAATAATGACGTTGCCGATTTGCGGGATTTTTTGGTGCCGGCCTTCATGAAAAATAAAACCGAACCCGTCCCCGCCGATGCGCGCGCCGGACTGCAAAATGACGCGGTTTTTCAGCACGCAGTCTTCACGCACCGTTACTTGCGGGTATAAAATGCAGTCGTGGCCAATTTGCACGCGCTTGCCGATATAGACCTGCGGAAAGATGACGGTGTTGTCGCCGATGACGGCGTCATCTTCAATTACGCTGTAAGCGCCTACGGACACATTTTTGCCCAGTTTGGCAGACGGGCTGATAGTGGCGGTGGAGTGTATGCCCGGGGTGTGCTTGGGCGTTTGCGCGTCCCAGTATTGCAGCAGCTGCGTAAAGGCCCATTCGGGGTTGTCTACGTATAAAAAATTGGTTTTCAATGGCAGGGACATGCTTTTTGCCGTTTTAGGCAAAAATACAGCCCCCGTGACAAAACCGGCGGGGATGCTTACTTTTTCTATATGGCTGACATAACACACTCCGTCCGGTTTTGGTTCGGTTAAATCGCAAATATGCCTAATAACAAAATTTTCATCTCCGTTTATTTCCGCGCCGGTAATCTCGGCCGCTTGTTTCAGCGTCAGTTCCATAGGATCCCTCCGGTTATTTTTGTTTCCGGTATTTCTTGGATTTTTTGAGCGTGCTCACAAAATCCTTGGTTACATTGACGGGTTGCTGCCCGTACAGTATTTCGTCTTTGCGCACCACGGCACCGATGTTTCTTTTTTGCGCAAAAGATTTAATTTCCGTGTAAATGTCCTGTAAAATATTTTTAACTTCTTCTTTTTCTAAATTTAAAATTTCTTCGCGTGTCTGGTACTTATAATTATCAATAAAAAAATTCTTTTCGGCAATAATTTTCTTGTTGGCCGCTATACGCTCCGTTACGTCTTCCAGCCGCGCCGGGGAATTAAGCGGGGAGGTGGTAATAATTTCGCTGCCCGCAAAAGTCAGCTGGTTCAATGTATTTGCCAAATCCAATCCGTCGGCGCTTTCGGGTACTTTGGGCAGCAATTCCTGGTCCGTAACAATGCGTTGGTAAAACGGTTTCAATTCCGCCAGTTGCCGTGTCAGTAAATTATTTTCTGCTTCCAGCGCGGCAATAACTTCTTTGGCATTGTCTACCTCTCTCTCTTTGGAGCGGATTTTGTCGTCTATCTGTTTTTTAACGGCCTGTGTACGCGGATGCTGGTTAAAAGCTTCGTCAATATCCACAAAGGCCACGGTCATGCACTGTTCTTTTTCTTGCGGACTTAACGGTTCGCTTTGCGGTGTTTCGGCCTGTGTTTGTTTCTGTTCATCCCAAGCCTGCTGCTTGGCCTGCTCGGAGAGTTTAATCTCTCCGTTTGTCTCCTCTGTGTCAGAAACGGATTTGGGAGCTTGCATGGGTTCTGCGGGCGCAGCGGACTGGGCATTTTCCTCCGGGGTACGGTTTTGGGCCTTAATGGCCTGCACAACAGCCAGCTCTTCCGCCGTCAGTTCATCTACAGACGCTTCCTGTGCGGCAAGAGGGGCACAACAGAGCAGTAAAACGGGCCATAAAAAAGTTTTACGCATACCCATACTCCTATCCTACATCATATTGGACACATTGAAGTAGAAATGCGAGCGGTCCTCGTTATTTTTATGGTTCAAACCATAGCCCCAGTCTATGCGTATGGGCAGGGATGGGGTCGTAAAGCGCAAGCCTACGCCCACGCCGGCTTTAAACTGGTTTTCATCGGGACCGAGGGAAAACTCCACATCGTCAAAGTGGTTCCACGAGTTGCCCAGGTCAAAGAACAAAGCTAACTGTGCCATAGTGCGGCGGCCTTCGCGCGCCAGCGGGAAGCGCAGTTCCGCATTCATGACATAGTAGGTGGTGCCGCCGTATTCGGGGCCGACTTCGCCCGCGCGGTCATAGCCGCGTACGGTATCTGCGCCGCCGAGGAAGAATTTTTCATACGGGGGAACTTCGTCGGTGCGTCCGTATGAGCGCACGGCACCTATTTTATTGGACAATACAAATACAATGGGATAGTTGCCGCCGATATTCCATACCGTGTGGTTAAACACGGAGGAGGCGTTTAAGTACCACAAATCCAAATCGCCGCC
>CALUVA010000061.1 GCA_944324105.1 uncultured Elusimicrobiales bacterium
CAGAAAATGCTGGGCTTTAACGAAGAAATGCTGGGGCTGATGATTGCGCTGTATATTGCCATGGACTCCTTCGGCACAGCCTGCAATGTAACCGGCGACGGCGCGGTGTCCGTGATGGTTAATAAGATATATGACAAGACAAAGTAGTTTTTGTCTTAAAAATATCCATTTTTGGAAAATACCGTATAATATTCCGATATAGAAACGCTTATAAAAATCACTTTTGTGGGATTTTCTGTTTTGTATGTTTGAGTAAAGCGAGTTTACAAAACAGCCGCAAAAGTGATTTTTTATGTTTCTTATCGGAGAGTTTTTTGCCTACTTTTTGTCGGCACAAAAAGTAAGATTAAACTAATCCTTGGTCAATCATCGCGTCGGCCACTTTGATAAATCCGGCAATGTTGGCCCCCGCCATATAATCTCCTTTCACACCATACTGTTCGGCCGCGGCCAGGCAGCTGTCGTGAATATTGTGCATAATACGCTGCAGGTACTGGTCTACTTCTTCACGCGTCCAGTAAATGCGCATACTGTTCTGTGTCATTTCCAGGCCGGACACTGCCACGCCTCCGGCGTTGGAGGCTTTGCCCGGGGAGTACAGAATTCCCGCGTGTTGGAATACATCAATGGCGCCCGGGGTGCAGGGCATGTTGGCCCCTTCCGTCAGGCAGATGCAGCCGTTTTTAACCAATGTTTTGGCGTCCTCGGTATGCAGTTCATTTTCGCAGGCGGTCGGGCAGGCGATCTGGCACGGGATGTCCCAGGTTTTTTGGCCCGGGCGGAACTGTGCGTGTTTGAATTTTTGGCCGTATTCTTTCAGACTGCCGCGCCGCACAAATACCAGGTCTTTGAGGAAGGCCAGTTTTTCTTCGTCTACGCCGTCTTTGTCATAAATACTGCCGTCATAGTCCATAAATCCGACCACTTTGGCTCCCAGCTGGGTCAGTTTTTCTATGGTATAAATACCCACATTCCCCGTGCCGGATACAATGGCCGTTTTGCCTTTAATTTCATCTTTGCGCGTAGCCAGCATATTTTGCGTAAAATACGCCACGCCGTAGCCCGTCGCCTCCGGGCGCAGCAGGCTGCCGCCCCAGTTGGGTTTTTTGCCGGTGAAGGCACCCGTAAAATCATTGGTCAGCTTTTTATACTGGCCGAACATATAGCCTATTTCGCGCGCGCCGCAGCCCAAATCACCGGCGGGGATATCGGTGTGATAGCCGATGTGATGGTAGAGCTCATTGATAAACGAATGGCAGAAGCGCATGACTTCATCGTCGCTTTTGCCGCGCGTGTCAAAGTCTGAGCCGCCTTTTCCGCCGCCCAGCGGCAGCGTGGTTAAAGAATTTTTGAAAGTTTGCTCAAAAGCCAGGAATTTCAGCGCGTCCTGGTTGACGGTTTCGTGAAAGCGCATACCGCCTTTGTAAGGCCCCAGCGCACTGTTATACTGAATGCGGAAGCCGCGGTTGACGTGGATATTGCCTTTGTCGTCTTTCCAGGGAACGCGGAAAATAATCATGCGTTCCGGCTCCAAAATGCGGTCCAAAATGCTTTCTTTAATATATTTGGGGTTTTGCTCCAGGACGGGGGCCAGGCTGCCCACCACCTCATGTACGGCCTGTTGGAACACCTTTTGCGCGGGGTCGCGCTTGGCCAGACGGCCCAGAAAGTCTGCGGTATATTGTTTAATATCCATAGAGTCTCCTTTAGGTACGGCCTACCACTATTATAGCAACAAATCACGCGAAAGCAAGCCCTGCTTTTACGACGGGGAAAATGCTTTTTTCAAAAGGACGCCAATATGTTATGATATAACTTAAAGTTAGTTTTACTTAATTTCGGGGGCGTTTATGAGCAAACATTTAAGCTCCAATATGGAAGATTACCTGGAGGCTATTTCCCTGGCCAGCAATGAAGACGGTTTGGCCCGCGTAACGGACGTGCGGGATTTGCTGGGCGTCAAAACTCCCAGCGTAACGGGCGCGCTGCGCGTGCTGGCGGAAGGGGGATATCTGAAACATGAGCCTTACCGCGGCGTAACGCTGACGGCCAAAGGCCGCCGCGCCGCCGAAGACGTACGCCGCCGCCACGGCATTTTAAGCAGTTTCCTTTCCGATGTGTTGGGGGTAAACGCCAAAACGGCCAATATAGACGCCTGCAAAATGGAGCATGTCATCAGCCGCGAAACGCTGGAAAAACTGCATGATTTTCTGCACAAATACACCGGCCGGCCGCGTCATCATACGCCGGATAAAAAAGGAAAATAAATTTTGTGATTCGGGGCAACCCCGCGTTACGGCGCGGGGTTTTTGTTTCCCGGAACTCCTTGCCCGGTATATTGATTTAATGGTATGCACCAAAAGGGCCGCGTATCCGGTACGGAGTTTATAAAACGGGGGCTCCGGAGAGGAGCCCCTTGAGGTTACGACTAATTACCCCGTGTTTGAGCGGGGCTAAAAATTGCGTTTGATAATGCTGCGCACGATGCCTTCCACATGGAAACTGTGCGGGTCGGCCACGATGGGGGAATATTTTTTGTTCTGCGATTCCAAAATAACATTTTCCCCGTCGCGACTGAAGCGTTTGACCATTACTTCGCCTTTGTTGACGCAAACCACGATATCGCGGTTTTTGGGGGTATGGCTTTGCTCCACAATCAGCCAGTCGCGCGGGGCGATGATATTTTCCATAGAGTCACCTTTTGCTTCCACCATAAACCCTTTGCAGGCCGGAAAATAAATCATGCTCGGGTCCACCGGCACCACGCGCGTGGGCACCCCGCTGAGCAGCGTGCCTTCGGGGCCGCATTTGGCACAGCCGTACATATTCAGGTACACCACATTGCGTTCGGGGTCTTTTAAAATGATATAGTCGCGCGGATTTTCCGGGTTGCGTTTAAGGTATCCTTTCTTCTCCAGCTGTTTAATGTGGTGGTGGGCCACGCTTTTGCCGCTGACGCCCAGGCGTGCGGCCAGTTCATCCAACGTCAGTGGGTCGGAAATATTGTTCTTCAGGATTTCCAGCAGTTCTTTTTGTTTGGGGTGCAGTTGTTTCATATTATTCGCCCGTGTTTAAAAGTTCTATAATTTGTTCTATAAATTTTTAAGGCCTTTGTAAAGCCTTTTTATCTAGATGGCTTAAAGGTTTAAGGATCGCGGGACTCTGAAATGCGATATGTCTGGGGAAAACAGTAGCAATTTCCGTAAATGCGCAGAGGTTGAATACGGAGGTGAAATTTGGCTGCTCAATCAAACCCAAGCAGACGAACCGAGAAAATAAAACAAGATGGGTGCACCGTATGGCCGCCCGGGAAAATGAAAAATCCCGTATTGTAATACGGGATTTTTCTGTTACAGCCTTTTTAAAAACCGTTCAAACGCTTCCCGGCCCTGCGGGGTACGCTTGTATACTCCGGCGTATTCCAGCACTTTGGCAAAGACAGAGCCGACTTCTTTTTGCAAAATGCTTTTGGCGTTTTTGGCAGTAAACTTATATTTTGTCAGCAGTTCTTCCGCCCAGGCGGCGTGTTTGTTTAGGGCGGGGTCTTTTTGTATGGCTTTCAGGTTCCGCCGGATCAGCAGCTTTTCCAGCGTGTCCAGCTCCGCCGCCAGCCGCGCGGGCAGCACGGCCAGGCCCATGACTTCAATCAGCCCGATATTTTCCTTTTTGATATGATGCACTTCCGCATGCGGGTGGAAGATGCCCAGCGGGAATTGTTCCGTCGTGCGGTTGTTGCGCAGAACGAGGTCTATTTCAAAGTTTTTCCCACGCCGGCGCGCAATAGGCGTAATGGTATTGTGCGGGGTTTTGCCGCTGAAAGCCAAAATGTCGGCCTGCGGGTCGCTGTAAGCGCGCCATTTTTTCAGGATATAAGCCGATGCTTCTATTAAATCTTTTTTACTTCCGTTTAAGCGGATTACGCTCATGGGCCAGCGTACTATGCCGGCTTTGACGCGGGGGAATTTTTTAAGCGTAAACTGCTTTTCCACGGGGGCTTTTTCCATGGCAAAGGTGTACCGTCCGCCCTGGAAATGGTCGTGGATTAAAATGGAGCCGCCCACAATGGGCAGGTCTGCATTGGAGCCGATGAAATAATGCGGCAAAAGTTCCACAAAGCCCAAAAGACGCGCGAAACTTTTTTTGGTCAGTTTCATGGGTTCGTGTGCGCCGGAGAGGCAAATGCAGTGCTCATTGTAATATACATACGGCGAGTATTGCAAATACCACGGTTTGCCGTCCCCCAGCAAATCCAGCGGGATCAGCCGCAGGTTTTGCCGCGCGGGGTGGGCCGCATGGCCGGCATAGCCTTCGTTTTCTTTACAGAGCAAACAGGCGGGGTAGCCGGAGGCTTTCACCTGCAGGGCGGCGGCAATATCTTTGGGGTCTTTTTCGGGTTTGGACATGTTAATGGTAATGTCCAGTTCCCCGTAGGGCGTGGCGGCCTTCCAAACGCGGTTTTTGGCCACGCGGTCGGTGCGTATGTAATTGAGCGCCCGGGCATCATGGTAAAATTTATCCGTGGCGGCACGGGGGCCGCGCGTTTTATAGAGCAGGGCAAAGTCGCTGATGACTTCCGAAGGGCGCGCGGCAAACACGTTCATCAGGCGCGTATCAAACAAATCCCGCTGGGTAACGGTATCCGGGGAGATAAGGCCGTGCGCGGCGGCCCAGTCGCATATAGGGGTTAAAATTTCCGCAGCGGTTTTGGGTGTTTTTACTTTGGCGGAGGAAGGTTTATAATCCGTCAGGCCCAGCACGGCCAGCAGTTCGTTGCGTGCCCAGATTTGGTCCTCTTTTTCTATCAGTTCATTTGCCAAAGCATAGGCAAGCAGTTGGTCAATCAAGCGGTAAATGTCAGCCATAATTCCTCCGTCAATCCTTTAACTCCCGTGCGCCGTCTCCGGCTGATGCGGCGTAAAAGTCCGGCCGGTAGCCCGTAGCGGCCTGATAAAGGCGGGCGACGTTTTGTTTGAAATTTTCCACATGTTCATTTTTTACCAGCGCCACCACACAGCCGCCGAAACCGCCGCCCGTCATGCGCGCGCCCAGTACGCCTTCCTGCTGCCAGGCGGCTTCGGCCATGGCGTCCAGTTCTTTGCCGGTCACTTCATAATCATCGCGCAAAGATATGTGCGACGCATTCATCAGTTTGCCAAATGCTTCCAAATCCCCCTGCGCCAGTTTTTGCGCGGCCAGCAGGGTGCGGCGGTTTTCGTATACGGCGTGTTTGGCACGTTTGCGCTCCACGGGGTCGGTAATAAGTTCTTTATTCTGTTCAAATGCTTCTTCGGTCAGTTCTCCCAGCGCGTTTATGTCCAGTTTGCTTTGCAGCTGTTTCAGCGCGTGTTCGCTTTGGGCGCGGCGTTCATTGTATTTGGATTCAATGAGGTTGTGCGGCTTGTTGGTGTTGCAAATTAAAATGGACACGCCCTGTAAATCCAGCGGGGCGTATTCATAATGCAGGGTATTGCAGTCCAGCAAAATGGCGTGGTCTTTTTTGCCCATGGCGGAGGCGAACTGGTCCATAATGCCGCAGTTCATACCCACAAATTTATTTTCCGCTTCCTGGCCGATTTTCGCCAGTTCCGTCTGCGGCAGGCCGAACCCAAACAGCGTGTTCAGCGCCACGGCCGCGGCCAGCTCAATGGAGGCCGAAGAGGACAGGCCCGCCCCCAGCGGCACGTCGCCCCAAAACAGCATATCCGCCCCGCCGTCAAAATGCAGTCCGCGCTGCTGCATGGCCCAAAAAACACCCAGCGGATAATTGGCCCAGTCCTGTTTTGGGTCATGGGCCAGGTGATTTACGTCCGCCTCCACCAGGCCCGTTTTTTCAAAATTCAACGAATAAAGGCGTATTTTCCCGTCCGTGCGTTTGGCCGCCGCCACATAGGTGTTAAACGTCAGCGCGCAGGGGAACACATGGCCGCCGTTATAATCGGTATGCTCTCCGATAAGGTTTACGCGCGCGGGTGCGCAGAAAAGGCGCGGAGCCTGTGCCGCAGCAAAAATTTCGTTAAATTTTTGTTTCAGTTCCGGGTGTTTCATAGACTCTCCTGTCCGACGGTCATGGTAAAATCCCATTCGTATTTGTCTTTCGGCGCGCACACCGCCGCGCGGCGTATTTTGTGCGCCACATACAAATCGTCATATACGCCCGTGCAGGGCTCCAGCGCGATATTATAATCGCCGCGGTAGCCGCCCTGCGTTTTCCACACGCCCAGATAAGGCACTTTGTCCGCGTCGTAGCGGTAGGTCAGGGTGTCGCCGTTGTCGGTGTGTTTGACGGCGCACCAGCCCTGCGTATTTTTTTGCGTGAAATAAAATTTTTCGCAGGATTTATCCGAAGCCGGCCGCGTTTGCGACATATCCACGGGGTTGCCCTGCGGCGTTTGGGTCCGCGGATACGGGTGGCGCGTGCCCCACGGCCCCAGCGTGCGCGTGGAATGCTCCACCGTTATAATTTCGGTTAAATTATCCGGCAATACCAGTACGGTATGCGGCGAGCAGTTAAGCAGGCAGTGCGGCGTCCAAATAAACTCAAAAGGTTCATCCGATAAGTTTTCCAACGTATAATGCAGGCGGATATCATGGCCGGACAATATCAGTTCGCGCGTAAAGCGGTAGGGCAGCTTGGGGCTTTGCACGCGGGCCGTCAGGCCGTTGCCGTCTGCGTGCACAGTGTGTTCCCACGGCAGGGCCCACACTTCGCCGTGATCCGGCACCGGCGTGCCCCGGTACGTCCCGCACGGGTACGGGCAGGCGTCTATGGAAGGCAGCACCTCGTCAAAGCCGCTGCTGTCGTAGTCCGAAAAAGCCGCGCCGTACGGAGGCGGAGTCAGCGTTTCGCCGGAACTTTGAAATAAAAATTCACGTCCGGTGTCTTTTTTAAACAGACTGGCCATTTTGCAGGCATAATCCGGCAAAAAAGTCAGGGAAAGATATTCATTTTCCAGCCGCAGGGCATGCAGCCCTTTGTATCGGATTTGTTCCACGGGACCCCCGCATAAAAAAGCACGGCACGCCGCGCTTATAAAATTATTCCCCGGGTTTTAAAAACGGGAAAGGAATCAGGTCTTTGAGTTTCTTTTTGCAGATTTTGCGCGCACCTTTTTTGGTAACGGCCACCAGTAAAATGGGTGCGTTTAAATCCATAAATTCCGTCATGACTTGGCGGCAGGCCCCGCAGGGCGTGCCAAAAGCGTCGCCTTCCACGGGGTCGGTGCAGACGGCCAGCGCGACAAATTTGCGCTG
>CALUVA010000062.1 GCA_944324105.1 uncultured Elusimicrobiales bacterium
CGGGGCATGGCCCAATGGTAGGGCGTCCGCTTTGGGAGCGGAAGGTTCCCGGTTCGAGCCCGGGTGCCCCGATTTTTTAGGGTTTGGTATGCACAGAGCAGAAACAAATCTGCCGTATCTGACGTTTATGCACTGTCCCGGGGCGGAATATTCCGTCAAAGGGGAGGGGACTTCCCGCACGGTTGTTTCGCCTGTTTTTCAGACGCCTGATTTTTCTTCCCTGATCCTTTCCGTCAATTACCATACTGCCACCAACGGCTGGCTGCTGACGGAGGTGCAAGTCCTTGTCGGCGGCGTATGGAGCAAATTTTTTAAACTGGCGTTTTATTCGGTCCGGTTAAACCACAGTTTTGATCCGCAGGATGACACGGACGCGTCTCTGGCGGTGGATGAGCTGTTGTTGAAACGTCCGGCCCGTGCCTATCGTTTCCGCCTGACTTTGCATGGGGATATGGAAGTAAGCCGTGTATTTGTGTGCCTGGGGGAGGCAAGCTCAGGCTGCCCGGAAAATTTTGCCGCGCCGCTGCCCGGCCGCAAGGAAATAACCATCCGTCCTTTTTCTCAAATGTGTCTGCCGGTTGCGGCAGAACAAAAAGTACGGCTTTGCAGCCCGACATCGCTGGCTATGGCGCTGAATGTTTTGGGCATCCGAACGGATCCGGTTCAGGTCGCCTCCGCAGTGTATGATTACCGTGCGCATATTTACGGCAACTGGACGCTAAATACCGCGTATGCTTCCCGGCTGGGGTGCGAGGCATTGGTAACGCGGTTTACCCGTCTGGAGCAGCTGGAAGATTTTTTGACGGAAAAAAGCCTGGTGGTCGCCAGCATTGCTTATGGAAAAGGGGGGCTTTCTGGGGCTGCTGTTGCGCAAACTCCCGGACATTTGGTACTGCTGTGCGGATGGGAAAATGGTAAAATACGGGTGGCCGATCCGGCCGCCGTATCTGCACAGGAAGTAATCCGTTTTTATAACGCTGCCGAATTTGCTCGCGCTTGGCTGAAGCGCAAACAAGGTGCAGCGTATTTAGTGAGGAGAATATGAAAAAAATTGCCGTTTGGTTGTTTGCTGCTATTTTATTGACCTGTGCCTGCGCTGAAAAACAGGACAATGACACTCTGGTGGTAGCGCACAGCGGGGAAATGCAGTCCCTGGATCCCGTTTTTTCCTATGATGGTGTAACGCAGGGAATGATGATCAACGTTTATGATACGTTGCTGAAATTTAACGGCGTTTCCATGACGGAATTCTTACCCTCGCTGGCAACGCAGGTGCCCACGGTGGAAAACGGCTTGATTTCCAAAGACGGCCTGACCTATACTTTTCCCATACGCAAAGGCGTGAAATTTCACGACGGGACGGAAATGACGCCCGAAGATGTGCGTTATTCTCTGCTGCGTTTTATGCTTTCCGATGTGTCCGGCGGTCCGTCTTCTCTGTTGCTGGAGCCAATTTTGGGTTATACCTCCACGCGGGATGACAACGGCAATATCATCGTGAATTTTAAAGAAGCGGCCAAAGCCGTGCAGGTGCAGGGGGACAATGTGGTCATTCAGCTTAAAAAACCTTTTGCGCCGTTCCTGGGCGTTCTGGCCCGCTGGGGATATGTCGTGCCCAAAAAGTGGGTAGCCGAACACGGCGGCTGGGACGGGACGGAAGAAACCTGGAAACAGTTTAATAATTTTGAAAAACAGTCCTCTTATTTATTTGACCATATGAACGGCACCGGGCCTTTTAAACTGGTGCGCTGGGATATTTCGGGCCGCCGCCTGCAGCTGGCCGCCAATGAAGAATATTATGAGGGCGCCCCGCGGCTTAAAAATATCCATATGATGACGGTTACCGAACCCAGCACTCTTCGTCTTTTGTTGGAAGGAGGGGATGCAGATATTGCGGAAATTCCCCCGCAATACGCCGAACAACTAAAAGGCAATCCGAACATTGTGGTTTATGATAATTTGCCCCGTTTGCGCACCGATCCCGTAATTTTCTTTACGTTGAATGTCAATGCCAAGGGCAACCCTGATATCGGATCGGGCAAGCTGGACGGGAATGGCATTCCTCCCAATTTCTTTTCCGACCCGGATGTGCGCAAAGGCTTTGAATATGCGTTTGATTACGATGCATTTTTGAAGGAAGGCCTGAGCGGGCGCGGCGCGCGTGCTTATGGTCCTGCTCCGGAAGGGTTGGTATTTTATGATAAAGAAGACCCGCATTATGATTTTGATCTTAAAAAGGCCGAAGAACATTTTAAAAAGGCCTGGGGCGGAAAGGTATGGGATAAAGGCTTTGCGCTGACCATTACGTATAACACCGGCGGTTTCCCGCGGCAGATGGCGGCGGAAATGCTTAAGCGCAACATAGAGTCTTTAAATCCTAAATTTAAAGTGGATGTGCGCGGTGTGATGTGGGCTTCTTTCCTGGAGAAAACCGCCGCCCGCCAAATGCCCGTGTGGGTACGCGGCTGGGTGGCCGATTACGCCGACCCGCATAATTTTTATTTTAATTTTATGCACAGTGACGGACGTTATTCCCAGGCGCAGGGATACCAGAACCCGCGGGCGGATGAGCTGATTTCCAAGGCCGTAGCGGAAACGGACAAAGACAAACGCGCAGAATATTATAAAAAACTTCATAAAATTGCCTATGAGGACGCTATGCAAATTTACACCGTGCATCCCTCGGGGCTGTGGGCCATGCGCAGCCGCGTCAAAGGGTTTTATGACAACCCGGTTTTTATGGGACTGTATTTTTACCCGATGTATAAAGAATCGGAAAATTAAACGTGGTTTTATACCATGAACAACGCACGGCATATTGTCCGTGCGTTTTTTATATAAAACTTATATATCTTCGACAGCATATTTGTCTTTTGGACGTAAATTTGCTATACTTATATTGCGGGGTAGAGAAGCCTGGTATCTCGCAAGGCCCATAACCTTGAGATCACTGGTTCAAATCCAGTCCCCGCAATAGATTTCATACCGCCCTTACGGGCGGTTTTTTTATGTGGAAAAGAGCTTTTTTGTGGCAGAAACGAACATCTGTCCCGTCATTTTATGTACAATTTAAAAAACAAAAGGGTTGGCCGAAAAAAGGCCAAAAAGAAGGTGAAGCACATGAAAACGATTGTATTTGTAGGAAACCACAAAAATTTCTCCGGCCTGCGCTTGGGAACGCGCCTGGCCCATGTACTGGCGGAAAAAGGCCAGGATACTGTTTTGGCCGGAATAAAAGGCAAGCTGCCCAAACATACGAAACTCACCACCCTGGAATTTGCCGCCGCGGCCAAAGCAAAAAGCATGGCCGAAGCGTTTAAAAAGGCGGGTGCGGGGCGCGTGATTTCTCTGGTGTCCCTGCCGGCGTGCGAAGCCGCCGCTTTGGCGGGGCTGCCGTATATTTACTGCGAACCCGAAAATTTCAGAGAAGAAAAAGCCGTTAAAAATAAAAAGACGATGCTTAAAAAAGCCGAAAAAGTGGTGGTTATCGGCAAAGGAGATAAACCGCTGGATAAAAAGCTGTATGCCTCCAACGCCGTGCGCACCGCCAATCCCGCCGTGTGGGTGGAACATTACAATTATGACAAACCCGCCTGCTTTAAGAAAGAGAACAACATCGTGGCCGCGGGTAAGCTGGCCAAAAGCGGCGGTTTTGACGTTTTGCTGAAAACCTGGGCGCGTCTGGCCCCCGCACACGGCACCTGGCATTTAACCATTGTGGGAGACGGGGTAAACAAAGCCGCCCTGAAAAAATTTATAGAGAAAAACGGCCTTTCCGAAAGCACCGAAATCGTGCCGGCGGACAGTGATTTGTACAGCCTGCTGCGCAACGCCGACATTTACGTCAGCCCCGCGCGCGAAGCCGAAGGGCTGGATGAACTTTTGGATGCCATGGCCAGCAAACTGCCCGTAGTGGCCACGGACGTGGCCGGTGCGGACGAGCTGGTGGCCAATGCCGTCAGCGGCCTGCTGGTCAACGCCGGGGAAGAAGAACCGTTAACCGTGGCATTGGACGACCTGATGGTCAACTGGGGCAAACGCGTGGGTATGGCCATAGAAGCCTCCCATATGAAGGACCGCTTCCCGTTTGACGTGTTTGCGGCCCTGTTTGACGAAGAATAATATTCATGGACTTTCACAACGACCGGACGCGGCTGTCCCTTAAAGCCCTGCAGATGCTGCCGCAAATGTACGGGCGGGACTGCCGCGTTGTGCGTTGGGCTTTTGCTTACCGCCGCCTGCGCAATGCGCTTTGGTGGGGCTGGCGCCGGCGCGTGCTGTCCTGTATAAAAAAAGGCCCGCCCAAAGACGGCCGCCTGCATGTGTTCTGGCATTTGCGCGGTGGCCTGGGCGATTGTGCCGCGGCACGCTTGGCTGTGCTGGCTTTGCGCGACAAACTGCCCGCTGCCGTATTTTATTATCATACCGATTCCCCGTCCGCCGCGTCGGCTTTGTTTGTGGAGGATGAGAAAAATATTTTTCTTCCTTCCGGCCAGCCGCTGTGGTATAAATACGACGTGGCCTTTGAAACCTGCCAGTCTTTTAAAACCGTACACGCCAACCGCGTCCGTGTGCAAAAAAAGGCTCCGGAATTCCTGCCGCTTTTGGACGAAATGGCCAAACGGCAAAACGAATTTTCTTTTTTCCTGTCGGATAATTATTTAATGGAAGATTTGCTGGGGCGTTTTGCCGTGGAGCAAAAACTGCCGCGCGCGGCGCTGCTGTCTTATTTAAGCGGTACGGATTTTGACCCGCTGGCCTCACCTCCGCTTCCGCCGCAGCTGACGGACGGCACGCGCCTGGCGCGCTTTGGCCTTCAGGGGAAAAAATATATTACGTTTCATGACGGCATAGACGCCACGTTTCATTTGCACGGGAGCCGTCCTTTAAAAAGTTGGCCTGGAAAAAACTGGCGGGAGCTGGCCCGCTTGCTGAAAGAAAAATATCCGGAGATTACGCTGGTACAGCTGGGCGGGAAAAACAGCCCCAAATATGATTTTGCCAATGTTTGTTTGGTGGGGCAAACACGCGTGGAAGATTTGCCGTCGTTGTTAAACCATAGTTTGCTGCATATAGACGGGGAAAGTGGCCTGGTCCAGCTGTCGCGCTTTTTGCAAAACCGCTGCCTGGTGCTGTTCGGCCCGACGGATAAAGATTTCTTCGGGCTTTCCAAAAACATCAATTTGAAAGACAATGCCTGCGGCAGCTGTATGTGGCTGTTGGGCACGGCCTGGCACATAACCTGTGCGCTGGGTTATAAAACCTGCCGTAATATAGACGGTTTGACGCCGGAAAAAGTGTTCCGCGCGGCCTGCGGAGCCTTGGACGAAGTATTAAAATAATTTCTTGGCGATGCGGGATATTTCCGTAGATTTTAAAAACAGCTGCAAATCCCGGCTTTTGTAAGACAGCAACAACAATGCTGTAACATATACCGATCCGCCAAAGAGCAAATTTAAGAAGTAATCGTTTTCTCCCATAAACATCCGTACTGCTGCCGCTGGTACCAGGGCAATGACATTAATGGCCAACAGGCGCAATAGTTCCCAAAAAGAACGGAAATAGTTGACGAACGGGAAATACCGTTTAAACAAAAACACATTAACAATAAATCCCACAATAAATCCACCCAACACAATATACGGATAAGCGTATGGTCCCAAATACGGCAGCAACAGCCATCCGGCCGTCAGCGTCAGCGCAGAGGCCAGCATATACGGAAAAGCTTCTTTCACCTTCAGCCAGGCCACCACGGTGTTGCCCTGCAAATTGGACGGAACGATGAAAATAGCTGTAAAAATCAACGGCCGTAAAAAACGGGCCGTATCGGCCGCCGCCTGGGCGCCGAACTGCCCGCGTTCAAAGAACAGGCCGACAATATCCGTGGCAAAATAAGAAGAAAACACGGCTAACGGCGTAAGAATAAACAGTAGCATATGGTTGGTGGAAAGAAAATTTTTATTAAAAACGTTTATTTGTCCGCGGGCAGCGTTTTCCGTTAATTCTATTTTAGATATATTGGTTACGCGGTTGGTAATAATTTCTGAAGGAGAGTCCGTCAGTTGTTTACAATAGTTCAGCGCGCTGACCACGCCCGCGCCCATACCGCTGAGCAAATATAAAGGCAGCAGGTTGTTTACAATATCCAGCGCAGCCAGCGTTTGCCCTGTCAGTATATTTTTGCGTGCAGCCGGCCGTATGGCGCAAGGACGGGGAACAAAATCCCAGTGCAGCTTGCGTTTAATCAGCCACACCAGCAAAACAATTTGAATAAAGTTGGCCGCCAAAAAGCCGTACATCATGCTGATAATGCCTATATGGCGGCCTAAAAACAACAGCGCCAGCAGCGGGCAGACGGCATTTAGAGGAGAGAGCCAGGCTACGGAGAAAAATTTATGCATTTCCGCCACTGCCGTCAGATAATACACCAATAGGTTGGTGGCAAAGAGAAAAAACGCCGCTCCCAACAATATTTGTTCCCTGCCCAGCGCCTCCGGTTCAAAACGCGATACCAGTCCGATAATTCCCGTTGGAAAAGTCAGCCCCAGCAGGCACAGCACCAACGCCAAAAGCAGGTAAAAATAAAACCCCGTTGTTAAGAAACGGCGGCTTTGGCGGGGATCTTCTTCTGCCAGGAACATGGCTTCTGGAATTAACACCGTATTGTTCAGCCGCTGCATAAACGTAACGCCAAAACCGGTCAGCATAATCAGATAAAAATATATATCGGTGCTTTCACCCGCACCGAAATACAGCGCGATGAGCACGCTGTTTAAGAAGGAAGTCAGTTTCCAAAATGCCGTCGCGCCAACGGCCAGGGCCGCGCCGGTTTTGTACGAAGTGGTCTTAAAAAGGGAAAACATATTTGATATTATAATAATTTGAGAGAGGATAAAACATGACTACCCAATTTGAACCCGTTATCGGACTGGAAATACACGTACAGCTGGCCAGCAAGACCAAAATGTTTTGCACCTGCCCCAACGGCATGGACGAAAGCGCCGGCCCCAACAGTGAAATCTGCCCCCGCTGCAG
>CALUVA010000063.1 GCA_944324105.1 uncultured Elusimicrobiales bacterium
TTTCCAGCATTTCGGGCGACTGGCTGGCAGGGCCCGTCGTGGCGATGATTTTACAGAAACTGTCATGTATCAACATATTTTACCTGTCCTTTCTAAAATCTTTGCATATATTTTATTACTTTTGAGGCCTCCGCCACAATACCGCCCCGCCGTATATTTGGCTTTATGGCGTCTAATTGGCTAAAATATATATATGACGCCGGCCATTTTTACGCCGAAAAAAGATTATTTTGCCCCCATGCACACCGCCGAACATGTGCTCAACCAAACCATGGTGCGCCTGTTTGGCTGTGCGCGCAGCAAAAACGCCCATATTGAAAAAAATAAATCCAAATGCGATTATTTTTTGCCTTCTTCTCCGACGCAGCAGCAAATGGACGAAGTGCAAAAGCAGGTCAATGAGGTGCTCTCGCGCCATTTACCCGTAACGGCTAAAAGTCTTTCCCGGGATGAGGCGGAGCAAATCCCCGGGCTGGATTTATCTAAACTTCCGCCGGATGTGGGCGATACGCTGCGCGTGGTGTTTGTGGGAGATTATGACGCTTGCCCCTGTATCGGTGCACACGTAAACAATACTGCTGAAGTGGGACGTTTCCATATATCTTCCTGGGACTGGCAGGAAGGACGGCTGCGGCTGCGTTTTAAATTAGAAAATTAACATAAAAGGAATTCTATGAATTTGCAATACAAAGTCTTAATGTCTGTTTTTTGCCTGCTGTTTTTAACTGCCTCCTCTTATGCGCAAAATACCAAGCGTGGTTGGCAGCTGGAACTAAAAAAAGCCTCTTTGGATTTGTCCTCCACGGATGTAAAAAACGCCGTAGAATATAAAGATTTCCCCAATTCCAAACTTTCTTCCGACTCTCAACATGTGGTAAAGGGATTTTTGGATTTAAAAGGGGATTATTTCGCCCGTGGTTTCGTATGGGGAAACGAATTGATACTTGATTACGGCAAGACAACCTTAAAACCCGCCGAAGGGGAGCGCAGTACCAACGAAACGGCCGACAGTATTCAATATACCGGTTCCTATACGCAAAGATTATGGAATGTAAATAATTTTTTAGGCGGATTTGAGGCGGGGCCTTTTGGTTCTTTGGCATACCAAACAGAGTTTAGTTCCCAGGGGGACACTCCTCTTAAAAGAGTTTTTCGCGCCGCGCTGGGTGTTAAAATTTATGAAGGGAAATATATCAAAAATTTTCAGTTGGCGGGTTTCAGCGAATGTGATTTTACCTATGACCCCTCTTCCCAAAAGTACGGCTGGGAAACTTCCGTGGAAGTGCATCAGCCCATACGCGAAGGCGTACGGGCCGTGTATACGGCCATGTTCCGCGACTATTTGCACAGCAGCCGCAAGGAAGCCACTGATATAGATTACGAAGCCGGGCTGGACGCGCGGCTGGATGTGGCGGTGCTGAAGGAATTGTCTGTAGCGCCGTTTATGCAGTATTATACGGCCCAGGCCAGCGCTTTTGGCAAACGGGGACAGAATTTTTATGTAGGCGTATCTTTTTCCTTCAGCCACACTTTTATTCGCGCTCGAGATATAGCATAAAAGGGAATATGTAAAAAACCGGAGTTTTAAGCTCCGGTTTTTTATTTATATTTGCTTTCCAAATCCAGCAGGGCTTTTTTCATGTCAGTTCCCCCCGCATAGCCTGTTAAACTGCCGTCCGCTCCCACCACGCGGTGACAGGGAATAATAATCGGAATCGGGTTTTTATGATTGGCCATACCGACGGCGCGGCAGGCTTTCGGACTGCCGATTTGCGCGGCCAGCCGGGCATAAGAACGGGTTTGGCCGTAAGGAATGTCACAGAGTGCCTGCCAGACACTTTGTTGAAAGGCCGTACCGCGGGGCTGGATCGGCAAATCAAAAGTTTTGCGCGTGCCGTCAAAATACTGCCCCAGCTGACGCACCGCCTCTTTTAAAACGGGTGTCGGCTTTTGCCTAATTCCCGCAGGCACATCCTGCGCGCCCAGATACAAGCGGGTAATTTTCCCCCTTTCTTCCCCCAAAGCCATTTCCCCCAGCGGGGTGTTTACTAAAAGTATATTCATATCCAAAGTATAACAAAATACATATCCCCAGGCGTAGCCGGGGGTTTTTCACAACATACAAAAACCGGAGCTTTTTGCTCCGGTTTTTTATTGCACGTCCCTTGTTATAATTCAATTGCGGACAGCGGAATACTAAAGAGGATGATGAGTGCGCCGCTCAATACAGCAGCCGCATACAGAATAGTTTCGCCGTTTTGTTTAATTCGCGCTTCCTGCATATTGTCCGGATTTACGCCTACCCAGACCAGGGATCCTGTTTTGCCGGGTCGGTGGGATAACAACGTACCGCTGACACGGCGTCTTTGCCCGTCAAATTCAAATTCCGCAACAGGCGTCCAAAGAGCTTTTCCCCCGCTCAGGGCCCACCGCACTATGGTGCCGCGCACCATGATGGCGCGTTTAAAAAAATGCCATTGTCCAAAGAGGCCGTATCCGCCGACGGCGATAAAAAGCAGTCCCGCAAAAATAAGCATCATCATGGCTTATTATACCAAATCCCCGCCGTTTAAAAAACGGCGGGGGTTCGTCAAAACGCCTGTATATTATTTGTGGCAGGGTTTTAAAGAAGCGGCGTAAATGGCGCGCACGGCTTCTTTATCGGCTTTGGTCGGCGCAATGGCCAGCAGTCCGCCCAAAGACGGCGTATTGAAGGCAAGCTCTACCATCTTGTCCACGTCTTCGGCTTTAAAGCCTTCGTCTTCCAGCTTGTGGTCGGCGCCCACGCTGAAGAGCCATTTTTCCACCAGCTGGGCGGCTTTATCGGCTTCCGCGGGGTCTCCGGTCAGGCCGGGGGCCACGGGCTTCAATACGGCGGCCAGCGTCTGGCCTTTCACGCCGTAGATATTTTTAATCACGGCCGGCAGCAACATAGCCAGGCCCAGACCGTGGGTCAGGTTCGGATTGACGCCGGAAAGCGGATGTTCCAAAGCGTGCGTATAGTGCAGCATGCCGTTGTCAAAGGCGATACCCGCAATCAAAGCCGCATACGCCAGGAAATAGCGCGGCTCCACGGCGTTTAAGTCTTTCAGGGCTTCGGGCAGGTATTTTGCCACCAAATCCACCACGGAAATAGCCAGGTCAATGGCATAGGGGCTTGTAACCGTTGTGGTAGAGGCTTCCACCACATGGTTAACCGCGTCAATAGACACATAGCGCGTCTGTTTTTCGCTCAAACCCGCCATGAGTTTGGGGTCATCAATGGAGTAAAGCGGATAAATGCAGTCATAAGCAATGGCCGGTTTGAAATCTTTTTCTTCAATGGTTACCACCGCAAAGCGGTTGGCTTCCGAACCGGTGCCGTGGGTCAGGTTGACGGCCACGATGGGCGCGGCTTCCGTCGGGGTGAACTGGAATTCATACAGTTCTTCGGCGGTTTTGCCGGGGTATTTTAGCAGAATGGCCGTGCTTTTGCCCGTGTCAATGGCAGAGCCGCCGCCGATGGCGATAACGGCCTGCGCCCCGAATTCCAGCCCCAGTTTGGCCGCGGCGTTGACCTGGTGCGTATTCGGGTTTGGGGTAACGCCGTCATAAAGCGTATAAGCAATACCGTGCGCGTCAAAGGCTTTGGTTACATAATCCCACGCGCCCGTTTTCTTGTAAGAACCATGTCCCGTAACGGCCAGCACTTTACTGATGCCGCGGGCTTTTAAATCTTTGGCAATGTCGTCCATTTTTGCAATGGCGCCCGCTCCGAAATAAACCAGCGTTTTGGAGCGGATTTCACGTACGGCGTTAATATCAATGTCTTTCTCCCACATAAAACCCTCCTTAATTCTTTGCCGGTCTGACGGCACCGGCTCTTACCATTACTCTATTACATTTAAACGACCTGTGCAAGAGCGTTTTTTATAAAATACCCCGCCGGAAAGGCGGGGTATTTTTTACTCTATTTCGTAACTTAATGAAACGGAAGCCTTGACGGAAATCAACCCGCTTCCCAGTTCCCCGTCCGTTCCGCCGTTGGAGAGGTTTTGCACGGCGTTGGAGGCAGACAGATAATAAACCGGAGAGGTCATTTCTTCCAGGGCTTTGATTTTGCCCGTTTTTATTCCTGCGGCGCGGGCCAGCAGAGCCGCTTTTTCCTGTGCGGCCTGCAGGGCGGCCAGGCGCGCTTCGTCGCGGTATTTGCGTATTTCGGAAGAGTAAAACTCCACCCCTTCCACGCGGTTTACACCATGCTCCAACAGGCCGTAGAGTAGGCTTTCGTATTGGGTGGGGTCTTCCAAGGTGACGGTAAAACTTTGCTCCAGCTCATACTGCGTTTGCGGCACGGTATTGCCTGCGTTGGCAGGGGAATCATAGTCGCGGTACAGCGGCATGATGCGGATTTGGCGTATTTTAAAGTTTTTTCCTTCCGTGCCCTGTTCCTGTAAATACTTTTCTATGTCAGCCATGATATTTTTCATGGCTTTGCGCCCTTCCCGCAGATCCGCCGAACGCCGTACGACGGACAGAGCCAAGGCGGCGCGGTCCGGCTGCACGCGCACTTCGGCTTCCGCGTTTACTTTCAGCAACCCCTCCGGCGCGGAGGCGGGTTTTCCGCTGCAGGCCGTCAACAGCAGAAGCGGCCATAAATAAAGCAGGCGTTTCATCAGGTTCCCCTATTTTTGGCGTGTAAACGACTGCGTGCCGCCGTTTTCCCCGTTTAGAATCAGGGTGTTTTCATCCGGCATGGAGAACGTATAAGTCTGTGTAAATTCAATCGTTTGCCCGTTGCCAATGCTGGTGCCCGTCAGAGTCAGGGTATTGCCGCTTACGCTCCAGCTTTCATACAGCAGCGTGGCCATATTCAGGCTGGAAGCCGTTCCGCCGGCCTGCAGGCTCATGCCTTGGATTTGTCCTTCCAGTCCGGGCACGGGCTGCACCCAGTTCCCTTCCAAAGACGATCCCCCGCAGGCCGCCAACAAGACGGCTGCGGATAATGTGGTAACTAATTTTTTCATAATTTTTCCTCCTGTTTCTTAAAACGGTTTTTTATCCAGTAGTTATTAATATCCAGGCGGTCGCTTATATGTAATATTTTATCTTCATAATGACCGCCGGACAATTTATTCATTATTTTATAAAAATAAAGTTTTGCCGCCAAAACCGTATTTGTCCAGCGCCGCTGCATACGGCGGTCATGCGCGCGCAGACGGGCCACAATTTCATCATAAAAAGGCGTCTGCGCCGCTTGGCGCCACCCCATGGCGGCATAAGGAGCGTGCGGATAAAACCAAGGCTTGGCAAAGCCCGCATAATGAATAACGGCCGGATTTTGCGCCGCTTCCCGCCGCGCCTGTATGCAGGTTTGGGCCTGCAGGCTAAAAGGCGGACGTATGTCCGGTTCCTGGGCAAAGAAATTATAAGCAGGCGTTAAATAAAAGATTTTGCCTTGAAAGACCAAATTCAAAACATCTTGATCCGGGAAGAGGGAAGGTTTTGGCAGCAGCGGCAGTTTCTGCCAAAGCTGCTTGTCCAGCTTTTGGTTCCTCGTCTGTTCCAGGTTCCACAACAAAACTCCGGAATTGATATAAGAAAAAGGCGTTTTTAATCCCAAACGGCGGGTGTAAGCGGCAAAATTTTTTTGGGCCTGTTCCGTCCCGGAATAAGGCAGGCTATCGGGCACAGCGGCCAGCAGGAGGTTCTGCGGCAGCGATTGGTTGTAGAGTTCTTCTATTCCCCGCAGAAAAAGTACGTCTGCATCGCAAAAAATCACCTTAGTATAGTGTTTAAACAGTTGCGGAATAAACAGGCGGTAATAAATAACCGGAGAATATCCTTCACGTACGGACAATTTATCCGTCAAAATCCTCAGACTCTCCGGTATGCAGATAAAGCGAATGGATATATTTTCCTTTTTACCCAGCGATGCTTGCAGACACTGCCGTGCTTCTGAAAGGATTTTATCGCCGCTGACAATAAGCAGGTCGTAATTGTACCCGTCCCGTGCCGCGGCCGCCAGCGATGAAAGCGCCACGGCCGTATACGGCAAAAAACGCCCGTCAGTACAAAAGATGACGGGAATATTGTTTTGGCTGAAAGCGGGACGCGGGCTGTGCATACCGATACTATAACAAATTTGTTTTGCTTGCGTGCTGTACCCGCAGGCCGGAGCTTGAGCCGGCTCCAGCCATACCGGCGGCCGGCGCGGAACCAGCGAAGAAAAATAAAAAAACGCTTGACTTGAAGTTAACTCCAGGTATTACAATTTTAATAAGGAGGCGAAAATGAACATTTCGCAAGTCAGCAAAAAATACGGCCTTTCCATAGATACCCTGCGTTACTATGAAAAGGAAGGTTTAATCCCCCCGGTGCACCGCAACGAAAGCGGCATACGCGATTATACGGAGCAGGACTGCGGCTGGGTGGAATTTATTAAATGTATGCGCGGGGCGGGCCTGTCCATAGAAACCCTGCGCGAATATATCAGCCTGCACGCCAAAGGCAACTGCACTTTGCAAAAGCGCAAAGACCTGCTGATTGCCGAACGCGCCAAACTGCAGGAGCGTTTGCAGGAAATGCAGGAAACGCTCAAGCGGCTAAACTATAAAATAGACTTTTACGACAAGAAAATCGTGGCCTGTGAGAAAGAACTGTTAGGCCGGAGGAAAAACAAATGAGCAAAAACGTACTGATTATTTCCGCCAGCCCGCGCAAGGGCGGCAATTCCGATTTGTTGTGTGACCGCTTTTTGGCCGGCGCACAGGAAGCGGGCCATCAGGCAGAGAAAATCTTTCTGCGGGATAAAAAAATCAATTACTGCCTGGGCTGCGGCGTATGCAATAGCACGCACGCCTGCGTGCAGAAAGACGA
>CALUVA010000064.1 GCA_944324105.1 uncultured Elusimicrobiales bacterium
CGTTAATTTCCTTTCACGTCAACTATTTCCCCGTCACGAATCGGGCGGGGATTTTTGCTTTTTGTCCAAAGCGGCTTTTCTGCGCTTTGGGACCTTGTTGAGCCTTTTGGTGTTTCCTGCACCTAGCTCTCATTCTTTATGCTCTGTTCCATAAAATAGGCTGAAGAAAAAATAAATTTGTTCTGGCGGATATATAACTGGGAACTCCTTCTTCTTTCTGTCTTAAATTTGACAAAATTTATAAAATTTGCTATAATAAATATATACAAACAATCCTCTGTTTGTATTTTTTTATCCTTATTTTCCATTCCTTTGACTGTCAAACGGCGTGCTTTTGCGGTGCGGCGTTTGTACTTCTGTGGGGGTCTCTTGACTACCAAACATCTTTCTGCGTCTTTGGCGGAACTTACCGCTTGCGGGCCACTTTCTGTCCCGGGAGAAGAGCCTTCTGTTTCTTTGCTCTCTTCCGGCGCAGGCAAGGCTTCCGCAAAACGCGTTAAAACGCGCAAAACCCCGGCCAAAACGCGCCGTACGGCTAAAACCGGCCCCGAGTACCGGCCGGAATTTTGCGCGCGGCTGCTGGCGTTTTTTGACGTGCCTCCCTTTAAGGTAACCGAAGTACAGAAAAAAGACGGCTCCATAAGCCTGCTGGAAACCGCTTCTGAACTGCCCACCTTTGCGGCGTTTGCGCGCAGTTTGGGGGTAACGCAAAGCACGCTGATGGCCTGGGAGGAGAAACACGCGGACTTTGCCGAAGCGGCCAAAAAGGCGCGTGATTTGCAGGGCGATATCCTTATACAAAACAGCCTGCGCGGCAATTATTCCGCGTCTTTTGCCGTGTTTACGGCCAAAAATATTTTGGGCTGGAGCGACGGCAAAGACGAACCCAAACAGCCGCCGCGCCCGCTGGTGGTGCGCTGGGAGAAAGAATGAAAAAGAATGCCGCTGTCATTATCCCGTACAAGCCCCGCTACCCGCAAAACCTCATTCACACCGCGCTGGAAAGCCGCCGCTTTTGCGTGCTCGTTACACACCGCCAGATGGGCAAAACCATCTGCGCCGTCAACCATTTGCTTAAAAGTGCGCTGACCAATACGCGCCCCGCACCGCGTTATTTTTACATTGCCCCTTTTCTAAAGCAAACCAAACTCATTGCCTGGGACTATATCAAACGTTTTTCCGCGCCGCTGCCGGATATCAAACTGTCCGAAGCCGAACTGTGCCTGCAGCTGCCCAACGGGGCCAAAATCTGGCTGCTGGGGGCCGACAATCCCGACGCCCTGCGCGGTACATACGCCGACGGTGTGGTGCTGGACGAATATGCCCAAATCAAGCCCGATGTGTTTGACGAAATCGTGCGCCCGATGCTGCTTTCGCGCCGCGGCTGGGCATTGTTTACGGGCACACCGAAGGGGCAAAACCAGTTTTATGAGCTCTACCAGTATGCCCAAAAAGCCGCCGCGCAGGGAAATGCGGATTGGTGGTGCGGACTTTTTCCCGCCGATGAAACCGGCGTCATCGCCCCGCAGGAGCTGGAAGAAATCCGCCGCCGCACGCCGCCGCGTTTGTTCCGCCAGGAATATTTGTGCGATTTTACGGCGGATGCCGAGGACGTGCTGATTTCTTCGTCGCTGGCCGCTCTGGCCTGTGCGCGCCGTTACGGCGGGGGCGAAATTGCCTATGCGCCTAAGATTATCGGCGTGGATCCGGCGCGTTTTGGCGCGGACCGCAGCGTGATTTTCAGGCGGCAGGGTCTGCAGGCTTTTGCGCCGCGCGTGCTGCATAAAACCGACAATATGACCCTGGCCGCCGTGACGGCGCGTGAAATAGAGCAGTTCCGTCCCGATGCGGTGTTTATAGACGCCGGCTGCGGCGGCGGGGTGATAGACCGCCTGCGTTCGCTGGGCTTTACCGTAACGGAAATCAATTTCGGCTCCGCGCCCTTAAAAGCCGGCCAGTACGCCAACAAGCGTGCCGAAATGTGGGGGGAAATGCAGGCCTGGCTGCAGTCGGGAGGCGCCCTGCCTGCGTCGGCGGAGCTGAAGGCGGATTTGTGCGGCGTGCGTTACTCTTTTGACGCGGCGGGCCGCATGAAACTGGAAAGCAAAGAAGAATTAAAAGCCCGCACGGGCCGCAGCCCCGATTTGGCCGACGCGCTGGCCCTGACCTTTGCCCTGCCCGTTCGCAAACGTGCAGGCGGCGGAGGGGAATTTGCCCGCACGGAATACGAGGTATTATAAAAAACGCCGCATATGCGCGGCGTTAAAATGCTTACCGGATATTTTTTAGAAAAATAAATTTTCCGTTTTTCCCGACGTAAAAAATAAAATACTAACAAAAATATTGACAAAACTAACATTATTTGCTATAATGCTTTTGTCAGTAATCCTTCGGCAGTTTCTGCTTCAGATAATAAAAATGCTTACAGGCCAGCCATCAGCGCGGCCAGCACTCCCACAAACAGTGCCGTGACCAACAAAGACAGCCACAGCGCGCTTTTGCGGCTGCCGCCTTTAAATACTTTGCGCGTAATAATATAAAACCCCGGAAACCCCACCAGCGCCGCAAACACCAAAATCAAAACGACTCCGCCCATAGTTCGTCCTCCTTGCAACCTCTTTTTTATATCCTAATAAATTTTTACTTTGCCGGATAGACAGTACAAATTCACATACAGGTGGTTTATGAATAAAACCGATATACAAAACGCGGATTATTTCCGCACCCGCTACGAAGATATGAAATCCCAGGCGGCCTCCTGGCAGAGCGCCTGGAAAGAGCTGGCCAAATACATTGCGCCCACGCGCGGATTTTTTGAGTGGGATAATCCGTCCGACGGACGCAAAATTGACCACCGCGCGCTGATAGACTCGGACCCTTTGCTGGCCGTGGAAGTGTTAAGCGCGGGCATGATGAGCGGGCTGACCAGCCCCAGCCGCAGCTGGTTTGAGCTGTCCCTGCCCGATGGGGAACTGATGAAGCAAAGCGCGGTGCGCGCCTGGACGCATGAAGTGCGTCGGCGCATGGAAGAAGTGTTTGCGCGCTCCAATATATACAGCGTATTGCACGGGTTTTATCAGGAAATTTCCGTTTTCGGCACGGCGGCGTTTTTGCTGGAAGAAGATTTTGACCGCGTGATTTCCTGCCGTCTTTTCACCGCAGGGGAATATGTGCTGGACTGCGACGAAAAGGGCCGTATCAACGCTTTCGGGCGGGAGTTTTGGATGACGCCGGCGCAAATGGCCGAAAAATTCGGTCAGGAAAACCTGCCGCTTCCCGTGCGCCGCGCGGCGCAGGAAAACCGCGGCGGCTGGTTTAAAGTACGCCATCTGATTTTGCCCAATCCGCAGGCCGACGAACGCAAGCTGGATTTTGCGCATATGCCCTACACGTCGGTGTATATGACGCCGCAGGGGGAGGTTTTGCGCCGCGGCGGATACCGTGAGTTTCCCGTCATTGCCGCGCGCTGGGAAGTGAAAAACTCATCCGATATTTACGGCCGCGGCCCGGGCTGGAAGGCGCTGGGCGACGTAAAAATGCTGCAGAAAATGCAGAAAACCAAACTCGTCGCGCTGGACAAAAACACCAACCCGCCCATGCAGGTGTCCGCCAATGTGCAGGGCGAAGTGAACCTGCTGCCCGGCGGCCTCACGCGCTACAGCGGCAGCGGCGGCGACGCCGCCGTCAAGCCCGCCTATCAGGTGCCGGTGGACTTGAATGCGCTGGAAGCCAGCATGGAACGCGTGAAGCAGACCATTAAGGGGCAGTTTTTCGCCGACGTATTTTTAATGCTCGGCACGCAGAATTTTTCCCGCATGACCGCCACGGAAGTGGCCGAACGCCACCAGGAAAAAATGCTGGTGCTGGGGCCCGTGCTGGAGCGGCTGAAAAACGAGCTGTTGGACCCCTTGATTGAACGCACCTTTGCCATTATGTACCGCCGCGGCGTGGTGCCGCTGCCGCCGCCGCAGATACAGGGGCGGGAACTGAAGGTGCAGTATGTGTCCATGATTGCGCAGGCGCAAAAACAGAGCGGCATGGCGGCCCTGCAGCAGGCGGTGGCCTATGCGGCCAGCCTGGCCCAGGGCAACGGCGAAGTGCTGGACAAAGTAAATTTTGACGCCGCGCTGGAAGAAGGACTGGATATGCTGGGCGTACCGCCCAATTTGCTGCGCTCCGATGAAGAAGCACAGCAAATACGCACCCGCCGCATGCAGCAGGCGGCGCAGCTGGCCGCTCAACAAAACACCCACTGACATTTAAATCCGCGCCGGCGGGACTGTCTGAAATTACCGTACGCCCGCCCGCGGCGCCGGGGGAAACGCACCGGACGTTTCCCCCGGGCGGAACAGGAGGAAAATTTACATGAAAAAAAGAACAGCGGAAAAAAGAAACCAGGCCGACCTGGCCGCCGTGCTGAAACTGCCGCAGGGGCGGCGGGTGCTGTGGCGCCTGCTGCAGGCCGCGCAGGTGGACGGGCACGGTTTTGTGCCCGGGGACCCCTGCGCCACGGCTTTTCACTGCGGACAGAAGAGCCTGGGGCTTTTTCTGCAGGAGCAGATTATGGAAGTTTCGCCGCTTTTGCTGGCGCAGATGCGGACGGAATATCTGTCTGAAGTAACTTCCCAGCAGAACGAAATCAACAAAGAAAGCGAGGAAATGCACAATGTCTGAACCCACGCAGCATGCGCCGCAGGAGGCGCAAACCGATTTGCAAATACAGGCCGCAGAAACGGCCGCAGGGCCCAGCGGCGCGGCAAACGCCGCCGCCGATAGGCCCCAACCTACCCGGGAAAAGTCTTTATCCTCCGACGTATACGCGGACATCAAACTGCCGCAGAACCTCCGGGGACGCGAGGAAACCTTCGCCGCGTTTAAACAGCTGGCGGCGGAACTGAAACTGCCCGCCGAAGCAGTGCAAAAACTGGTGCAGTGGGAGGCCGACGCGGCCGAAGAAGGCCGCAAAAGCCGCCGGGACGGACGCACACAGATTTTGCAGCGCTGGACGCAGCAGACGCGTGATATGTTCGGCCCCGCCTACGGGCGCGAAATCACGCGTGCGCTGGATGCCGCGGAACGCTTCGGCGGGCCGGAGCTGCGCGCCCTGCTGGACGCGACGGGTTTGGGCAGTCATCCGGCGGTGGTAAAGACGTTCCATAAAATCAGCCAACAAATCGGCGAGGACGACTCCGTATCCGGCCGCGGCCGCGCGGCGGCGGACAAGACGTTTGCCGAGGCGTTGTACGGAAAAGCGCAGTAAGCGTTTTTCCCGTCCGAAAGGACCGGCACACAGAGGAAATTTATGGCAATTATTGCAGATAAATATTATAACCTGCTGGATTACGCCAAACAGTTTGACGAATCCGGCCAGGAGCTGGCCATTGCCGAGGTGCTCAGCAAATCCAATGACATCATCGGAGATGCGATGGTGGTGGAAAGCAACTTGGACAGCGGCCACGAATACGCCGTGCGCACGGGCATCCCCGAGGGAACCTGGCGCAGAGCCTACCAGGGCATAGAGCCCGCCAAAGCCACCACCAAAGTGGTGGTGGAAAGCTACGGCACGCTGTCTGCTTATAGTGTGGTGGACAAACTGATTGCCGAAAAAGGCGGCAATTTGCAGGCCGTGCGCACGGGCCAGAGCAAGGCCATTATTGCGGGCATGTCCAACACCATGGCGCGCAATTTGATTTACGGCAACGCCGGAGAAACGCCGGAGCGTTTTACGGGGCTGGCCGCGCGCTACAACACGCTGACCAAAGCCGAAAGCGCCAGGAACGTCATTGACGCAGGCGGCGAAACCGACGGGCAGAACTCCTCCATTTACCTGGTGGTGTGGGACACGGACAAAGTGTTCACGTTCTTCCCCAAAGGCTCCAAAGCCGGCATCCAGCGCGTGGACCACGGGCTGGTCAACCACACCGACGCCGACGGCAACGAATATCCGGCCTACAAGGAATATTTTGAATGGAAGCTGGGCCTGGCCGTGCAGGACTGGCGCTATGCGGGGCGCATTTGCAATATTGACGTCAAAAACGTGCCCGCGGGCCTGATTGACAATATGTGCGAACTGGAAGAGCGCATTCAAAGCCTGAACCTGGGCAAGCCCTTCTGGTACATGAACCGTACGGTCAAGGCCGCGCTGCGCAAGCTGACCAGCAACAAGCAGAATGTGCAGTACACGCCGGATCAGATTACTTCGCGTCCGCTGATGACATTTAACGAAATCCCCGTGCACATCTGCGACGCCATCACCGACACCGAAGACGTGGTGGCCTGACGGCCGGACGGAGGTGCGCGATATGCAGGACCGGAACACCGGTTCCGATAAAAGAAAGCGGCTTTACCGCTGGAACGCTGCGCGCCGAACCGTGTAAGCGGCCCGGGGCCCGTACTGACGGGCCCTCAAAAAGTTTTCCAGAAAAACAAGGAGAAAATATGCTCATTGATTCTACGTTAATGCTTTCGGACAAGCAGGCCGTGACGGCCTCCGCCGCGTCTGAAAACATCATTGACCAGACGGCGGCGGGCGATGCGCACCGCCACGCCGCGGTGGTGGCCCAGGCAGACGAAGATTTTGCCGGCCTGACCAACTTAAAAATCAGTCTGCAAACCTGTGCCGATTCCGCTTTTGCCAGTCCGGTGGAGCTGGCGGCGGCCACGTTTGCGCTGGCGGATTTAAAGGCGGG
>CALUVA010000065.1 GCA_944324105.1 uncultured Elusimicrobiales bacterium
AGTTTCATAACGCCCCAGACGGGACGGGTTAAACGACACAGCATCTATGGTTTCCGCAGGAGCGGACGACACACAGAGAAACAGGCCCAAAACGGCCCAGATGAGATTTTTCATATGGCCCCTCCAAAAAAGGCATTTATACCCCGAAACTGTAGCAAAAAAAAAAAGACAAGTCAAGTACTATGCATTTTAAAAGGACCTATCCAACAAGAACACAAACTATTTTTAAATACAAAAAAATACAGCTCTTTGAAAATCAAAAAAAAAGAGAACGCAACGCCAACAAACATCACTCAAAATTTAAGTACAATATAAATATATGTCTCAGGCAAATAATTCTCTTCCATTACACATCGCCGTAATCATGGACGGAAACGGCCGCTGGGCTGCCGCGAGAGCCTTGCCGCGCTCGGCCGGGCACCGCGAAGGTGCCAAAGCCGTGCGGCGCACGCTGGAGGCGGCGCAGGACATGGGCATAAAGTATTTGACCCTGTATGCTTTTTCCACGGAAAACTGGACGCGCCCGCAGGAAGAAATCAACACACTGATGCAGCTTTTGGAACGGACGCTGGACGAATACCAAAAATCCGCCCAAAAAGAGGACTACCGCATCCTGATCAGCGGAGAACGCAGCCGCCTGCCCGCCGGTACCCTAGCCAAAATGGATGCCCTGGTACGTTCCACGGAGCAGAACAAAGGCCTGACCGTCAACCTGGCCTTAAATTACGGCGCACGGCAGGAAATCACCCGTGCGGTAAACCAAATTTTGCAGGAAGGTTTGCGGGAGATCACCCAGCAGGATATTGCCCGCCGGCTCTACCAGCCGGAAATCCCGGATCCGGAGCTGATTATCCGCACTTCGGGGGAAGAACGGCTCTCCAATTTCCTTTTGTGGCAGGCGGCATACAGTGAGTTTTATTTTACCCCCGTTCTATGGCCGGATTTCACCAAAAAAGAACTGCAAAAAGCCGTGGACGCCTACCGTATGCGCAAACGCCGCTTCGGCGGAATTTAATCGTAAAAAATCCGCCCTTTCGGGCGGATTTTTCATCTCTTCATTTTGGAAAATTTCGGATAAAGCACATTGGTAAATTTCTCAAACTCCTTCTCCCCCCCGCGTATTTTTAAATTCACGGAAAGGACATACACCCGGCCTTTTAAAATATCGCGCCAGTTATCAGGAAACTTGACAAAATCTTTAAACGTAGTAACCAACGGCAAACCGCCACGAGTCTGTTCAAAGGTATACAAAGTGTCCGGTGTGTAACGTTCATGATCCGGGAAACGCCATACCTGTTTTAATTCCAGCCCCAGCCCTCTGAGAGTATTTTCAAAAGTTTCCGGATGGCCCAGCGCACTGAAGCAGGACACGGCTCCTTTTACATCCTTCAGGCTTACTTTTTCCGCTTTGCAGACGTCAAAATAATATTCCGGGTGATGTTCGCTTTCCAGGATTTCCACCAAATCGTTGTATTCGCGGATTTTGTCTTTGGTATCTTCCAGTTCGCGCTCGGTGGCCTGGTCACAGTGCGTCAGAATCACCAGTGCGGCACGTTTAAGGGCCGACATCGGCTCGCGCAAATTGCCCAGCGGCAGCAAATGCCCGCCGCCGAAAGGGTTTTTCGCATCCACCAAAATAATATTGGCATCACGTTTTAAGCGGTGGTGCTGCAGACCGTCATCCAGCAAAATGATTTGGCTTTTAAAGCGGCGCAGGGCTTCGGTGGCGGCTTCGGCGCGGTCTTTGCCGATCACGATGGGGACTTTGTACTGGCTGAGCACGCGGCTCATCATATACGGCTCATCGCCGGCGCTGCGCCAGTCCGCATCCGGGTTGTCAAACAATACCACCACATCATTATTTTTTTGCTGACGTTTGTACCCGCGCGACACAATGGCCACGCGTATGCCCTCTTTGGCCAAAGCGGTGGCGGCCAGCAGCACGGCCGTGGTTTTGCCGGTGCCCCCGGCGGTAATATTGCCGATGCAGACAACGCGGGAATTGACGGACTTGACGGTTTTCCAGCCGTTCTCGTAACAAGCCCGGTCCAGCCATACACCCGCCCCGTAAATTTTACTTGCCCCGGACAGCAGCAGGCGGCCGGCCCAGTTTTGTTTCAGTTTCTCGCGTAAAGCTAATGCATCCATAAACATAACCCCTATAAAAATTTTGATATATTTTAGCATTTCTTGCAGCCGGCACGGGAAGCTGCTGAGCTTTTGCCCGTACGGGCGGGAAAAAAGATATAATAAGATATGCGTTTTCAAAAATCTCCCACTTATTTTATGGAATACGCCGGGCTAAAAGCAGTGTGTTGGGTATTGCGACTGCTGCCTTACCGCGCCGCGCGGGCCGTAGGGCGTTTCTCCACAGGGCTGGCCGCGCGTTTTGCCCCCAAACGTTTTAAACGCAATTTGCAGGACATTGCACGGGTATTCCCCGACAAATCCCCGCAGGAAGTATATAAAATCGCTTATAATTCCTGGCGCAACATGGGGCAGATTTTAGCCGAATTTATTAAACTTTCCTCCTATTCTCCCGATGAATTTAAAAAACACGTCAAAGTGCGTGGGCTGGAAAAAATGCAGGAAGCCGAAAAAAACAGAACCGGCGGCATTATCCACATCGGACACTTTACCAACTGGGAAGCCTTTGGCCTGGCCACCTCCGTATACGGCATAGACAAAGCAGTACTGGCCCAGCGCGTGGACAACCCTTATGTAGATGAAGAAACTAACCGCCTGCGCAATATTTTCGGCGGACGCACCTTTTACAGCAATCACGACGCCAACCCGTTTTTTGCCTGTGCACGGTGGCTAAAAAAAGGTAAACTCATAGGCATTTTGACCGACCAAAACGTAGTAGCCAGCGAAATGTTTATGCACTTTTTGGGCCGGCCGGCGGCGGTGTCCCCCATTACGGCGCTTTTGTCCATACGCCTGCAAGTGCCGGTGTTCCCGGTGGTCGTTACGCGCGAGCATGACAAACTGATCTGCACCGTGCAGGATCCTGTCTATCCCCCCAAAGAATACAGCCAGGAACACATACGCGCTTTTGTGCGCCAATTGACCGACATTTATGAAGGATGGATACGCCAAAACCCGCAAAACTGGCTTTGGGCGCACAACCGCTGGAAAAGAGAAGAGGAGGGCAAACTGTGGTTTGCCGCACACCCCGAATGCAAAATACCGTAAAAGCCGTATTTTTTGACCGTGACGGCACCTTAATCCACGAGAAACCCGGAGTCTATTTAAGCGACCCCGACAAAGTGGTCCTTTACGCCCCCGTTCCCGCAGCTTTAAAAAGGCTGCAAAAAGCGGGGTTTCTGTTTTTTATCGTATCCAACCAGTCTGGCATCGGGCGCGGGTATTTTACGGAAAAAGAAGTCAACGCCGTGCACGCACGCTTGCAAAGCCTGCTCCCCGTATCTATTAAAGAGATTGTATTTTGTCCGCATGCCCCGCAGGAAAACTGCGCCTGCCGCAAACCCGGCACCCTACTGGGCCGGCGGCTGATAGAAAAATACCATATAGACCCGGCGCATTCTTTTATGGTGGGCGACAAAAAAGCTGATGTGCTTTTCGGCCGGGGGCTGGGCATGAAAAGCGTGTTGGTTACCACGGCCAACGGTAAAAAACATTTGCAGAAATACCCGGATTTAAAGCCCGATTTTACGGCCAAAGACATGGCGGCGGCGGCGCGGTATATTCTGCGGGAGGATAAAATCCATGGCTAAACATATTTTTTCTGCCCTTCTGTGCCTGATGCTGCTGGCCGCCTGCCACAGTGCCAAAACCCAACATGCCGTCCAAACGGCGGCAGAGATATCCACGGCACCGCAGGAGAGCGTTTCCGTGCCGAGTTCTGTCCCTATGCTGAAGCCGGAACAAACATCGGACGGACACTCCCTTGTACAGACCGAGTCCGATGACCGCCGGGCCGACGAATCCTCTCCCGTCCAAACCATAACGGCACCCGCCGGGGGCCAATCCCAAACACAACCCCTGACACCGCAGGATGAACCCCAAACGCCCGCCGCAGAGGCACCTGTTTCTTTTACTCCCGCTGCGGACACGGCCGTATTTGAAGATGAAAAGCTCATTGATTTTGAAGGCCGCATGCTGCACCCGTACGCCGAACTGGTGCCGGACGCCCAGGCCGACCAAAATGCCCCCTGGGCTTACGAACAGTTAAAATACGGCGTGTATTACACATTTATTAAAGCCGGCACCGCCTACATACGCAACCGCGGGCTGGTCAACATCAACGGCCGGCCGGCCTATCTGCTGCAGACCACAGCCTTTTCCGCCCCCGTCATTGACGCGTTTTTTAAGGTGCGTGATGTCAACCAGTCCTGGCTGGACGCGCAGGATTTTTATTCGCTGGGGTACGGCCAGAGCGTGCGCGAAGGCAATTATAAGCGCGACGAATGGGTGACGTTTGACTATGAAAACGGTGTTTACCGCGGCAAAATACAGAAAAAAGAGGAACCTCGCGACATTGGCGGCCCGCTGGACATAGCCGTGCTGGATATTTTAACGTCCCTGTATCATGTGCGCGGACAGGAGTTGGTGCCCGGACAAGATATTGTGTTTGACATCATCAACCGGGAAAAGCAATATCCCCTCGTCGTAAAAGTACTAAAAAAAGAAAAGGTGAAAACCGACGCCGGCACCTTTGACTGTGTAGTGGTGGAACCGCAGCTGCGCGGGGAAGGGATTTTCGTATCCAAAGGCAAAAGTTTAAAAGTCTGGCTGACCGACGACGAATATAAAATGCCCGTTAAAATGCAGGTGGAAGTGTTCATCGGCTCGGTGTCGGCCAAACTGCTGGAGTATAAAAGACAAGAGCCGGAAAATATCTTATAATGATTTTTTAAAGAGGTGTTCATGCAAACCGTAACAACCAAAAGACTCAAAGAAATTTTACGCGCTTTTAAAGGAAAAGAAATGATCGTGGTGGGCGACGTAATGTTGGACCACTTTATCAAAGGTGACGTGTCGCGCATCTCGCCGGAGGCCCCGGTGCCGGTGGTGGCCGTAAAGAACGAATTTTTTGTGGCCGGCGGCGCGGGCAATGTGGCCGTTAATTTGGCCGCGCTGGGTGCCAAACCTACGCTGGTGTCCGTCGTCGGGCGGGACGCAGGCGGCGAAATTTTAAAAGATTTTCTGCGCAAGCAAAACGTGGACATTTCCGGCATTACGGAAGATTACGACCGCCCCACCACACAAAAAATACGCGTCATGGCCGAGCAGCAGCAAATCGTACGTTTTGACCGGGAAAGCAAGCATTGCATTTCCCGTGAAGTGTCTGCCGAATGTATGAAAAATTTTAATGCGGCCGTTAAAACCGCCAAAGGCGTTATTTTGTCCGACTACGGCAAAGGCATGCTCAGCGACCAGAACATCAAAACCCTTATCGCCGCCTGCCGCAAGCGTAAAATTCCCGTGTGTGTGGACCCAAAAATTGACAATTTCAAAAAATATAAAAACATTACCTGCATGACCCCCAACACCAAAGAAGCCTGGGAAGGCTCCGGCCTGGCCCCAAAAGCCGGCGAAGAAGCCATAGAACATCTGGGACAGAAAATTTTGAAAATGCTCAATGCTGATTCCATTTTAATTACCCGCAGTGCAGACGGCATGAGCCTTTTTGAAAAAGGCAAGAAAAAACCCGTTACCGTCCGCGCCACTGCGCGCGAAGTATTTGACGTAACCGGCGCGGGCGACACGGTGATTTCCGTATTTACGCTGGCGCTGGCCTGCGGGGCCAAACTGCATGAAGCGGCGGTGCTGTCCAACTATGCCGCGGGTATTGTGGTGGGCAAAAGCGGCACCGCCACCGTCACTCCCGAAGAAATAGAGGAGGTGCTTCCGTGAGCGAGGTTTTAATCGTTATCCCGGCCCGTTACGGCTCCACCCGTCTGCCCGGCAAGGCCTTAAAACTCTTGGCGGGCAAACCCGTGGTGCAGCATGTATGGCAGGCCTGCGTAAAGGCAGATGTGGGCGAAGTGCTTATCGCCACGGAAAACCAAATTGTGGTGGACGCAGCGGCACAGTTCGGCGCCAAAGCCGTGCTGACCAGCGAGTCCTGCCAAAGCGGCACCGACCGCGTCTATGAAGCGGCCAAAAACCGCCCCGAGCGGATTATCATTAACGTGCAGGGCGACGAGCCTTTTATCGCCCCCTCCACGGTACAGAAAATAGCGCGGCTTTTGCAGGCCGATCCGCAGTGCGACATTGCCTCCGCCGTCGCGCCGACGCTGGACGAAAACAAAATAAACGACCCCAACTGCGTCAAAGCCGTTTTAAATAAAGAGGGGCGCGCTTTGTATTTTTCCCGTTCGCGCGTACCGTACAAGCGCGAACTGACCGAAGAAAATAAAAAGGTGCCCTATTGGCAGCACTGCGGCATTTACGGCTATCAGCGCAAGGCCTTGGAACGCTTTGTCAGCCTCCCCCCCAGCCCGCTGGAGCAGCTGGAGCGGCTGGAACAGCTGCGCGCGCTGGAAGACGGCATGACCTTAAAATGCGTGGTCATAGAATCGGCCGGACCGGCCATAGACACAGCCCATGACCTGGCCGCCGCCGAAGAATATTTTAAATCGCATTAAGGCGCAGGACTCCCGCCCCCGGCGGGAGTTCCTCTTTTGGA
>CALUVA010000066.1 GCA_944324105.1 uncultured Elusimicrobiales bacterium
TAAACATAAACCCTCCCCCGCCGCACCTGGCGGCGGACTTTCTTTCATTTATTCTAGCATTAATTGCTATAATGAAGTGAGATTTTACCAAGGGGAATATATATGGCAGAAAATACGGACGATTTGAAAGAAATTTTCGGCCAGTCGGCCGAGAACCTCCCCCAAAAAGACTGGGAGAAAAAATTGCAGGAAAATGAAAAGACGGCGCCACCTCCGCCTCCGTCTGATGCGACACCCGAACCGCCGGCACAGCCCGCCGCGCCGAAAGGGCGCGGAGGTTTTTGGTTTTTTGTATTGCTTTTGGCTTTTTGCGTGTCTGCCGTTTGCGGGGTGTATTTGACGGTTAAGCCCGGCATGAGTTGCCCCGAAGAAATTGTCACGGACCAAGCGGTCCTGTCTTTAAGTTCTTCCTCCAAAGACAACAGCGGCGCAGGCATTGCCTGGATTAAAATCCGCGGCGTCATTGCCGAGTCGGATAATCAAAGTCCGTGGACGGCGCCTTCGTCTGCTTCGTATATTTCCAAGTCCATCCGCGAAGCAACCAAAGACAAAAATGTGAAGGCCATTGTGCTGGATATTAACTCTCCCGGTGGAACAGTGGCATCCGTGCAGGATATTTATTCTGAAATTTTAAGCGCCAAAGAACAGGGCAAAAAAGTGGTGGCTTTGTTCCGCGACGTGGCCGCCAGCGGGGCGTTTTATATTGCCATGGCTGCCGATAAAATCGTGGCCGAACCGGGCACGATTACCGGCTCCGTAGGCGTGATTATGCAGGCGGGTAATGTGGTCGGTCTGTTTGACAAACTCGGCATACAGGTAACGCCCATTACTTCCGGCAAATACAAAGACATGGGGTCTGCCTACCGCCCGATGACTGACGCTGAAAAGGCCTTGCTGCAGGATATGGTCAACGACACCTACTCCCAGTTCTTTGCCGCGGTCAAGGCCGGCCGTCCCAATGTTACCCCGGAAGACCTGACGGAATATACCGACGGCCGCGTATTTACGGGCCAGCGCGCTTTTAATTTGGGTTTTATTGACAAGCTCGGCGGCGAAGAAACCGCCCGCCAGCTGGCCGGCGAATTGGCCGGCCTGAAAGACCCTAAAATTATTACACGCAAAAAAGAGGGCCTGCGCGAGCTGATTTTCTCGTTTGGTTCCAGTATGGAAAGCAAAAACCTCTCCAAACAGCTGCAGAGTGTCAGCACTCCGCGTGTGTCTTATTTGTGGGTATATTAAGGGAGCGGACATATGAGGACGCTTTTAAACGCCTATTTTGCCTATGACCGGGAGCCCGCGCAAACCGTGCGCGGGCTGGTGGAAAACCGCCGTTTCGGCGCCGCCGCTGCCGGATACGCCGCCGCGGCATTGTGCTGGCTGGTGTTTTTCTGGACGGGGGCAGAGTTGACGGCTTGGGGCCTGTTGTGGCGCTTTGCCTTTTTTTGGCTGTTGGAAATGACGCTGGGCTATTTGTGGGCGGCGCTGTCCGGTTTGTTTTTAAATTTCTTTTCCGGCGGGAACGGGCCTTCGGCATTGTTTGTGGTGATGGGCTTGTCCGGATTTGTCAACGGAATCCTTTTATGTTTTGCGCTGGTTGCCGCCGCCGTTCCCTGGCTTAAACCGCTGGCCGTGCTGGTTTTGCTGCTCACGCTGGTTTTACGTCTGTTGTTCGTTGTGCGTAATGCCGCACGTGCGGCGCAAGTCGGCGCGGGGAAGGCTTTCGGGGCACTGTGCTTTGCCTTGGTACCGGTAGTGGCGGGCGTCTTTCTGTGTGCCGGAGCGGCCGGTCTGTTTCTTGCTTTTTTATTCTGATGTCTGCAAGCTGCAATAAAATGTTTCTTTCCCGTGTTGAAATAATATGCGGAAACGAATGTTTGGCGCCTTGGAATTTGTTATACTAATAAAATACTTACCGGTAAGTAGAGCTTTATTATGAGCCAAATAAAAAAGACCCGCAAAGAAGACCGTATGACGCATGAACAACAAATGCGCGCACGCATCAAAGACGCGGCTTTTAAGCTGATGGCAGAGCAAGGCATAGAAAGTATGTCCATGCGCCAGATAGCCGAAAAAGTACGCGTTACCAAACCTGTTCTATATTATTACTTTAAAGATAAAGAAGATTTGTGCGTTTCCATTATAGAGGAACGTATCCGGCAGTTTAACAGCTTTTTGGACAGCGCTTTGGCCAAAGGGCCGGACATCACGGAGCTGTTGTCATTGATATTTGAAAGACATCTGGAATTTTTTCAGGACGATCCGCGCAACTCCAAATTCATAGCCCGCACCATTTCTTATGCCCTGAGCAACAAAGCAACGGGATTTATTAAAGACGGCAGCGAGAAAATGGACCGCTTGCATGATGTTTTTGAACGGGCGGTGAAAAAGGGCGAAATCCCAGAGAAAGGATTGGCGGATTTTGAAAGATTGGTCCGCGCCGTAGTATTGCAAATTATGCTCAGCGCCTATGTGCAGATGCACCTGCCTTACGCTGCTCCGGCGGGCAGGGAACATTTTTACGATAAGGGCACCGTGAAACGGCTGGCGCAAATTATCGTATCAGGAATTAAAGAGTATTACAAGGGGAATAAGAAATAAATGAAAAGGGTGTTGTTGTTTCTGTGTTTGTGCCTGTTTGGAACGGCGGCTTTATCCGCTGCGCCGGCGGCTACGGATCCGGCTTCGGATCTGTTTAAAGAACGGCCTGAAGTGGAAGGGGAAAAAATCACTATTCAGCAGGCCATAGACATGGCGCTTAAAGACAGTTACCAAATTATTGACGCCACCAAGACCATGCAGATTTATGAGCAGCAGCTGAAAGAAGCCAATGCCTCATTTTATCCCACCGTCAATATTACCGGCAGTTATGACCGTGCGCTGAAAAAAGGCCGCATTGCCATGAATGACCAATTGATTGAGATGGGGCAAAATAACACTTTCACTGCATCAGCGGGGTTGGATTATGTGCTGTGGTCCGGCGGACAGATACGCAATAATGCCAAGCTGGCCAAAGTAAATGCCGAATCGGGGCTGTATCAGCTCAAAGAAGCACAAAACCTGGTGGTGCAGCAGGTGGTTAAGTTCTGCTATGACATTATTTATGCCTCTGCGCTTATCCGCGTGCAGGAAGAATATTTGGATATTGCCAAACAGCATTTGGCCGAAGCCCAGGCCCGTTACAAAGAGGGCTTGTCCAGCAATTTGGACGTGCTGAACCAGCAGGTGCAGGTGGACAATATTGAGCCTCAGGTTATGCAGGCTAAGAAAAACTTTGAACTGGGAAATTTATACCTGCGTCAAATATTAAACCGCGACCCGGAAGATCCCATCTATCTGACCTGGACCAAGGAAGATTTGCGTGTGCCTCCTACACCGCCGCTGGATGAGCTGTACGCTTTGGCCGTCAAATCCCGCCCGGAACTGATACGTTCCAAACTGGCGGTGGATGCTGCGCATTACAATATAAAAATAGCCAAAGCCGGGCATATGCCCACTTTATCTTTAAACGCTGATTACAGCTATAACGCTTACACAGAAAACGGTTTTCCGCGCCATAGCAACCAGTATTATTGGGCCAGTAATGCCGGTATAACGCTGAGCATTCCGCTGTTTGAAGGGTTTAAAATCACCTCCCAGGTTACACAGCGCGAACTGGCCTATGAACAGGCTGTGGCGGCTTACCAAAACGAGTTGAAAAACGTACGCATTGACGTAAAAGAAGCATGGCTGGATTTGGAAGAAGCCAAGAGTCGTGTGGAGGCGACGCGCGGCGTGGTAAAACAGGCGCGTGAAAACTTAAACGCCCAAATGCTGCGCTACCGCAACGGGCTGTCCAGCCGCCTGGAACTTAATGACGCTATTAACAATTTGAATGATTCTGATTTGCAGTACGTACAGGCCGTGTATGATACGGTCATTGCTTTGTCTGATTTGAAATACGCCGTAGGGGCGGAGGTTTATTTGTATGAAAAAGAAAACAATTAAAACTTTAAACTATGCGCTGGTTGCGCTGGTAATTGTGATTTTGGCGGTGGTTTTTATGCGCCGCGATCCTTCCCAGAAAATACTGGGAGATGTGCCGATGGATGTGTTTATCGTGCAGAGTGAAAAAGTACAGAACCGTGATTTGACCCAGCAGCTGCTGATGTCTGGCAGCATCAAAGCGCAGGAAGAAGCCACGCTGTATCCGCGTGTGTCGGGCAAATTGCTGCGCAATTTGTTGCACGAGGGAGACCCCGTCAAAAGAAACCAAACCGTTTCTTTGATTGAGCGCGACGAAGTGGGGGCGGTGTATGAGCCGGTGGTGGTGCCTTCCACCATTACGGGTTTGGTGGGCCGTGTGTATTTGGACCCCGGTGAAAACGTAACCACCAGCACGCCGGTAGCCCTGGTGGTTAACCAAAGCACCGTGCGCATTGAAGTGGATATCCCGGAGCGCTACATAGGCAGTTTGTACAAAGGCCAGCCCGCCGTGCTGAATGTGGATGCCCTGCCCGGGCAGGATTTTGAGGCCACGCTGAATATTTTAAGCCCCGTGGTAGATTCCGTCAGCCGCGCCGTGGAAGTGGAATTTAAAGCCGATAACCCCAAAGGCTTGCTTAAATCGGGCATGTTTGCCAAAGTGAATATTTTGTTGGATGAAAAGGCGGATGCGCCGTCTGTGTCTAAAAAGAGCGTATATACCGATGAAGACGGACAGACATATGTTTTTGTGCCGTCTCCTGACGGCAAAACTGCCAAACGCCAGAACGTAACCACAGGTTTTGAAAACAACGATTACGTGGAAATTACCGAGGGACTGGCCGCCGGGGAAGAAATCCTCTCTTTTGCTTACGGGGTAAAAGACGGCAGCAAAATAGAAATTAAATAAGGGTTTGTATGCAAGGAAAAGAAAATAAAGAAGCTGTCCGCGAGGCGGTCAGGAAAGGCGGCTTTACCGCCGTTTTCATCCGGCGGCCGGTGCTGACGATAATGTGCTCGCTGTCTGTGGTTATTTTGGGTTTTATGGCTTACAGCGGTATGGGCGTGGGATTGTTCCCAAATATGGAAGTGCCCTATGTACTGGTGCAAACCACGCTTTCCGGTGCCAGCGCGGAAGAAATTGAAACTTCCGTCACCAAAATCATTGAAGAATCCGTCAACCAAATTGAAGGCATTGACGAGCTGACCAGCACCAGCTCCGAAGGTACGTCGCTGGTCGTGGTGAAATTTGACATGGACAAAGACCGCGATGTGGCCGCGCAGGAAGTGCGCGACAAAGTGGACTTGGTCACCAACGATTTACCTGACGGCACCGACGCCCCCGTGATTATGAAACTGGACGCGGACGCCATTTCCGTACTTAACATCGTGGTGTCCGGCGACCGGGATATTATTGACTTAACCGAAATTGCCAAAAAGCAGGTGAAAGAAAATATTGAAAACACCCGCGGGGTGGGTTCCGTTACCATTGTGGGCGGACGCGAGCGTGAGGTGCACGTCATTGTTAACCCGTTTAAGCTCTATTCGCTGGGGCTGTCCATCAATGCGGTAAAAAATGCCCTGATTGACCAGAACGTAGAGGTCCCGGGCGGGCGCGTGGAGCAGCAGCACCAGGAATATACCCTGCGTGTATTGGGCCGCGTAGACACGGTGCCCGGGTTTAATGATATCTTTATTGCGCGCAAGAACGGCACGTCCATTAAAGTGTCCGATGTGGGATATGCCGAAGATTCCGGCGAATATGACCGCGAATCCACGTATTTAAACGGCCGCCGCGCCGTCACGCTGGAAGTCACCAAACAGTCCGGCACCAACACGCTGGCGGTCATTCAGGGTGTCAAAGATAAGCTGGATCTGATTGCCCCCACCCTGCCCAAAGACATCAATATTTCTTTGATGATGGACCAGTCCGGCAGTATCCGCGCTTCGGTCAACACCGTGCTGGAACATCTGATTTTGGGCGGCATTTTGGCCGGTATCATGGTGCTGGTGTTCATGGGGTCTTTGCGCTCCACATTTATTGCCTTTTTGGCTATGCCCATTTCCGTCATTGGAGCGTTCATTTTTATGAACATGAAGGGCTTTACCATTGACTCCATGACGCTGTTGGGGCTGACGGTAGCCGTGGGTATCGTGATTGACGACGCCATCGTGATGCTGGAAAATATTTACCGCCATATGGAAAAATACGACAAGTCCCCCATGGTGGCGGCGCTGGATGGCTCGCGCGAAATCACTTCCACCGTGGTCGCTACGACGCTTTCCATTCTGGTCATTTTCCTGCCGCTGGCATACATGAGCGGCATTATTGGCCGCGTGGTCAGCAGCTACGGGCTGACGGTGGTGTTTGCCATTGCTTTGTCCGGTTTGGTGGCTTTGACGCTGACCCCCATGCTGTGTGCCAAAATGCTGAAAAAGCAGACGGGACGCAGCCGGTTAAATGAAATTGTGGATCATATCAACGAAAGCCTGGTGAATTTGTATTTGCCCATGCTGAAATGGTCCATTCACCACCGCAAGACCATGGTGATTATTTCCGTGCTGTGCATTTTGTCCATGTTCCCCATGCTGGGGATTGTGGGCGGGGAATTCTTCCCGCAGGAAGACAGCGGCAAAATACAAATTAACGTGGAAGCCCCCGTGGGCACCAG
>CALUVA010000067.1 GCA_944324105.1 uncultured Elusimicrobiales bacterium
CCAGGCCAATTCAAACAGGGCCAAAAAAATAACTAACGACCATCAAGTCGCTTGGGCTAACGCTTAGTCCACTGCCGCCTTTGCGCTTTCCGCACGCGGAGGCAGGGCAGTCATCATGCGGAATGCGGCGAGGCTGGCGCGTTTCGTCTTGCTTCGCTTAAGACCAACGGAACAAATCACGGGGGTGTCTCCGCGCGCTTACCCCGCGATTATTAGGCGCGGATAAACCTGTAGGGCCTGAACTGTTAGGATGTTCGGACGGGGGTGCGAATCCCCCCACCTCCACTTTTGATTTTGTAAAAAGGGGCATGTGTGTCCTAGCTTTTTCAGTCTGTGAGCCGGCTGGTTTTGCCCCTTTTCCAACAACGGGCACAAAGGCAGGGCGAACGGAAAATATTTTCTTAAAAAGGATATTTTAATCTGTTTCAAAGACCTTTTTGCCCTTTTAATAAAATTTTACGTTGCTTGCATGCAGAAAAACGGAAATTGACGGTTTTGGATAATACACGGAGGGCTTTATGGCCGCTGACATTAGATTTGGCACTGACGGTTGGAGAGGCGTTGTAGCCTGGGATTTTACGTATGAAAACGTGCGCCGCCTGGCGCAGGCTTTGGCCGATTATATTAATGAGAACGCCCCGTCTGATGAAGACGGAAAAATGGCCAAAGTGTTTGTGGGCTATGATCGCCGTTTTATGTCGGATTTGTTTGCAGCGGACATCGCCAGCATTTTGCGTTCCAATAAAATAGACGTTACATTGTCCGACCGGCCCGTTACCACGCCTATGGTTAGTGCGCTGACCGTGCGCAAATTTTGGCTGGGTATTACCGTGACGGCCAGCCATAATCCGCCCCAATATAACGGCGTCAAAGTCAAGTGGGCCGGCTGTTCCGCGCCAACGCGTGAAACGCGCGAAATTGAACAGCTGATAGACGCCAACCCCGTTTTGTTTTTATTCGGCCAGAAAGCGGAACAAAAGAACCTGACAGATTTATATCAAAAATATCTGGCAGGAACGGCCAACCTGAAAAAAATTGCCGGACTAAAAGGCAATGTCGTTGTGGATTATATGTATGGTGCGGCGGCCGGCTGGATGGAAAAAATGCTGCCGAAAAATAAAATTATTGCCTTGCATGAAGAACATGACCCTACTTTTCGCGGGTTACAGCCGGATCCATCTCTCAAGAATTTGGAAGAACTGAAAAAAATGGTGCTGGCTAAAAAAGCCATTGCCGGCTTGGCCTTTGACGGGGACGGCGACCGCTTTGGCCTGATAGACGAAAAAGGCAATTTTATTACGCCGTGTCTGTTGGCGGCGGTGTTGTTGGACTATTTAATCAAAGCTAAAAAACTAAAAGGCAAGGTGGTGCAAACCGTATCTATGGGATATTTGCCCAAACGTATTGCGCGTCAATATGGTTTACCCTATGAAGAAGTGCCGGTTGGGTTTAAAAACGTGGCTGAACGCATGGCCCTGGAAGAAGTGGCTTTCGGCGTGGAAGAAGCCGGCGGGTACGCTTGGAAAGGCGGTGCCTCAGATCGTGACGGCTTGGCCGTGGCGCTGACCTGGCTGGATATTATGGCTTCCACCAAAAAGAAAGTTTCTGAGCTGTGTGAAGCTGTTTCCAAACAATACGGCGCATCTGTGTACTTGCGGAGGGATTTGCCGGCCGCCAAACCGATAGACAAAGCCTCTTTTGTGGAAAAGCTGCGCAAAAAACTACCCAAGAAGGTAACTGGTTTTAAAGTTGCGGAAGTTTCCACACTGGACGGATTAAAAATTTATTTTGAAAAAGACGAATGGCTGTTGGTGCGTCCCTCCGGCACGGAACCGCTGGTGCGCGTATATGCCGAAACGGCGACGAAAAAAGATACGCAGGCTTTGTTGGACTTTGGTGAAAAGTTAGTTGCCCAATATATTAAATAGGGGAGTATATGTTACAGATAGGTTTGGTGGATGATTCCGTTATTTTGCGTTCCGCCATTAAAAATGTGTTGGAGTCATCGGGTTATGAAGTAATTTTGGAGGCGGGTGGATCCAAAGAACTGTTTGAAAAACTGGAAAAAGCAGAACCCGCTTTATTATTGCTGGATGTGTTTTTCCCGACGGAAAACGGTTTGGATATGCTGGCCCGCCTCAAAAAACAGCACCCGCATGTTAAAGTATTAATGGTAACGGGTTTAAAACAAGAAACCATTGCCGATGAAGCCAAGCGCTTGGGAGCCGACGGCGTGTTATACAAACCGTTTGATACGGATGATTTGCTGCATGCGGTCAAACAGATAGCGGGATAAATTTTTTGTCGCAGGAAGTAGAAACCGCACGGGCAAAAAGCCCGTGCGGTCTTTGTTTTATGCGGGATTATTATTTGATTTTGTAGAATTTGGCGATAATATCCCACGCTTCCTGCGCCGTATCCACGATGTGGCAGGTGCGGGCTTCGTCATTGTCAATCACGCCGTAAGAAGCCAGGGCATTGAAGTTAACTACGGAGTTCCAAAATTCCTTGCCCACCAGAATAATGGGGATATCTTCTTTTTTGCCTGTTTTGACCAGCGTCAAAATTTCAAACAGCTCGTCAAAAGTCCCGTATCCGCCCGGCAATACCACAAACGCGCGCGAACGCATAACCAAATGCAGCTTGCGTATGGCAAAGTAGTGAAACAGGAAAGCCAGGTTTTTGGTGATGTACGGATTGGGGTGCTGTTCATGCGGCAGGGTGATGTTAAAGCCCACGCTGCGGCCGCCGTTTTCAAACGCGCCGCGGTTGGCAGCTTCCATCAGGCCCGGCCCGCCGCCTGTTACCACGGCAAAACGGTTTTTGGCTTTTTTAACGACCAGTTTGGCAAATTCACGGCCCACTTCATAATATTTGGACAGGGAAAGCAGCCCTTCGGCCTCGCTTAAGCGTTCCTGCAGTTTTTTGCTTTTGGGGTTTTTGGCCAGTTCTTTTTTGGCCTGGGCCACCAACGCTTTGGCTTCTTTTTCGGGGCGTACGCGCGCGGAACCGAAACAAACGATTGTTTGGGTAATGTCCAACTTTTGCAAATACAGCTCCGGCTTCATGACTTCCAGTTCAATGCGTACGGGGCGCATAACCGGCTTATTTAACAGTTCAATGTCTTCGTAAGCGCGGATATAAGAGCTTTCGTGTTCAATACTGGCAATGCGTTGTTTTTTAGGATTTTTTTTCATGAGCGTTGCTCCAGTCCAGGATTTTTTCAGCCATTTTTTGTGCCGTCAGCCCAAGCTGTTCAAACAGTTGGCTGACTTTGCCGTGTTCCACAAATTCGTCGGGCAGCCCCAGGCGCAGCAGGTGAAAGGGCTTGTCCTGCCCCGTCAGATACTCGGCCACCGCCGAGCCGAACCCGCCGCAAAGCGCGTTATCCTCTACGGTAATCAGGCGGGGGGACACTTTCAGGGCCTCATCTAAAATCTCCGTGTCCAGCGGTTTGACAAAGCGTGCGTTAATTACGCCCGCGTCCAATCCTTTTTCTTTCAAAAGCTCCGCCGCTTCCAGCGCGGGATGTACGCGGTTGCCGATGGCTACAATGGTTACATCTTTTCCTTTTTTAAGCCATACGCCTTTGCCGATGGGCAGGGCTTTAAGTTCTTTGTCCACGGGCACGTTAAAGCCGGCTCCGCGCGGGTAGCGCAGGACAAAAGGCTTGCCGCTGTCCAGTCCGGTTTTGAGCATGTGTCCCAGCTCGTTTTCGTCCGCCGGCGCGGCGATAATCAGGTGCGGCGTGCTGCGCAGAAAACTTAAATCAAATACGCCGTGGTGCGTGGGGCCGTCTTCGCCCACCAGGCCGGCGCGGTCCAGCGCGAACACGACGGGCAAATCCTGCAGCGCCACGTCATGCACGATTTGGTCGTAACAGCGCTGTGCAAAAGAGGAATAGACCGCCACGACGGGCTTTAACCCTTCGGCCGCCATGCCGGCGGCAAAGGTGGCCGCGTGTTCTTCGGCAATGCCCACGTCAAAGAACCGCCGCGGAAAAGTATGGCGGAATTCGTCCAGCCCCGTGCCCTCGGGCATGGCGGCGGTAATGGCGTTGATTTTTTTGTCGGCCTTAGCCAGCTTAATCATCGCGTCGGAAAAGGCTTTGGTAAAGGTGATGCGGTCGCTTTTGCCGATGGTGTCACCGGTGTCTGCGTCAAACATGCCCACCCCGTGGAACTTGGTGGGTTTTTTTTCGGCGGGGGCATAGCCCTTGCCTTTTTTGGTTACCACATGCAGCAGGACGGGGCCTTTGACGTCTTTGACGCTTTCCAGTACGTCAATCATGGCGTTGATGTCGTTGCCGTTGACGGGGCCGAAATAACGGAAGCCCATTTCTTCAAAAATCGTGCCCGGGAATAAAATGGAGCGCGCCTTTTTGGCCAGCTTGGCGGCGTTGTTGCCCACTTCGTCAAAACGTTTCAAAAAATTGGTGGCTTTTTCTTCGGCCAGCTGCACGTATTTTTTGGTCAGCAGTTTGGTTAAAAACTGTCCCAGCGCGCCCACGCGTTTGGAAATAAACATCTGGTTGTCGTTTAATATCACCAACATGTCCGTAGCCAGCAGGCCCGCGTTTTGCATGGCTTCATAGGCCATGCCGCCGGTCAGCGCGCCGTCGGCCACTACGGCCACCACTTTTTCTTTGCCGCCTTTTTGGTCGCGCGCGATAGCCATGCCCAGCGCGGCCGACAGGGCCGTGCTGGCGTGCCCGACGCCAAATTCGTCATATTTGCTTTCGCTTCTTTTGGGAAATCCGCTTAATCCCCCTTTGGTGCGTATGGTGTGAAATTTGCCCTGGCGTCCCGTCAGCAGTTTATGCGCGTAAGCCTGGTGCCCTGTGTCAAAGACCAGCTTGTCTTTGGGGGTGTTAAACACATAATGCAGGGCGGTAATCATTTCCACCGCGCCCAGGCTGGAGCCCAGGTGACCGCCGTTTTTGCTGGTGGTTTTGATGATTTCCTCGCGGATTTCCTGGCACAGCTGCGGCAGCAGTTCGCGCTTAATGTTGCGTAAATCGGCGGGGGTTTTGACGGTGGGCAGTACTTTCATGCAGACTCCTTAATAAGTGCGGTTTTTGAAAAATTCGGCCATGCCATACAGCGGGGCCAGGTTTTTGCGTTTGACATTTTTGAGGCTGTCCAGCGCTTTTTGGGCTTTGGCGATAAGCAGCTGCGCGTGTTTGCGGCTGCCTTCCAGCCCGAACAGGCTGACAAAGGTCAGTTTGCCGTTTTGCGCGTCGCTGTTGGATTTGCCCAGCTGCTTGGCCGTGGCGGTAACGTCCAAAATATCGTCCACGATTTGGAAGACCAGGCCGATGCAGTCGGCATATTTCTGAATGTGTTTTAAATCCGCTCCCTGCGCTCCGGCCAGCAGCGCGCCGGTTTCCACGCTGGCGCGGATAAGCGCGCCGGTTTTATTGGCGTGAATGTAGAGCAGTACATTTTCGGGCGTGGTTTCTTTGACCGAAGGCGGCAAGAGGAAATAATGCAGGCTCTTGTCCGCGAGTTTTTTGGAAGCCTTTTTAATTTTTTCCGCCCGCAGGCTGGCCGCGTCATGCGTGCCCATGCCTTCGGCGTATACGTCGGCGGTTTGGCCGCCCACCATGCCGGAGGCTCCGGCGCGGTGTGCAAAATTCTGCAAAGCGTTTAGCGTGTTGGCCGCACCGACGGATTTTATTTTGCCGTTTTGGGCAAACACTTCAAACACATACGTCAGCAGTGCGTCGCCGGCCAGCAGGGCCAGGTCTTCGCCGAAAACTTTGTGGTTGGTGGGTTTGCCGCGGCGCAGGTCGTCGTTGTCCATGCTGGGCAAATCATCATGAATTAATGAATAGGTGTGCAGCATTTCCAGCGCGCAGGCGGCGGGCAGTACGTCGGAGGCTTTTTTGCCGAAGGCTTCGGCCGCCGCGATAACCAGCACCGGCCGCACGCGTTTGCCGCCGGCCTGGAGGGAATAGTCCATGGCGTCGGTTAAAATTCTGGGGGCGTTGGGGATTTTGTCTATAAATTTGGAAAGGTGTTTCTCCACCAGTTTGGCGCGGTCTTTGAGATAAGCGTCAAAATCAAAGGCGGAAGTTTTTACTGCGGTTTTGGTTTTACGGCCGGATTTAGTCATAATCACCTCTAAAGGGGTATTTACTTTATTATACATTAATGCTTGGCGGTGCGGGCGGTCTGTGCGCAGGCATTTTTAAAAGAGCTTGCATTGTTTTTTTTTTTTGATAAATTTTGCGTATGCGCAAAATTTATCAAAAATGTATCTGACGCAAAAAAGCTCCGCTAAAAGCGTTTTAGATGGGTTTATTTACAATGTCATTCTGAAATGTTTTTATTCAGAATCTCATCCGCTTTCTTTCAAACAGACCGGCTTTACGCTGATAGAGCTTTTAGTTGTTGTTTTGATTATTGGTATATTGGCGGCCATTGCCTTGCCGCAGTATGAAAAAACGGTGGAACGCGCCCGTGCGGCTGAAGCCTTGCAAATGGTGGCATCCATTGCGCGCGCCAATGAAGTGTATAAGCTGGCTAACGGAAGTTATACGACGGATATTTCCCTGTTGGATATTCAGGTGCCGGGTACGGATACCACATACGACGG
>CALUVA010000068.1 GCA_944324105.1 uncultured Elusimicrobiales bacterium
TCCCCACCGCTTTTAAACATTTAGTAAGGAGAAACATATGTCCAAATTCATCATCATCACCGGCGGCGTGGTCAGCTCGCTGGGCAAAGGCATTTCCGGTGCCAGCATCGGCAAGCTGCTGCAGCTGCACGGGCTGAAGGTCAACATGATTAAGTGCGACCCTTACATCAATGTGGACCCGGGCACCATGAGCCCTTACCAACACGGCGAAGTGTTCGTCACCGTGGACGGAGCCGAAGCGGATTTGGATTTGGGCCATTACGAACGCTTTTTGGACGTGGAAATGACCAAAGCCAACACCAACACCGCCGGCAGCATTTACCAGACCGTCATTGACAAGGAACGCCGCGGCGAATATTTGGGCGCGACGGTGCAGGTCATTCCGCACATTACCAACGAAATCAAAAAACGCTTCTGCGCGTTTGAAAAAGATTTTGACGTATCCATTATAGAAATCGGCGGCACGGTGGGCGACATTGAGTCCCTGCCCTTTTTGGAAGCGGCGCGCCAGCTGCGGCTGGAAAGAGGGCCCAAAAACGTCATCTGCGTACACGTTACGCTGGTGCCCTATATTGCCGTGGCGCAGGAGCTGAAAACCAAGCCCACACAGCACTCGGTCAACAAACTGCGCGAAGTGGGCATAGAGCCCAGCATGCTCATCTGCCGCACGGAAAAGCCGCTGTCCGAAGGGATTAAAAACAAACTTTCGCTGTTCTGCAGCGTGCCGGCCAAGGCGGTCATTGAATGCGCCGACGCCAAATCCATTTACGAAGTGCCGCTGAATTTCTACAAACAAAAAGTGGACGAACAGGTATTGGAACTGCTGGACCTCAAGCCCAAACACGCGGTGGACGCCAAATGGTTTAAATTCTTTGAAAAGGCCCTCCACCCGTCCAAGACGGTTAAAATCGCCATTGCGGGTAAATATTCCGAATTGCAGGACGCCTATAAATCCGTCTGTGAGGCCCTGCGCCACGCGGGCATGAACAATGACGCCAAGGTGGAAATCCTCTACGTCAATACGGAAAAGGACGACGTGGCCAAAAAGTTAAAAGACGCCGACGGCATTTTAATCCCGGGCGGCTTCGGCACGCGCGGCATTGAAGGTAAAATAGACACCGTGCGCTACGCACGCGAAAACAAAGTGCCGTTTTTGGGCATTTGCGTGGGCATGCAGTGTGCGGTGATTGAAGCGGCGCGCAACCTCTGCGGGCTGACTGGGGCCAACTCCACCGAGTTTGACCCGCAGACCAAAGACCCGGTGGTGGACCTGACGCCCCAGCAGAAAAACGTGGTTTACAAAGGCGGCACCATGCGCCTGGGCAATTATACGGCGGATTTGGAAAAAGGCTCTTTGGCCCATAAACTCTACGGCAAAGACCAAATCCAGGAACGCCACCGCCACCGCTACGAATTAAACCCCGCTTACGTCAAACAACTGCGTGAAGCGGGCCTGAAGGTAACGGGCTGGCACGAAGGCGTGCTGCCGGAAATCGTGGAACGCGAAGACCACCCGTATTTTATTGCGGGCCAGTTCCACCCCGAATTCGGCTCCCGCCCGCTGCGCCCGCACCCGCTGTTTGACGGCCTGATCAAAGCGGCTTTAAAAAGAAAAGAAGAAAAATAACCCCATCAAAAACCCCGCCGAAAGGCGGGGTTTTAATTTCCTTGTTTTGACGGGGAAAACGATCTGTACAGGAGTAAAAAGGTATTTAGACTAAAACAAAACACCGCCATACGCCGCAGTAGGCACAGAAAAACCTGTCTTAAGGCTATGTTAAAAAATACATATCTTTCCTCGGTCGCCTTTTAGACAGTTATTATTAATACATCTGATAACATGGGCTACTGGAGGAACCATACCGGCAAGTGCGTTTTTCCGATGCGGAAATAGCGGCGCACATTTTATCCCCCCAATTGGAAGACGGCATACAAAATATACTGCCTACTTCTACATCCAGCATTGCTGCCGAACTTGGATTGAGCACCATATATATAAAAAAGCCCTTATTATCTTTCTTATTTGGTTTAAAAGAATCAGACAGAATGCCCCCGTTGACGGAGTGAAATGATATGCCTTGTGTAACCCACAGCTTGGTATCACAATAAAGCTTTCTGTTCGTTTCCAGCAACTGACTTTTAAAATAAGAGATTCCGGCCGCCTGTGCAAATGCCTCCAAATCCAAACAAACTTTTGTTCCCCCTTCCAGCACGTATAAATCCCGACCGCGTTTTAATTCTTTCAACCAAGGCAATAAAACTGCCACTTTGCTTTTGATTACCGCTTTTTCATATTGCGGCAAAGCTACGGCAGCTAAAATGCCTATAATTAATACGACCACCAATAATTCAATCAACGTAAAGCCTTTTCTCATTTTTTCTCTCTGTACAGGGGTTTAAACGACCCAAAATCAAACGACAGGAGTTTTTTCCCTTTCCCCGTACAGGGTATCAAAAAAAAAAACGAGTCAAGCCTGACCCGTTTTTTCAGCAAAAAGAACAACAGGAAAACGACTGCGGCGGAGGAAGAGGGATAAGTTTCTGAAACAAGGGATAGAATGGCTTTACTTACTGTAAGCGCTAATCCTATAAATCAGGTCATGCAAAATTTATTTCCGTATACCTTCCGCTTGGCTGTTTATCTTTTACAATACCGTAAATTGCGTCTGCGCCTCTTGCCCGCCGCAGGCCGCTTCCAGGGCAAACTTGCCCTTTTCAAGCGGCCACCAAATGTCCGCCCCATCTCCTTCCAATCGCTCCCCGTTCAGCGTCCATACACAGGGCCCCTGCGCACCGGCCGTTTTAAAATGCAGCTGCTGACCAGCGGAGGGTAGAGCGGGGTCGTATTTAAACACGTCGCCGCGCACGGGGAAAAGAATTTGCAGCGCGGCGGCCGATGCTTCATGCTTCCCGTCACAGACTTTTTGCGGCACGGTATCCGAGATAAAAAGTTCTTCGCGCGTATGCGGGCAGTCCGGCCCCGCCAGCAGGCCGCTTTCCTCACACACCAAAGCGGCGTTAATCCCCGCGGGCCGCTCAAAGGCACTGGAAGGATACCTGTCATGGGCATACAAAAGCACGTCGTGCATAATGGGAGCGGCGCCGGATATGCCCGATACTTTTTGCATGGAGGAAGCGTCAAAATTCCCCGCCCAGACGGCCACGGTCAGACGCGGGGTATAGCCTACGGCAAAATTGTCGCGGTAATCTTTGCTGGTGCCCGTTTTGGCCGCCGCGGGAAAAGGCATATTTAAAGGGGAATTAAGGCCAAAAGCGTCGGCACGCGCGGCATTGTCGGACAAAATATCCGTAATGATATAGCTGACGTCCGGCGGCAGGGCCTGCCTGCGCTTGGTGCGGGTGGCCAGGCGCGGCTGTGAAGCAAACACCACGGGGCGTACCTCTCCGCCGCGGGCCAGCGCGGCGTAGGCATTGGCCAGCTCCAACAGGGTTACTTCTCCCCCGCCCAGCGCCAGCCCCAGGCCGTAAAAATCCGGCGCGCGGCTTAAAGAGCGGAAATCCAAATCATGCAACAAATTCAGCAGGCGCGCCGCCCCCAGCGGTTCGGCCGCTTTGACGGCAGGCACATTGTAAGAGCACGCCAGCGCGCGGCGCACGGACACCCCTCCGTGGAAACTTTCGTCATAATTGCGCGGGCGGAACCCTCCTTCAAAAAACGTGTCTTCATCCTGCAGCACGCTGGCGGCGGTCAGGCCGTTTTGCAAAGCCAGCGCATATACAAACGGTTTTAAGGAGGAGCCGGGCTGGCGCAAAGCCGCCGCACCGTCCACCTGCCCGCTGTGCGCCTCGTCATAAAAATCGGCCGAGCCCACATAAGCCAGCACGCCGCCCGTGGCATTGTCCAACACCACCACGGCGGCATTGGTGACATTGTTGTCTTTGAGTTTGGATAAATGGTTCAGCACCGCGCGTTCGGCATACAGCTGCAAATCTTTATCCAGCGTGGTATACACGCGCGCCGCGTCCGGCGCCATTTCATAGACGCGCCGCGCAAAATGCGGCGCAGAAAAAGGCCGCTCCCCGCGCGAAAGCCCCAGCGGCTCTTTCATGGCCAAATCGTATTGTTCGTCCGTAATAAAGCCGTTTTTGCGCATAGCTTCCAGCACCCGCCCGCGGCGCACAAGCGCGCCCTTGGGGTTTTTAAGCGGGTTTAAACGCGCGGGGGACTGTATCAGCCCCGCCAATAACGCACTCTGCGCCAAAGACAGCGCCGAAGCCGGCACGCCGAAATAAAATTTGGCCGCGGCCTGCACGCCCTGGGTCATATTGCCAAATTCCAGCGCGTTGAAATAATCCTGCAAAATTTCCTCTTTGCTTTTTTCCCGCTCCAGTTTCAGCGCGTCCCAGGCTTCCCATATTTTCCCCCACAGGGTTTTGGGGCGCGGCTCAATGGCGCGCGCCAGCTGCTGCGTAATGGTGGACGCGCCGGACACCACCCCCCCGCCGCGCAGGTTCTGCCACAGCGCGCGCAGTACCGCGCGGGCGTCCACGCCCGCGTGGGTATAAAAACGCCGGTCCTCGGCCGCTACGGCGGCCAGCACCAGCCACGGGGAAATATCGGACAGGGAAACGGGCTCAGAGTAGGTTTCCCTCTCGGAAAGAAAAGAACGCAGGGGCCGCCCCGCGCGGTCAAAGAGCTGTACGGAAGCGGCGGAAGAAGGTGCGGCGGGCGCGGAAAGCGCTTCCCCGCCCAAAGGACGGGGAAGCATACAAAACAGCAGCCACAGCACACACGCCGCGCGTTTCATCAGGGTTTAATCACCATGCGCGAGGTCGCATTGCGGCCGAACACGGCCGGATCATACATCTGGCTGGCCCACAGGCTGGGGTAGGCAAAGTCGCCCGCCACGGAGGCCTGCACCAGGTAGGAATATTCGTGTTCGCCTTCGGTCAGGTAATCGGCAAAAATGACGATACGGTCATCGTATTTTTCATCGCGCTCAAAACCGCCCCAGGCGGCATTGTTCAAAGACGCGGCCTGCTCTTGGCTTTCGGTGGCCAAAGAGGTATTGACGATTTCAAAACCCGCCGGAATAAAATCTTCCAGCACCACGAAACTGCGCGAGGCCGTGCTGCGGGTTTTCAGCGTTACTTTATAGCGCTGGCCCGCCTTAAATTCTGTTACGGCCTTGCCCTGCAAGTCCGTGATAGAGCGGGACACTTCAAACCCCGCATTGACGCTGTCTGTATAAGCTGCGGGAGCGTAGGTCTGCCACAGGGTATAGTAAAGTGTACCGGCACCGGCTTTGACAAAACGCACGCGCGCCTGGTTGGCATGCTGATACACCTGCGCAAACGGCCATACGCCGCGCACGGTTTGCAGCGTGCGGCCCTTAAAGGACTGGGTCAGCAGGTTTTTGCCGTCCAAAGACACGGAGGCGGTAAAGTCCGGCTCCACGGATTCTTTGAGCTTGTAATAGGCGTTCAGCGCACCGAACACCGCCGCATTGGCGCTGGTGTTAATCCAGTATCCTTCTTTTCCCAGCTGGTCCGTCAGCCACTGCACGGCGCGGTAAGGCTGGGGCAGATAGTCGCCCACCACCAGCAAGGCCTCCAGCGCCAGGGCTGTTACTTTGACATCGGTCATATGCAGCCAGGGCTGTGCTTCCCCGGAAGAAAAATGCACCGTCTGGCTGCCTGTCTGCTGGCGGTTTAACAGTTCCTGCGCCAGCTTGAGCTTGACGTCGGCGCCCTGGTTTAGATGCAAAGCCGCCAGCAGCAAATAGGCCTGCGCGGGCGCGCTCAGCGTGTTGCGCTTATTATAGAGGTTATTAAACTGGCCTTCCATTTTTTCGCCGTACAAAGACAGCGCCAGCACCGCATAGGCGCGGGCGGTATCGTTTTCCGCCGCCGAATACGGATAGGCTTTCTGCTGGTCTTTGCCAAATACGCCTTTGAGCCACGCCGCCGCACGCTTAAGCGCGGCTTCGTCCACCGTGTATCCGGCGCGTTTGGCGCGGTAAGCCGTTTCCAGCGTATAAGCGGTTACATACGGATCCGGCAATGCATTGGGCCAGTAGGCAAAACCGCCGGAAGCGGACTGGTACTGGGAAATTTCATTTAAAATTTCCTGCGTCTGCTTTTTATAGGCCGTCAAATCGCCCAGGCCGAAATCCTCTATCATATCCGCCCCTTCAATGACGGGCAGGATTTTGGACATTTTCTGCTCCAGGCAGTCATACGGATAGGCCAGCAAATACACAATGCCGCCGCGCAGGTTAATCAGCGCGGTGGAAGCCAGCGTGGCGGCGGCTTCGGCCCCGGCCTTTTCATTGACGGAAGCCGGTTTGGCCAGCACCTGCTCCTGGCTGTCATTGGTGGCCGAATACAA
>CALUVA010000069.1 GCA_944324105.1 uncultured Elusimicrobiales bacterium
TTGGTGTCAATTTCCACGCATTTGACTTCCACCGTATCGCCCAGGTGCAGTACGTCTTCCACCTTGTTGATGCGGTGTTTTTCAATTTCGGAAATATGCAGCAGTCCGTCTTTTCCGGGCAGAATTTCCACAAAGGCGCCAAAGGGCTGTATGGACACCACTTTGCCTTTGTAAATTTTGCCCACTTCGGCTTCGGCCGTCATCATTTCAATTTCGGCTTTGGCCTGGTCCAGCTTGTCGGCGTTGGACGCGGCAATGGTTACCGTACCGTTTTCTTCAATGTCAATCTTGGTGTCGGTGGATTCGGTAATGCGTTTGATGTTCTTGCCGCCCGGGCCGATGAGCGCGCCGATTTTGTCCACGGGGATTCTCATTTTGAAAATCACCGGCGCAAAGCGGGAAACGCTTGTTTTAGGAGCGGAAATGGTTTTTTCCATATGGTCCATGATGTGCATGCGGCCGCGGGTTGCCTGGGCGATGGCCTGGCGCAGCACGTCCAAAGGAATACCGGTTTTCAGTTTAACGTCCATCTGGAAAGCCGTGATGCCTTTTCTGGAACCGGTCAGTTTAAAGTCCATATCTCCCAGGTGGTCTTCCAAGCCCATAATATCTGACAGAACGACGAATTTGCCTTCGCCGGAAATGGCGCCCATGGCGATGCCAGAGCAGGCGGCTTTCATCGGTACGCCCGCGTCAAAGAGCGACAGGGAGCCGCCGCAGACGCTGGCCATGGAGGAAGAGCCGTTGGATTCCATAATATCGGACACCACGCGAATGGTGTACGGGAATTCTTCTTCACTGGGCAGCAGGGGCATTAAAGCTCTGCGGGCCAACTCCCCGTGGCCGATTTCGCGGCGGCCGGGGCTGCGGTCCGGTTTGCATTCGCCCGTGGCAAAACCCGGGAAGTTATAGTGCAGCATAAAGCGTTCGTAGGTCGTTTCGTCCAGGCCTTCAATCATCTGCTGGTCATCGGGCGTGCCGAGCGTGCAGACGGCCAGGGACTGCGTCTGTCCGCGCGTAAACAGCGCAGAGCCGTGGGCGCGGGGCAGCAGGCCGACCATAGAGCTTAAGGGACGGATTTCTTCGGGTTTGCGTCCGTCCACGCGCACGCCTTCATTGAGCACCATGGCGCGCGATTCTTCATACATAATGTTTTCCAAAGCCACGGCGGCATAGGTGGCGGCGTTATCGCCGTACGTCGGGGTCAGCTCCTCGGTAAAAGAGGCTTTGAGCTGGGCCACCTGCAGGTCGCGGGTTTGTTTGTCGGAAAAAGCGTGCAAAATCTTTTTGGCTTCTTCGCGGAATTTGCCGTTGGCCAAATCGGCCACTTCCTGCGGCAGTTTTTCCACGTTATAAGCAAATTTGGGCTTGCCGCAAAGTTCGCGCAGTTTAAGCTGCACGGCGCACATTTTGTCAATTTCCGGCTTTGCCACTTCCATGGCTTTGATAATGGCTTCTTCTTCCACTTCTTTGGCGCCGCCTTCCACCATCAGCAGACCCTGGGCAGAACCGGCGATAACCAGGTCCATATCGCACTCGGCTTCCTGGGGTTTGGTGGGGTTGACGATGTACTGGCCGTTGATGCGGCCAATACGCACTGCGGCGACAGGCTCGTTAAACGGAATGGAAGAAATAACCAGCGCGGCCGAAGAGGCCAGCACGCTGATTACATCGGAGCCGTGCAAATCGTCCGAAGACAGCACCATGGCCGTTACGTTGGTTTCGCAGGCGAAACCTTCGGGGAAAATCGGGCGCAGGGTGCGGTCAATAATGCGCGAAGAAAGGGTTTCTTTCTTGCTGGCGCGGCCTTCACGCTTAAAAAAACCGCCCGGGATTTTGCCGGCGGCGTAGGTGCGTTCTTTATAGTTGACGGTCAGGGGCATAAAGTCGGAAATACCCGGCTTTTGCTCTTTGGTGCACACGGCGGTGGCGAGGACTTTGGTTTCCCCCCACGTCACCATGACGGCGCCGTCGGCCTGGCGGGCGATGAGGCCCGTCTGCAGGTTCAGCGTCTGACCACCGACTTCCACGTCCAAAGAGTGGATGTCAAAATTATGGTTGAAATTTTCCATGACTGATTATTTCCTTAATTTGAGTTCTTTGGTGACTTGCTGGTATTTGGCAAAGTCGGATTTTTTCAAATAAGCAAGCAGCCGTTTGCGCTGGCCGACCAGTTTGTTCAGGCCCCGTTCGCCGGCGAAATCTTTCGGATTGGCTTTGAGGTGATTGGAAATATAGCTGATGCGTTCAGTAATCAGAGCAATCTGCACGGCGGCGGAGCCGGTGTCGTTGGGGCTGCTCTGAAATTTGCTGATGATGTCTTTTCTGTCTTGTACGGAAAGTACCATTTTATTTTACACTTAGGCTGAAAACTGTGCGACCAAGCGTCCCATCTCCTTAGGAAACGCCGAGCCGGAGTCCAACCTTCTCCTTTTTAGTTTTTTGTACCAGAGTACAATTTATTATAGCAAATAAAAAGCCCTTTCAACCGCATACATATGCGTAAAGGGCCAAAGCGGCAAAAACTCAGTCAGTCCTAGGCGGTCCGTAGTCATTTGTAGAGGGTTTCCCCTCCGTTTGACCCAACAGGCGCAGATACTCCGAAAAACGCCAAAAATGCCCCAGCGTATACCAGCCGGAATACCCCAAATCATGCCCGCGGCGCACAGCGGCCATAAAAAAAGCGACGCACAGCCATATAATAAGCAATAACAGGAAGGACTCTAAAGAATCATTTTTGGTAACAGCGCTCCATATGGCCAAAATGATGCCCGCCGTCCAAACAAAAACATAAAAACGCACATAACTGCGGCGGGAAATTCTGCCGCACGGGCACCAAAAAAGCAACAATCCTTGCAAAATATCTTTAGCAACAGAAAAAATCCATCCCATACCTTATTGAGTATATCATATATGGGCTTTTGTTCAACAAAATCTTTTTCATAAACAAGGGTACGCCCGCCGGGAGGGTTATAAACCCGGCGGGCGAGGGGTTTTGTAGGAGGAGGTATGAATAAATTAGAGAAAATGTACACCCAAATGCAGGCTGGCGTAACGCTCCGTATTATAAATGTCAATATCGCTGACAGTCTTAAAATCTTTAAATTCGCGCTTGACCCAGGCGATTTCGCGCTCCAGGCGGCGCTTTTTCATCACTTGCACTTTGCGGGTCAATACCATATTGTTCATAACTACCCCCTTTACGGCTCCGGCTGCCCTGCTTTCTACATACAGCATAACTTTTCCGACGGGAAACAACCAGGGCCCTAGGGCCCATCAACACATATTTTTTAGACCCACATTTAGCCTGCGGACAGGGCCCGCCTTTTTATTTTGCAAGGGCCCAAAAATTTTTGGGCCCTTTGGCTCTCTCTCGGCAAAAAATTCTTTATTTTACAAAGGAAATATAATACAATAGGAAGGATGCAAGACAGTTTTACGGGGCCGCCCGTCGTTACGCGCCCCGCATCTATTATACGGAGACAAGAAACCATGGCAACAAAAACTGTGAAGAAAACCGCCAAAAAACCGGCGGCCAAAAAGCAGGCTAAAATGGTGTACGCTTTCGGCGGCGGCAAAGCCGACGGAAACGGAAAAATGAAAGAACTTTTGGGCGGAAAAGGCGCCAACCTGGCCGAAATGGCAGGAACCTTAAAACTGCCCGTCCCTCCCGGATTTACCATTACTACCGAAGTTTGCACTTACTACTGGAACAACAAAAGAACCTACCCCAAAACCTTAAAAGCCGACGTGGAAGCCAACCTCAAAAAAGTGGAAAAACTGACCAAAAAACAGTTCGGCTCCGAGAAAAACCCGCTGCTCGTGTCCGTGCGCTCCGGCGCGCGCGCGTCCATGCCGGGCATGATGGAAACGATTTTGAACATCGGTCTGACGGAAAAAACCATTCCGGGCATGATTGCCAAAACCGGCGACGAACGCTTTGTCTATGATGCCTACCGCCGCCTGATTATGATGTATTCCGACGTGGTGATGGAAAAAGCCGCCGGCATTGAGCCCAAAGACGGCGAAGGCATCCGCAAAATTTTGGACGGCATGATGGAGCAGGTCAAAGAAAAACTCGGAGTCCATGACGATACGGAAATCCCGGCCGAAGAGCTCAAAAAACTGTGCGCGGAATTTAAGAAAACGGTCAAAAAAGTACTGGGTAAAGACTTCCCCGACAATCCGACCGAACAGCTCTGGGGCGCCATCGGCGCGGTGTTTGCCTCCTGGAACGGCAAACGCGCCATTGCCTACCGCAATATTGAAAACATCCCGCACGACTGGGGCACGGCCGTCAACGTGCAGACCATGGTGTTCGGCAACATGGGCGACACTTCCGCCACCGGCGTGGCCTTTACGCGCAACCCGGGCAACGGAGACAGCCACTTCTACGGCGAATACCTCATCAACGCCCAGGGCGAAGACGTAGTGGCCGGTATCCGCACCCCGTCCCCGATGAACAAATGGTCCGCTAACGCCCACTCGGCCCACCTGCCGACGCTGGAAAAAGTAATGCCCAAAGTGTACAAAGAGCTGGACGCCATACAGAAACGTCTGGAAAAACACTTCCACGACATGCTGGATATTGAATTTACCATTGAACACGGTACGCTGTGGATGTTGCAGTGCCGCGTGGGCAAACGCAACGGCACCGCAGCGGTGCAGATGGCGCTGGACATGCTTAAAGAACGCCTGATTAACAAAGAAACTGCCGTCCTGCGCGTGACCCCGCACCAGCTGGGCGAACTGCTGTTGCCCGCCATTGACCCCAAAGCCGAAGCGGGCGTAAAACCCATCGCCAAAGGCCTGCCGGCCGGCCCGGGCGGCGCCTGCGGCAAAATCGTTTTTAATTCCGACGATGCCATCAAACTGCAAGCCGCCGGAGAAAACGCCATTCTGATCCGCGAAGAAACCAACCCCGAAGACATTGAAGGCATGCGCGCGGCGGCGGGTATTTTGACCCAGCGCGGCGGTATGACCTCCCACGCGGCCCTGGTGGCGCGCGGCTGGGGCAAATGCTGCATCGTAGGCTGCAGCGAGCTGGAATTGGACAATGCCAAAAAAACCGTCAAAATGGGCGGCAAAACCTATAAAGAAGGCGACAGCATCACGTTAAACGGCACCAAAGGCTGGGTGTATGACGGCGCCCTGAAGATGTTAGCCGCCGGCGAAGGCAACAAGAATTTGGCCGCTTTCTTAAAACTGGCCGATTCCGTACGCACCATGAAAGTCCGCGCCAACGCCGACACGCCCGAAGACGCGGAAAATGCCCGCAAATTCGGCGCCGAAGGCATCGGCCTGTTCCGCATTGAACACATGTTCTACGGCAAAAACTCCGATGAACCGCTTTTCATTCTGCGCAAAATGATTCTCTCCGGCAACGAAGAAGAACGCAAAAAAGCCGTAAACGAGCTTTTCCCGTACATGAAGAAAAACATCAAGGCCACCATCAAAGCCATGGCTCCTTACAGCGTAACCATCCGTTTAATGGATCCGCCGCTGCATGAGTTCGTGCCGACCCTGCCCGCCAAACAGCAGGAGCTGGCCAAAGCCCTGGGCATTGATATGGCCACCTTCCAGGAACGCGCCGCCGGTCTGCACGAAGTCAACCCGATGATGGGCCACCGCGGTATCCGCCTGGGCGTAACGTATCCCGAAATTACGGAAATGCAGTCCCGCGCTATTTTTGAAGCGGCCGCCGAACTGATTAAAGAAGGCGTCAAAGCCGTGCCGGAAGTGATGATCCCGCTGACCTGTGACGTCAACGAAATTGTACAGCAGAAAGCCATTATCCGCAGAGTGTATGACGAAGTGGTTGCCAAAACCAAAGTCAAAAAACTCAACTTCTCCGTGGGCACCATGATTGAAATCCCGCGTGCGGCGGTGCTGGCTTACGACGTGGCGCAGGAGGCGGATTTCTTCTCCTTCGGCACCAACGACCTGACGCAGATGACCTTCGGCTTCTCGCGCGACGACATCGGCTCCTTCCTGCCCGAATACCTCAAACAAGGCATTTTGGAAGCCGACCCGTTCCAGACGCTGGATCAGCGCGGCGTGGGTATGCTCATTGAGCACGCCGTCAACGAAGGCCGCGACGCCAAAGAAAACCTGAAAATCGGTATCTGCGGCGAACACGGCGGAGACCCCGACAGCGTGGAATTCTGCCACCGCCAGGGCTTCAACTATGTGTCCTGCTCGGCCTTCCGCGTGCCTATAGCGCGCCTGGCCGCCGCGCAGGC
>CALUVA010000070.1 GCA_944324105.1 uncultured Elusimicrobiales bacterium
CCGCCGTGTACGATACGGTGCCCGACGGCGGAAATCATTTTGGTGTTTTCAATAACGCCGTGCTCTTTGCTGGTCAGTGTATCAATTACCAGGTTAATGGCGTCTTTGTGGTTTTTACAATCGTGTTTTAGTTCAAAAGCCTCTTTGCCCGGGCGTTCGTGGGTAATAAAAGAACCGGCAATGCCGACGCGTTCCACCGTCCCGGCGGCCAGGCTGCGTTTTTTGTCCCAGTCATATACGCTGTACTTGACTGAGGAACTGCCGCAGTTTAAGAAAAGTATAATCATGTAATTCCTCGTGATATGTTCCGCTTTGAATGCGGCTGAATGCTAAACTTCCTTGTAATTATTTTAACAAATTATTATTCGGCTTGAAAGGTCCGTTTGCATGTTTGGCTTGTTTTTGTTAGTATGAAAAAAGGAAAGAACAAATATGAAGCGTTTTATATGCATAGTATCGGTCATGCTAGTCTGTTGCATTGCTTTTGCCGCTGTGCGCTTGAGCGAAGTAGGCTTTATTGAAGATATCGCCGGAGTGGCCGGTAAACGTGCTTATGCGGGGGATGGCGGGGATGCCCAATTTGCGCGTTTTGCCAATCCGATGGGGCTGGCTATAGACCGCTGGAACAATATTTATATCGCTGATACGCGCAATCACCGCGTGCGTCGTATTAATGTGCGTACCGGAGAAATTGAAACTATAGCCGGAACAGGAAAACCCGGTTTTGCCAATGACGGCGGAAATGCCGATATGGCTCAATTAAACGGTCCTACCGCTTTAGCATTTGACCGTATGGGAAACCTGTATATTGCGGATACGGGTAACCAGCGTATCCGATTGTTGGATATCAGAGGCTATTTGCATACGGTGGCAGGTAACGGCAGGCGCGGTTATGAAGGCGAAGGGGCCAAAGCCAAAAATACGTCGCTGAACAATCCCTCCGGAGTGGCATTGGATTCTAAAGGAAATTTGTTTATCGCCGATACCGGAAATCACCGTATTCGCGTAGTAGATAGAATCACGGGCAAACTAACTACGGTGGCGGGGGATGGACAGCCCCGAGATAACGGAGACTGGGATTTTGCAATTCGTGCCAGTTTAAACCGCCCTACGGCGATTTTATTTGATAAACATGATAACTTATATATAGCTGATACGGGCAACCATAAAATCCGTTTTGTAGACCGTCACAGCGGGCACATTCTAACGTTGGCCGGCAGTGGCCATGCGGGAGATGAGGGGGATAATTCCGGCCGGGCCACGGATGCCCGTTTTAACGATCCTACGGGGCTGGCTTTGGACCGTTTTGGGAGAATTTATGTAGCGGATACCGATAATCAGCGTATACGTCGTATAACGGTGGATTTGTATAATCGGCGTGCAGGGGTGGAAAGTGTGGCCGGAAGCGGAAAGCGTGGGTACAACGGAGACAGTATTAATGCTTGGGACGCAGATTTAGCTTATCCAGGGGCAATGGTCATTAATCCGTATGATATGTTGTATTTCGTGGATACTGGCAATAATTTATTGCGCCGTGTGCAAGGGGTATCTCGGATACGTGTACCGACAAGTTATACCTCTTTGGTACAGCCTCGAAAAGAGGTGGACAGCCGCAGCTTTTATGAGGTGCTTTTTGCTCCGGAAACACGAGAAAGCAATAAATGATTTCCTCCGGAGCACTCCGGAGGTTTGATAAATGATGCTCACGGGCGGGGTTTTCGGACCCCGCCTGTTTTCAGGGTGTTATCTTGTCTTATTGGTTGTTTTTTTTGTTGAATTTTGCCGTTAAAACCGCCTACCCTTGACCTGTTTTTTTTTTTTTATACCCTATACGTGGCGAAAACAAAAAGCCGTTAAAAGACGTTTTTGTTTGATTAAACACCGTTATAGGGGCAAAAAAATGAAAAAGGGTTTTACCTTGATAGAGTTGTTAGTAGTGGTGCTGATTATAGGTATTTTGGCGGCGGTGGCGTGGCCGAATTATCAAGTGGCGGTGGAGCGGGCACGTATTACCAAAGCTCTTCCTTTGTTGCGTTCCATACGCGACGCGCAAATGCGTTATCAAATGGCCACCAGCAAACAAACGGCCAGTTTGGAAGCATTGGACATTTCAATTCCTTATACCAAAAAAGAAATGGAAGCCACGGACAGATACATCTATGCAGGAACTCCCATTGGTATCATAACTATTGTCCCAAATGCAATTTTTTATGGTACGCGTTATGTTCAGTTGGATTATTATGGCCGCGACTCCGCACACACTGAAATCGGCATTTGCTATCCCCAGAAGACTTCTGGCAGCCTGGGGGAGCGTATCTGTGGCAGTTTTGGTCCTAAAACGGAGCGTATTAGTAATGCCGGTACGCCGGTCTATGAATTGCAGTTTTAAAAACCCCGCTTCGGCGGGGTTTTAGTTTTGCAAATCCTTATCCGTTATCCATTCCCGGGCGGTTTGTTTGTCGCGTGATAGCTGGGCTTTGAGTTCGTCCAGTCCGTTAAATTTCACTTCGCCGCGTATTTTGTCATAAAAGAACACTTCTATGCGCCGTCCGTAAATGGACCGGCTGAAGTCCAAAATGTGCACTTCGGTCAGCGGGATAATGGAGTCTATGGGGTTGACCGTCGGGCGGAAGCCGATGTTACAAATGCCGCGGTAAAACTTTTTGCCCACGCGTACTTTGACGGCAAAGACGCCCAGCGGCAGGAGTTTGTAAAAATTGATGTCCAGGTTGGCCGTCGGAAACCCCAGCTTGCGCCCCAGTTTTTTGCCCGTTACCACCCGCCCTTCCAGGCTGTAGCGGCGGCCGAGCATGGCATTGGCCTGCGGGATATTTCCTTCGGCCAGCGTTTTGCGGATAAGAGAAGAAGAAATTTTCGCTCCGTCCGGCGCGTCATAAAACGGCAGCACTTCAAAAGGCAGCTTGGCCTGCGCGCATTTTTCTTTAAGCCATTGGTCGTTCCCCTGGCGGTTTTTGCCGAAGGCAAAGTCCGGCCCTGCCAAAATACCGCCGCAGCGATATTTTTCCAGGAGCACTTTTTTAAAGAACTGCTCCGGCGAATATTCGCGGTACGCCAAAAAATCCAGCTCCTGCGGCGCGTCGGCCAGGCAGGCCTTGAAAAGATCCTTTTTCTCCGGCGGGGTGGACAGCACCGTCATTTCGGGGCGGGGGGATAAAAGCGTTTTGGGCGGATAGGGGAAATACAGCACCAGCGGGCGCATTTGGTGCAGTACCGCCAGCTGTTCCAGGCGGCTAAACAAAGCCCGGTGCCCCAAATGTACGCCGTCAAAAGTCCCTACCGTAATAAAATTTTTTTGTTTCATAAAACAGGCTCTTTTATAAATTTTACAATTTCCTGCCGCGGCGCGGTTTTCAGCAGGGCGCCGTCCAGGGCGTTGCATACGTCAAAATCCCCTATTTTCAGGCGGCGCAGCGCGGTTAAATGCCCCGTCGTGCCCAGTGCGCGGGCCAGCATCAGCCCCAGCGCGCGTACATAGGTGCCGCAGGAACAGCACAGGGTAAAAGATATTTTATTTTTTCCGTCAAAAACAATATCTTCCCAAGCCGAGATCTGCACCGTGTTAAAACGCGCTTCCACTTCCTGCCCCGCACGGGCCAGGTCATACATTTTGCGCCCGTTTATTTTTTTGGCGCTGAACGGGGGGATTTGCTGGCGCACTTCGCCCGTCAGACCCTCTGCCGCGGCGCGGATTTGCGCGGCGGTCAGCGCGGGCACGGGCATTTCTTTTAGGATTTGTCCCTGCGCGTCCCAGGTGTCCGTTTCCGCTCCCAGCGTCAGTTCGGCACGGTACACTTTGGGCAGTTTTAAAAAGCGTTCCTGCAGGCGCGTAGCCCCGCGGCCCACCAGGACTATTAAAAGCCCCGTAGCCATAGGGTCTAATGTGCCGCTGTGGCCGATGCGTTTGACGCCCAGCGCGCGGCGCGCGACGGCCACAATATCATTGGAGGTAAAATTTTGCGGTTTGTCTATCAGCAGCAGACCGGTCAGCTCAGTGCTTTGCATGGGCCAGTACTTCCCGTACGGTTTCGGCCAGCTCCTGCGCCACCGTCTGTACGGGCTTGCCCGTTACCTTAAACCCCGCGGCACGGGCATGGCCGCCGCCGCCGAATTTTTGGGCGATAGAACTGACGTCTATATGGTTGCGCGAGCGCAGATTGACCGACACTTTGTCCGGTTCTTCTTTAATCAGGGCCGACACTTCCACCCCCGGGATCATGGTGGGCTGGCTGACAATGCCCTGCGTCTGCGAAGGCACGGCGTTAAGCGGCTCAAAATCGACCTGCGTCAGCACGATTTCGCTGTATTTGTTTTGGAAAAGCAGGTGCATTTTTTCCAGCGCGCGGCCCAGGAGTTTCAGCTCGGTGTACGATTTGGTGAAATAAATGACCTGGTTGATTTTGTTTACGTCCGCGCCCAAAGCCACCAACGCGGAAGCCACGCGTAGGGCTTCGGCCGTCGTATTGGTATGCAGGAAGCGGCCCGTATCCGTTACCAGGCCCGTATATAGGCAGGTGGCCTCATCGGGCGTGGGCAGCAGGCTGTCCGGGCTGGCTTCAAAAAGCTGGAAAATAATTTCGGCGGTGGATGAAGCCGCGGAATCAATATGATTGACGTTGCCGTATGCGTCGCTGACCAAATGGTGGTCTATATTAACCAGGGTCTTGGCGTTCTGCAACACGCTTTCCAAATCGCCGCCGCGTTTGCGGTCGGAGCATTCCAATAAAATGACCGTGTCAAACTGCGGTTTGGGCGGCAGCTCGCTGACATGGATTTTCTCCAGCCCCGGCAAAAACAGCAAATCCGTACCGATAGCCGGCGAAGCGTACGCATAGGCGGTTTTGCCCAGACGCTCCAGGAGCGAGCACACGGCCAGCGTGCAGCCCAAGGAATCCCCGTCCGGATTTAAATGTCCGGCGACGAAAAAGTTTTGGCCGTTCTGCACGGCCTGCCAAATCTGCTTAAAAGAAGACGGATTAGTTTTCATGTTCGTGTTCTTTTTCTATGACTTTAAAAATGCTTTCCACGCGGCTGGCTTTTTCGGGCGTGTCGTCATATTCAAAGCTGAAAGACGGAATGCGTTTTAAATGCAGCCGGTGGCGCAGCAGCGCGCCGAGCTCTTTGCGCAGCAGGGACAGCTGCTCCTGCGTTTTCTTTTTGTCCTCGGGGCTGCCGAACACGGAAAAATACACTTTGGCCGAGGCCAAATCTTTGGCCACATGCACGGCGGTAATGGTTACAAAGCCGCCCAAATGGCCCGCCGCGGTCATGCGGGAGATAATGGAGTTGATTTCCTGCAAAAATAAATTTTCAAGCCGTTTGATTCTGTCTATCATAGTCTTATTATATCATTTTGGCCGTAAGCCCCGCGCGGCGTAAAAAACCCCCGCCGGAGCGGGGGAAAAGTTATTTTTTGGTGTCGCCTTTTTTGGCCAGATATACGGTTACGTCCTGCGTGCTGACCAAACAGCCTTTGGGCTGGTGCTCCAGCCAGGGTAAAACACTTTCTATAAAACCGTCTATTTTATCGGCGGTGTCTATACATTCCACCACAACGGGGAATTTTTCCACCAGTTCACAAAAACGGCTGTTGCGCAACTCGCTGCTGATACCGTAGCCCATAGCTCCTTTGACGGCCGTACCGCCTGCCAGCCCGTACGCTTTGGCTTTGCGCAAAATGCTTTCATATAACAAAGCATGGTCCACCACGTCTGTGCTGCTGACAAAAATTTTAAGCAGTTTGATTTTTTTGGGTTCCATAATTTTCCCCCGGATTTGAACGCCGCCAGCGTGGCGGTGAAACGGCCGTGCCGTTACTTTTATTATAACACTTTCCGCCGGAGAAACAAGGGGGGGAAGAAAAAGGCATAAGAAAACCCCGCCTGCGTTCTTGCGTCCGCGGCGGGGTTTTCAGCGTCATTCAAACTTACATTTTGATGCGGCGGGTGACGTTTTCGTGCTTAATGCACTCAATAACGTCCCCTTCCTGCACTCCTTTGAATCCTTCCACCAGGCAAGGCATAAGAAAACCCCGCCTGCGTCCTTGCGTCCGCGGCGGGGTTTTCAGCGTCATCCAAACTTACATTTTGATGCGGCGGGTAACGTTTTCGTGCTTAATGCACTCAATAACATCCCCTTCCTGTACTCCTTTGAATCCTTCCACCAGGCAAGGCATAAGAAAACCCCGCCTGCGTCCTTGCGTCCGCGGCGGGGTTTTCAG
>CALUVA010000071.1 GCA_944324105.1 uncultured Elusimicrobiales bacterium
CACAAAGCGCGAAACGGTCCATCTGTTACGCCGGCCATGGGAGCCAGCCAAATATTATTTGGAGCAGTAAAAGCACCAATTTTAAGTGCACGCACAGGAACGGTCATTTGGCTTTTCTCCAGCGGCCGCCTTCCGGCATATCAATGCGCGGCCGACCGGACAGGCACAGTCTCATGACCGTGCGTACTTCCACTTGTGTGTTTTTAAATTCCAGAGAATCAATAAAACCGTCATGCCCGGCACCCCCGGCCAGCATATGGTCTGTTACGGCCACGCGGTAAACCTTTTGACGCTCCAGCGGCACACCGCCAACCGATACGGCCCGCACGCGGTTACCAACCGGAGCAGCCGGGTCATATGTAACTGTCAGGCCGGAAATTTGCGCAAAATTATGCGGTACAGACAACCCGGCTTCCAGAGCACGCCACAAAGCAATGCCTTTAATGTCTAAAAAGGTAATATGATCCGCGTACGGATACACGCCGTACAAATCATATTGGGTGACGGCCCCGGCCGGCAAATTGGCGCGCAGGGAATCGGCATTCACTACAGCGGCGTCCGCTTTGGCCCAGCGGCGCAGACAATCCGCCGTCCAGTCCCCCAGTTCAGACTCCGCGTCCAAGTTTCCCTTTAATTCTTTTTCCAGCTTCCCCGCCGGACGGTTCATCTGTCCGCGCGCCGCGCGGCGCACCGCGGCCACTTTTTCCGCCACGTCCCGGTCTTCGCCAAAATCGCGGCGATATAAAACAATATCTTCAAAGCGCACATCCGTCAGCTCTTTGTTTTTATTAAAGAACAAAGCCACTCGGCCCACCCCGTCCAGCTTGGACCCCGGATATACAATCAGGGTATTATTAATCTTTTCCGTTTCCGCCGCGTCACGCCCCAGGTTGGAACTTAAAATGATGTCTATACCGTCCACTTCGCGCGCCAAAGCGGCGTCCGTCAGGGCGGATTCATCGTCAGAGGACCCCAGCGCGCTGATAAGCACCACCACATCGGCTCCTTTTTCGCGCAGGGTTTGCACGGCTTGCTGGGCGGCGGTAATTTCATCGCTGATTTCCAACCCTGCCAAACGTCTTTTTCCTTCCGAGGCCTGGCGGCTGACAATGCCAAATATCCCAACTTGGTATTCCCCCACGCGGGCCAAGAGCCACGGGCGGGCGCCGGCGGGAAGTTTGTCATTTACGGTAACATTGGAGAGGATAAACGGAGCGGGGGAGTTTTTAATAATTTGGCTCAAAGAACCCCAGCCATACGCCAAATCTTTTTCAGTAAACAAACGCCCCGCATAGGGCAAGGTGGCGGCCGTCGTATTAAAATACTCTCCCTGAGAAAGCGTACCCTCAGGCGTTTGGGCAAACCAGTTTCCTCCTTCCAAGAGTACAAAAGGGACTGTCTGCTTATCCAAAAAAGCCTTCAGAACGGAAAGGCCGCCCGTTACCTCGTTGCCGTAACGCGGCTCGGGCCGCGACCAGAATACGCCCTCTATGTCAGAAGTAAAAAACAAATAGGCAGAGGGTTCCTCCTGTTTGGCGCAACCGCCAAAACATCCAGCCAGCAGACAGAAAGCAATAAGATAACGGACGGCTTTACACATTATTTAAATTCCACAATACGGCCCGTCTCCACGGGTTTTACCGGGGACTGTGCTTTAATACCGTTTTCCAACACGCTGCGGATAGTCACATCCGGCACCATTTCTTTTTCGGAGTCTTTTATTTTTTTAAACGGCCAGCCCTCGCTGCCGCCGTAACCGATATACGCATTGGTGGCCAGCGTATATTTTTTATGGTTTTCCACGGGCTCCCCGTCCACAAAAAGCTGCAGGTCTTTGACTTTGCCTTTCTTGTTGCGGTACGTAATAGTTAGTCCAGAATACGTAAACAGACTGCGCGGCAGGAGTGATTTTTTGACCAGATATTTTAAAAATTTGCCGTCCACCGTCATTTTTACAATCCCATTGTCAAACGGATGTATGTCGGTAGTGTCTCGTCGGGTGACAGGGCCTTTCTCCATATCCGTACGGGTACCGCCGTTGTTATGCACAAAAATCTGCGTGCCGGCAGCGGCGCGGCCCAAATCGGCAATCCAGTCGTTAAGCGGGCCGTCTTTATGCTCTGGTACGGAAGAAACGCGGGTAATGGTTTCCGCCGCTTCGCCAAAGACTTCGTCCATGCCGGGCTCTTTTAAAGACTGGGCATACTCGGCGATATCTTCGTCTTCTCCGACTTCATCAATAATCAGCGGAATCAGCTCCGACTTGGCAGAAACAAATTTGCCGGTTTTGTCATCGGTTTTTATGGTAATTTTACTGACGTTTTGCAGGTAGCAGCCGCTTTCCACAAACAAAACCCCGTTAATATATTCGTTTTGCACAATGTTATGCACATGTCCGCCCAGCACCACATGCACGCGTCCGCCGAATTTCTTGCCAATCTGCCCCACATACGCCTGCGTGCCGTGTTTCACATCGCGCAGTCCGTCATGCACCAGCACGACCACCACATCCGGATTTTCTTTTTCCACTTCTTCCAACGCTTTTTTCAGCGCGGGCAGCGGCTTGGTAAATTTATAGGTTTTGTCGTCATTGGTAGGATAGCGGTTGGCCAACCCGATAACGGCCACGCTGACGCCGTCTACGTCAAAAATTTTATACGGTTTAATCAGCGGCGGATATTTGCCGGTTTTGCGCTCCAGGAAATTGGCCGCCAATACCGGAAATTTCAAATTCTGCAAAATAGGTTCCAGCGCTTCATCGCGAAAGTCAAATTCATGGTTGCCGATAGTGGTGGCCTGATAGCCCAGCGCATTCATCAAAGCCACGGCTTTGAGCCCTTTGGAGTTTTTGGTTTCTGCGGTGCCGTTGGCAAAGTCCCCGCTGTCCAACAACAAATAAGGTTCTTCCTCTTCATCCAATACAGAAGCCAGCGCGGCAAAGCCTCCCTGTCCGTGTTTAGGATAAAAAAATCCGTGTGTATCGCTGGTGTGGTAAATCACCGTCGTCTTGGCAAAAAGGCCAAGTGCGGCAAATGTCAGTGCCAAAAACAAAAACAGTTTTTTCATGGGCTCTCCTCTGCGGCAAAAACCGCCCCTGCGGCGGGCGAAAACAGCTGATTTTATCCTATCAAAAACAAAACGCCCGCTTCAAGGCGGGCGTTTTCACCGGCAAAATCCTTCCGTTTAATTCTTCGCCGCGTTCATGCGCGAGAAAGGCGATATCTTGCGCAGGTTTTCAATAATGCCGGGTAAAACTTCCAGCACTTTGTCCACCTCTTCTTCCGTCGTTTGTTCAGACAGCGAGAAACGCACCGACCCGTGCGCAAATTTAAAATCCACGCCCATGGCGCGCAGCACGTGCGAAGGCTCCAGCGAGCCCGACGTGCAGGCCGAACCGGAAGAGGCACAAATGCCGTATTCGTTTAAATGCATCAAAATAGCTTCCCCTTCCACATAGCCGAAGCTGATATTGACGGTATTGGGCACGCGATTATCCGGGTCGCCGTTTAACTTGCTGTCGGGGATAGAGGAAAGCAGGCCGTTTTGCAGTTTGTCGCGCAGGGCGGCCATACGGGCCAGGCTGCCGTCGGACAAACGTGTTTTGGCCAGCACGGAGGCCGTCCCCAGCCCCACAATGTAAGGAATGTTTTCCGTTCCGCCGCGGCGCCCTCTTTCCTGGTGGCCGCCCATCATAAAGCCCGTAAAGCGCGTACCGCGCCGCACATACAGGGCCCCCACGCCTTTGGGCGCGTGGAATTTATGGCCGGAAAGCGAAAGCATGTCTATAGGCGTATTTTTTACGTCAAAAGGCAGTTTGCCTATAGCCTGCACGGCGTCTGTATGAAACAATGCGCCGTATTCTTTGGCCAGCGCGGCAATTTCCGGCACGGGGAAAATGGTACCCGTTTCGCTGTTAACCCACATCACCGACACCAACGCCGTATCCCCATCCAGGGCTTTTTTATACTGCTCCATATTGAAGCGGCCCTGCGCGTCCACGCCGATATAGTCCACTTTATAACCCTGCGTTTCCAAGTAAGAATACGGGTGCAGGACGGCAGGATGTTCCACCGCCGAAGTAATAATATGCTTTTTCTGCGGATAGCTGCGTATGGCCGAAAAAATGGCCGTATTGTCGCTTTCCGTGGCGCAGGAGGTGAAAATGATTTCATCGGGGTAGGCCGCGCCGATTAAATCGGCCACTTCGCTGCGCGCAATGTCCATGGCTTTTTTGGCTTCCGCCGCCAGCGGATACATAGAGGAGGCATTGCCGTATTTTTCCGTAAAATACGGTATCATCGCTTCCGCCACGGCCGGCGCCACGCGCGTGGTGGCGTTGTTATCCAGATAAATCAGTTTCACGCATTCCCCCTTCAGGCCTGCTCCACGGTAATGGAGGGGTCCAGTTTTTCTTTCAGCGTTTTTTCCACAAAGCCCTTCAGCGTCACGGGCGCGGCCATACAGCCGCTGCACATGCCCAGCAGGCGCACTTTGACGGCCGAGCCGTTCACGTCCACCAGTTCCACACTGCCGCCGTCGGCGTTTAGCTGCGGGCGGACATCTTCTTCCAGCACTTTTTCAATGCGTTTGATTTTTTCCACAATGGTCAAATCGGCAAATTTTTTGTCCTTGGCCGGCTCCGGCGCGGGCACCGCGCAGGAATTGACCTTGTCCAAAATTTTCTGTATTTCTCCTTTGCACTGCCCGCAGGCGCCGCCGGCCTTGGTGTAAAAAGTTACCTCTTCCACGGTTTTTAAGTGATTGGCGCGTATAGCTTTAATAATCGCTTCTTCGGACACGTTAAAGCAGTGGCAGACGATTTTTTCGGCCTGCTGTTCAAACACCACGGGCTTGCCGCCCTGGCGGTAGCTTTGCACGGCCGCTTCCAGCGCCTCCATACCCATTACGGAACAATGCATTTTTTCAGCAGGCAGAGAGCCCAGCTCATCGGCAATGTCCTGGTTGGTGATTTTGGAGGCCTGTTCCAGCGTTTTGCCTTTAATCATCTCCGTCAGCACGGACGAAGAAGCGATGGCGCTGGCACAGCCGAAGGTTTCAAATTTGGCGTCCTCAATGACTTCCGTTTCTTTATTGACTTTTAACGTCAGTTTCAGCGCGTCGCCGCACACCAGGCTGCCTACCTGGCCCGTGGCGTCGGCGTTTTCAATGGCGCCCACATTGCGCGGGTGCCGGAAATGGTCCATTACTTTATCGGTATAATCCCACATACAAACTCCTTTACCTTTATTATATTATACCATTCCGCGCCGGGGCCGGCGGCGGCACGGGGGAGCTGTTTTGCACTATACGCACCCGTGCGCGGCGGGCGCATATTTTGCTAGAATGAGTTGCTATGGAAATCAGCCGCGTACTGCTCGTCTGTCATCCGGCCCGCCAAAACGCCGCCCAAACGGCCCAACAGCTGGCGGATTTTTTGCGTTCCAAAGACATACGCTGTGAAATTTTAAACGATTACCGCCATATCCCCAAATACCCGCTGGCGGATTTATGCGTCAGTTTGGGCGGGGACGGCACCGCGCTGCGCTGTGCGCGCGCCACGGCGCCGCTGCAAATGCCGCTTCTGGCGGTCAACTGCGGCAGCCTGGGTTTCCTTTCCGCCTGCGAAGAAGCCGAAGCGCAGCATTGTTTGCAACAGATTTTAGACGGCAATTGCCAGATTACCCGCCGCCTGCTTTTAAGCGCCGACATTGTGCGCGCCGGCCAGAAACCCGTCACCAATTTGCTGGCTTTTAACGACTGCGTGATTAAAACCCTGCAGCCGCGGGCATTCCCGCTGCGGGT
>CALUVA010000072.1 GCA_944324105.1 uncultured Elusimicrobiales bacterium
AGTCATGTTGCTGTTATGTTCTTCATTATCGTTTGCACAAATTTTGGAACCGACGCACACCCAACGGCAGGAAAAAACCGTTACACAACAAATTAAAAAAGCCGTGAATAAGCAGATGGCACAAGAAGCAATAAAACAACATCAAGAACGGCATTGTTATTATTGCAAAAATAAAATTACCGAGACGGGCGATCCCCACCTGTACTGTCCTGCCCTGCACAAACAAAGATGTTCCGAAAAACCTTACGCACAACATGCCAATTCAGACCGCAACTATACAGCCCGCGTTCAGAATAGCAGCTCTGAAAAAATAGAAATAAAAATACGTTTAAGAAATGACGGCCATTGTGCCGCCTGTGGGCAATATATTATTCCCGGGCTCTCCACCGATCCCCATTACACCTGCAAACAGACCGGTAAAGCGCACTCCGAGTATATGATTATCACATTGACAGCCGATGAAATAAAAAAGCTGCCGCATTGCAGCATATGTGGTGGAGCGGTGGTGGATTCGGAACAACTATGCCCCGAAACTCAATACCAAAAAGTCTGCCAGCCCACCTGTCCTGACTGCGGCCGGACCGCAGAAGAAATTGCCAAATACGGACATAATCACAAACCTCCGTATCAGTTTTAAGACGTTTATACAACAAACAAATTATCCCCGGCTCATGAGAGCCGGGTTTTTTTGCGTTGGTCTGACCGACAGGCAGAGAACAAAGTTATAGCTTTTCCCAATTTGTCTGTTTCATTTGAAACTGTCATACACAGAACAACAAAAAACCCGCGCCCCGAAAACAGGACGCGGGAAAACACACAGGAATACCCATTATCCCCAAAGGGCCACTTTGGTCACTTTGTCCGGACGGCGCACTTTCGGCTCGCCCACCAACTCCTGTATATAAGCCTCTCCGATAAAGATTTTGGTGCCGGGCAGCAAATGGCCGCCGGTAACCTGATAATCTTTATTGGCCAGCATGACGTGCGCATGCACGCAGGGACGGTTGTCCTGAATGCTGATATTGCCCGACAGATTTAACAGTTCCATCGGTTCGGCAATTACCTTTTTGTCATATTTCTTTTTGGACTGGTCATATACGCTGATGGTGGCGTTTTCCACCGCGCCGATCACGCTGACTATGCCGCATTTGACCTGATTGTCATGGCAAAAATCGGCCAAAGACTCCAGCAAGTCTTTGCCTTTGGGTAATTTGAAGATATAGGTTCTTCCGGTTAGATAAGGTTTTTCTTCTGCCATTTTATTCTCCTTAATATCGTCAGCGCCAGGCGCCTTCTTTGCGCCGCGCCAAATATGCTTTGACGGCGCGCAACTGGGCCGGCGCGTCCATGCCCGCTTCTTCATAGACTTTTGACGCGCTGCCGCTGCCCGGATAGGCTCCGCCCTTATGCGGCCACAGCGCGCAGGCGCGGCCCGCGTCGCTGTGCAGCCAGCCGTCCAGGGTGGGCAGCGTAAAATCGGTAATGCCGGTGGCTATCTGTTTCCAGGCCGGCGGCACCAGTTTGTCCTGCTCCTCCTGCGGCAGCAGTTCAAACAGCTCGCGGCTGGACACATAAATCACCGCCAGATTACAGTTTTCTTCTTTCAGTTTGGGTAATACTTCCTGTGCAAAAATACGGCCTGCACCCGTGCCCTGCACAAAAATCACGCCATCAGGCTCTCCCTGGGGTTTCATCATATAGTACACGCCTTGTGCGGATTTTGTTGCAGGCTCCAACCCCAGGGCGGAGCGGTCCAAATATGTATAGGACGGACGCACCACAAACGGACTGAGTACCGCCGGCCGCAGCTGCAGAGCGCGGATAACCAGCGGCCAAATTTCGTCCACTTCCAGCGGGGTCAGCGTAATGCTTAACCCTTTGGGGAAATTGTCCTGCACCAGCTGCAAAGCCTGCGGGTCGGCATGCGTCGGGCCGTCTTCGCCCGTAGGCAGGCCCGCGTGGCCGCAGAAAAGCACCAGCGTATTGGGGTCGCCGCCGGCCTCGTGCGCGGTTTGATAACCAATGGCGTGCAGACGCGCCGCCACATGCGCAAAAGCCAAAAATGCCGCATAAGAGGACCACACGCCGACATGTTTGCCGTACGAAGAAATACCGCTGCAAATGCCCGCCAGCGCATCTTCGCAAATGCCTCCGGCGGAAAGCTCGCGGCTGAGCGGATTGCTTACCGCATTATAAAATCCTTTCGGAAAATCTTTGGCGATTTTGCCCGCATTGGTGGAACCGTACAAATCGGCCGACCCCGTCAGAATACAGCCGCCGCTTTGCTTGTTCAAATACGCCAGCACATCGGCCAGCACGCCGCGCGTGGTGTAGTTTTCCCCGGCCGCAAACACAAACTCGGCCGGAGGGAGAGATGGGTCAAAATCCGTGTATATTTTTTGCACGTTTCCCAGCTCCGCGCGCTCATACCGGCCCAGCATACGCAACTCCGCCGCCCGGTCGCGCACATGTTGCGCGGCAAACCCCGCCGTATCTTTTTCTTTTTCCAGCGCTTCACGGAACGTTTGCAAAACGCCCCAATAGTTCTTTTCTATGTTTTCCGGCGTTTTGTCTCCTTCAAAACGGGGAAAAGAAACGCCAAATATTCGTTCAAATTCTTCCAGCGCACCGTAAAACTGCGGCGAGCAGAATTTATGTCCGGCACCGTGCGAGGCGCGGCCTTCTATGCCGTAGCGCCAGCCTTTGACTGTGCGGTACACAATGGCCGTAGGCTGATTGCCCGGCAGCTGCAAGGCCAATTTTTGGGCAGCATAAATCTGTTCAAAATCATGCCCTTGCGGTACAAAAATTACGTTGAAATCATGAATGCGAAAAAGTTCCGGCGGCGTCCACTGCGTATAATCGCCGGCATTTTCTCCGTCGTTGGTCACGCGGTCGCTTTCAATGGAGGCTTCGTTCCAGTCTATGTGGAAAATTACATTTTTTAACTGGGCCGTGGCAGCAGCAGCCAGCGTTTCGCTGACGCGGCCGGCCGTCAGGCCTCCTTCGCCTTCCAAAATGTTAACCACGGGGCAGTTTTCCCCGTATGTATCTGCGGCAGCTATGCCCAGCCCGACGGCGGAAGCGTCCCCCACACCGCTGGCTCCGGTGGACGTCCACACAAAAGGCACCAACGGCTCCGGATGGCCGCCCAAAGGCTTGCTGTGAAATTTTTCAAACAGCGGCGTCCCCTGCGCTTTATTGTGGCGGAAACCCAGCAAATCCTCCAGCCGCAGCTGGTCTTTCTCTTGTTCGGCCAGCAAAGCCGGCTGGGCAATGCGTACGCATTCGTTGCGCAACGCCCACAGGGCGTACAGCCCCAGTGCTTTATGTCCGGCGGCATAAGACAAAATATCCGCATCTTTGCGGCGAGGAGCGGCCAGCTCATAGGCCATAATTTTATAAAGCAGGCTTTCTACGATACGGCCCGAAGAAATGCTGCCGCCCGGATGGCCGGAAGTGGGCACAAAATTGTACAGCACCGCCACCAAAGCGCGGTAAGCCGCGTCCAGTTTTTCCAGTTGGGCTTTTTCGGTTTCGGGCAGGCGGTATGTTTCATTTTGCAAAAAATCGGTAATATTCACATACTGCGAACGTTTGGCGGAAGATGTCGGTGTTTTCATACTTATTTCAGCCCCTTTAGTCCTTTTTCCAGCACGGCGCACAATAAATCCGTCGCCGCCTGAATATCTTTTTCGTCCGTAACTTCCACATTGGAATGGATGTTGCGCGTGGGAATGGACAGTGCACAGGAAGCAATACCCGTGCGGGAACGGTGAATGGCCCCCGCATCATTGCCGCCGCGCGGCGCAATACGCACCTGGTGGCGGATATTTTCCTTGCGGCACAAATCCGTTAAATCGTCAAACAGCCATTTGGGCGTAATAGTGGCCGCATCTATGGCGCTGATGGCCACGCCGCCGCCCAAACGCACCAAATAATCCTGCGGACGGCACAGCGGAATGTCCGCCGCTCCCGTCGTATCTATGGCCAGCGCCGCGTCCGCTTCCAGCCTAAACGCCGCTGTCCCCGCGCCGCGCAGGCCGACTTCTTCCTGCACGGAAAACACGGCATGCACGCCAAGCAACGGTTTTTCCACACGTTTTAAAGCTTCCAGCAGACAAAAACATCCTACGCGGTTATCAAAGGCTTTGGAACACAAACGCCCGTTTCCAAAACGCACAAAAGAGCGTTCCAACGTAACAAAATCCCCCAGCGCCACGGTCTGCGCCGCTTCCTGGCCGGACAGCCCCACATCAATAAACAAATCGGAAAGCGGCACGGCCTTGCCGCGTTCAGCTTCCTGCGTGATATGCGCCGGCTTGGTACCGATGACACCCGTAATCGGCCCCAAAGCGGTATGCACCGTCACGCGCTGGGCCAGCAGCGTGCGCGGGTCTATGCCCCCCACGGTAATAAAAGACAAAAAACCGTCCGGAGAAATATACTTGACCATCAGGCCCACTTCATCCATATGGGCGCACAAAATAATCTTATGCGGGCCGGTGCCTTTGCGGTAAGCAATGAGGTTGCCCAAAGTGTCCGTATGGGCGTGCACGCCCAAGGCCTGCAGCTGTGCGGCGATTTCAGCGCGCACCGCGTCCTCACGGCCGGACACGCCGTTTAGCTGCGTCAGCTTTTCCAAATTGTTCAAATCCATGTTACTCCCGTACACGCGCGTACTAATGTATATTACATTATACTCACAAAGCCGTTTTTTGGCAAGCGCGCCCCATTTGGCGCAGGCGCGGAAAAATTGTAGAATACTTGTGATAAGTATATTTTTCAGGAGGACGCTTTATGACCGTGTCTTACAAAGAGTTGGGCCTGGTTAACACCCGGGAGATGTTCAAAGATGCTATGGCGGGTGGTTATGCCATTCCGGCCTATAACTTTAACAATATGGAACAGCTGCAAGCCATTGTGACCGCCTGCGTGCAGACTGGATCTCCGGTAATTTTGCAGGTTTCCAAAGGCGCGCGCCAGTACGCCAATTCCACGCTGCTGCGCTGGATGGCCCGCGGCGCGGTGGAAATGATGAAAGAAATCGGCAAACCCGTGCCCCTGTGCCTGCACCTGGACCACGGCGACAGCTTTGAACTGTGCAAAGACTGCATTGACAACGGCTTCTCTTCCGTGATGATTGACGGCTCTCATCTGCCGTATGAAGAAAACGTCGCTTTGACCAAAAAAGTGGTGGATTACGCCCACCAGCATGACGTAACCGTGGAAGGCGAACTGGGCGTGCTGGCCGGCATTGAAGACGAAGTGTCCGCCGAGCACCACACCTACACCGATCCGGCCCAGGTGGAAGATTTTGTTAAACGCACGGGCGTGGACTCTTTGGCCATTTCCATCGGCACCTCTCACGGCGCTTACAAATTTAAAGTAAAACCCGGGGAAAAACTGCCCGAACTGCGCTTTGACATTTTGGAAGAAGTGTCCAAACGCCTGCCCGGCTTCCCCATCGTGTTGCACGGTTCTTCCAGCGTACCGCAGTGGGCCGTCAAACAAATCAACGAATACGGCGGCAAAATTGAAGACGCCGCCGGCGTGCCCGAAGAACAGCTGCGCAAAGCGGCCAAATCCGCCGTGTGCAAAATCAACGTGGACAGCGACGGCCGCCTGGTCATGACCGCCACCATCCGCAAAATCTTCGCCACCAAACCCAGCGAATTTGACCCGCGCAAATACCTGGGCCCGGCCCGCGA
>CALUVA010000073.1 GCA_944324105.1 uncultured Elusimicrobiales bacterium
AAAGACGGTATGCATTGCCCGCACGGGCGGCCGTGTGTGGCGGTGCTGTCCACCAAAGACATTGCCAAATTGTTTGGACGGTAATATCTTCTTTTGCGGTGTAAAATAAAAGAGAAATATGAATATCTCTAAAGTTACGGCTGTTTTTTTTAGTCCGGCCGGCGGCACGAAAAAAGTGGCGCGGGCTTTTGTTTCGGCGTTGCCGTATCTGGCAGAAGATCTGGATCTGACCCCGTTTGCTAAACGCCTAGAAAGCCGTTCTTTTGGCGGAGATGAATTAGTTGTTTTTGCTGTACCTGTCTATGCCGGCCGCATCGCGCCGTTGGCGGCGGAACGGCTGGTACATATGCGGGGTTCTCGTACGCCGGTCGTATGCCTGGCTGTATACGGCAATCGCGCCTATGAGGACGCCTTGCTGGAACTGACGGCTTTAGCCAGACAGAAAGGTTTTGTCCCGTTTGCGGCAGCTGCCGCCGTGACGCAGCATAGCATTATGGGCAGAGTCGCCGCCGGCCGGCCTGACGGGCAGGATAAGGAAAATCTATCCTTTTTTGCACGGCGTGTTTCCACCAAACTGGCAGAAGCCCAAAACCCGCAGGATTTGACCGTTCCTTGCGTACCCGGCTCTTTGCCGTATAAGCCTTATAAAGCGGTGGGGTTTGTGCCGTTTGCTTTGTCAAGCTGTATCCGCTGCGGGCGCTGTGCGGCGCTTTGTCCCGCCGGAGCTATTTCCCTTGCAGACCCGCGGCAGACCGACGCGGCCCGCTGTACGTTTTGCATGGGCTGTGTCCGCATTTGTCCTGTCGGTGCGCGAGAGGTGGATAAAGAAAAACTGCATTCGGCGGAAGCGATATTTGTCCAGAAATTTGGTGCGCGGCGGGAACTGGAGTTCTTCCTGTAACCATTTTTCAGGTTTCTACAGCCTGCCCATCCCCTTTCCACAAGTCCAAAAATAAGGTATCCTGTATTATATATTCTCTATTGGAGGAATTATGTCCGATACGCCCGTGCTGGAACGCGTTTTATTTTCGCAGGAACAACTGGCCCAAAGAGTGTCCGAACTCGGGCGCGAAATTTCCGTCGATTATAAAGGCAAAGAGCCGCTGTTTGTGGGTATTTTGCGCGGCTGCATTATGTTTTATGCCGATTTGCTCCGCAATGTCAGCATAGACTGTAAAATGGATTTTATGTGCCTTTCCTCCTACAACGGCACCAGCTCCACCGGCGAAGTGCGCACCATGCTGGATTTGCGCGAAAGCATCAAGGGGCGCCATGTCGTTATTGTGGAAGACATTGTGGATACGGGGCTGACGCTGGACTATCTGCTTAAAAACCTGAAAAACCGCGGCGCGGCCAGCATAGAAATTTGCTGTCTGTTGGATAAGCCAGCCAACCGCAAAACCGAAGTCCATCCGAAATATGTGGGCTTTACGATAGAAAACGAATTTGTTATCGGGTACGGGTTGGACTATAACGAGTTGTACCGGAACCTACCTTATATCGGGGTATTTAGAAAACAATGAACAATAAGAACAACAATAACCGGCGGATTATATCCGTCCAGCAAATTTTGATGTGGGTGGTAATTTTCGCCATCGCCGTATTTTTGTTTAACAGGCCTGGTTCCCAGACACAGACGTTGGACTATTCCGAATTTAAAAATAAAGTCGCCTCCGGTGAAGTGGCCGATTTGACCGTGGCTCCCGGTGTAATCTCCGGTACGTTTAAAGACGCGGACGGCAAAGACATTAATTTTAAAACCGTTCGCATGGAGGACCCGGAACTGGTAAAGGAACTTTCCTCCAAAAATATTGCCTACAAAGCGCAGGCCGACAATTCCTGGCTGAGCAATATTTTATTTAATGTGTTATGGATAGTGTTGCTTATCGGGCTGTGGTGGTTTGTGTTTATCCGCCCGCAGCGCGGCGACGGCAAAAGCGCCATGAACTTTGCGCGCAGCAGAGCCAAAATGCAGGACCCTTCCAAACAAACCGTTACGTTTAAAGACGTGGCCGGCGTGGAAGAAGCCAAAGAAGAACTGCAGGACATTATTAAATTTTTAAAAAATCCCAAAAAATTCCAAAAACTCGGCGGCAAGCTGCCTAAGGGCGTATTGCTTTACGGTGCGCCCGGCACGGGCAAAACCCTGCTGGCCAAAGCCGTGGCGGGGGAAGCGGGCGTGGCTTTTTTCAGCGCGTCGGCTTCGGAATTTGTGGAAATGTTCGTTGGCGTCGGTGCGGCGCGTGTACGCGATTTGTTTGAGCAGGCTAAGAAAAATTCTCCGGCCATTATTTTTATTGACGAGCTGGACGCAGTGGGCCGGCGGCGTTTTGCCGGTATCGGCGGCGGCCATGACGAACGCGAACAAACGCTAAATCAGCTGCTGATTGAGCTGGACGGATTTGAAAGCAAACAGGGCATTATCCTGATGGCATCCACCAACCGCCCCGACGTGCTGGATCCCGCGTTGATCCGTCCGGGCCGTTTTGACCGCCATGTGGCCGTGCCCGCACCGGATTTGAAAGGGCGCGAAGCTATTTTGAAAGTCCATGCCAAAAAAGTCAAACTTGCGCCGGAAGTGGATTTGCATACGGTAGCCAAAGGCACCCCGGGTTTTGTGGGGGCGGATTTGGCCAATGTGATTAACGAGGCCGCCATTTTGGCCGCGCGCGCCGATAAAGACGCGGTGGACAATAATGATATGGACGAAGCCGTGGAACGCGTGATTGCCGGTCCGCAGAAAAAGAGCCGCATTATTTCCGAAAAAGAAAAGAAAATTATCGCCGCGCATGAAGTGGGCCACACCGTGGTGGCGCGCCTGACCAATAATTCCGATCCCGTACATAAGGTTACCATTATCCCGCGCGGGCAGGCGCTGGGATACACGCTGCAGCTGCCGCTGGAGGATAAATTTTTAACCAGCAAGTCCGAAATTTTGGACAAGATTTGCATTTTGCTGGCGGGTCGCGTGGCTGAAGAAGTGGTGTTCGGTGAAATTACATCCGGCGCCAGCGACGACCTGAACAAAGCCACCGCTTATGCGCGCAAAATGATTATGGAACTGGGCATGAGCGATAAAATAGGCCCCATTGCGCTGCCGGGCGGAGAGGACAGTGAAGTGTTCTTGGGCCGCGATTTGTCGCGCCACCGCCAGTATTCCGAAGAGTTGGCGCGGCGCATTGACCAGGAAATATCCGATACGCTACAGGCCGCTTATGCACGCGCCAAAGAGATTATTGAAACGCATCGCGCCCAGTTTGATACGCTGGTGGCGCGGCTTTTGGAAAAAGAAGTGGTGGAAGCGTCTGAAATTGACGAAATTTTGGGTTTGAAGCCGCAGAAAGAGCAAGAGGAGGCCGCAGGCGAGCTTTCCCCGCGTGATACGGACGGAGCCCCTCAGCCTGAGCCGGCTCCCGCTCCGCAGCAGGCAGAACTGTTTTAACTCCGCCGCCGCGCCGTATGCGCGGCGCGGTTTTTAGCCGGAAAAATTTATCCGTGCGGTGCAGACCGCGCAAAGAAGGAAACCATATGGGAAAATATTTTGGTACGGACGGCGTACGCGCCGTGGCGGGGCAGTTCCCGCTGACCGATGATTTTATCAAAAAACTGGGTTACTGCGCGCTTAAAGAACTGGCGCCCTATGCCGTTAAGGCCGGGTTAAAAATGCAGGTAGTGATTGCGCGGGATACGCGTTTATCCGGGCCTTCTATTTTGCAAAATTTGTCTGCAGGCATACGCGCCGCCGGCGCGGATGTGCTGGATATGGGCGTGGCGCCCACCCCGGCCGTAGCCGCGGCCGTTAAACAAAGCGGTTCTTTGTGCGGTGTGGTGATTTCCGCCAGCCATAACCCGCCGGAATTTAACGGAATTAAATTTTTCTCTCCGCGCGGCACCAAACTGCCGGAGGAGCTGGAAGAACGGATTGAAAACGCCATAGAAAAGACACAGACCGTTCCTGCGCCTTCAGGTATTTGCCGCGCTGCGCCGGAATTGGTGGAGGGATACAAGAATTTTTTAATGTCCACCGTGGATGCGGATTTGCTGAGAGATACCAAAGTAGTGCTGGACTGCGCCAACGGAGCGGCTGGTCAAATCGCGCCGGCTGTATTCCGCGCGTTGGGAATGCGGGTTGCCGTGATGGCTGACAGCCCGGACGGTGCGCATATTAATGACGGCGTAGGGGCCTTGCATACCGAAAAGATGCAGGAGCTGACGCGTCAGGAAGGTGCTTTTGCCGGCTTTAGTTTTGACGGGGACGCTGACCGAGTGATTGCTTCCGATGAAACGGGCCGCCAGCTGGACGGCGAATATATTATCGCTGCTTCTGCTTTGGCTTTGAAAAAGCAAGGCAAACTGCCTGCAAACAAAGCTGTCATGACCGTCATGGCTAACCTGGGTTGTATCAATTATCTAAAAGACGCCGGTGTACAGGTGGAACTGACGCCGGTGGGGGACAAATATGTGGCGCAGACACTGGAAAAACTGGGTCTGGCCGTCGGAGGGGAAACCTCCGGACACATTATTTTCCCTTATTACTCCAATACGGGCGATGGAATTTTGTCGGCGCTGCAGTTTTTGCAGTTTGCCAAACAGTCCGGTCAGCCCCTTAGTGCTTTTGCCGGAAGTTGGGAGAAATATCCCTGTGAGTTGCGTGCCGTCAAAGCGGAACAGAAACCTTCTTTGGATTCCTTGCCCGGTTTTTGGGATGAAATAGACCGGCTGGAAAATAACCTTGGCGGAAAGGGCCGTGTCTTTGTGCGCTACAGCGGCACGGAGCCGAAACTGCGTATATTGGTGGAAGGAGCCGACGCCGAACTGGTACGCCGTACCGCCGAAGCGGCCGAAGCGGTTTACCGTGCCAAAACGGAGGCGAAAAAATGACTTTGAAACTGGGTGTGAATATTGACCATGTGGCCACGCTGCGCCGCGCGCGGCAAGCCGTGTATCCGGATCCGCTTTTGGCGGCCGAACTGTGCCTGTGCGTGGGGGCCGATTATATCGTTATCCATGTGCGTAACGATGACCGGCATATGACTGAAAAAGATTTGGCCCGCCTGTGCAAAGCTTACCGCAAATATATGCACCTGGAGTGCAACTTTTCCGAAAAAATGCAAAAAATGGCGCTGAAATACAAGCCCTATTCCGTCTGCATTGTGCCGGAAACGCCCGGGGAAGTAACCACGACGGGAGGGCTGAAATTTACACCTAAAAATTTTGACCGTATCCGCCAGATGACCGAAGCCCTGCAGAAAAAAGGCATCTTGGTCAGCCTGTTTATTGACCCCAGTGCCGACTCGGTGCGTGCGGCCGCTAAATGCGGAGCCGATATTGTGGAGCTTTGCACGCGCGATTACAGCGAAGCGACGACCAAAAAACAGCGTGCCAAATTGCTGGGGGACTTGGCCCTGGCCTCCTTGCTGGCTAAGGAACTGGGTATGGAAGTACACGCCGGTCACGGACTGGACTATGAAAATGTATTGCCGGTGGCGGATTTGTGCGGCATCAGCTGCATGAATATAGGTTTTTCCATTATTTCGCGCGCCGTTCTGGCCGGCCTTCCCAATGCCGTGTGCGCGATGAAAGAACTGCTGTAAGAGGATATTATGTGCGGAATTATCGGATATGTAGGCAGTAAAAATAGCGTACC
>CALUVA010000074.1 GCA_944324105.1 uncultured Elusimicrobiales bacterium
GGATATCATTTTGACCGCATGTATGTGTGGGGGCATGAAACCACGCATGCCGCGCTGGCCATGCTGTTTGGCTTTCGTGTGCATTCCATGCAGGTAAACAAAGACAGCGGCTATGTGAAAATGGACCGCACCAACGCCGCCGTGGTGCTGGCACCGTATATTGTGCCGCTTTATGCGGTGCTGACGGGGCTGGTGTATGCGGGATTGTCTTTGTTTGTACAGGTAGCCCCGTATCGGCCGGCTTTTGTATTTTTGGTCGGATTTTTTATGGCCTTTCATTTTGTGCAAACCGTCAAAACCCTGTGGGAAACCCAGCAGCCGGATTTAAAATTGGCCGGCGGGAGGGTATTTTCCGTGGTGATTATTATTTTGGGCAATGCCGCCGTGCTGGCCTTGGTGCTTAAATGCCTGTTTCCGGATAAAGTACTTTTGGGGCAAATGGTAAGCGGGGCCGCAGTTTCCAGCTATAACACGTGGAAAATTGTGATAAACTATATAGTAGAGCAGTTTATATCTTCGCGCGCGTAGGCGTACATGAGCAAGAAAAACAAAAAACAGGCCAAAAAAGAAACCCCGCCCAGGAAACGTTCCCGCACGGCGCGTTTTGCGCTGAGGACGTGTTCGCTGTTTTTCCGTACGGTGCTGTTTACGATAATGCTTGTGTTGCTGCTCTGTGCAGGGATGTGGGTGGCCGCACTGAAAATGTTTAACGCTCAGCAAATCAGCGAAACGCTGACCCAGCGTTTGCAGCTTTTATTTGACCGACCCGTGGTTATCTCTTCCCTGGAATTAAAATTCTTAAATACCGTAGAACTCAAAGGTTTTGCCGTTTTGGACGATAAACTGCGCCCGGGGGAGCCGGTCCTGTCTGCCGAGTCGGTGCTGATACGTTATCAGGTGCTGCCTCTTTTAGAAAAGAGGTTAATTATTGATGAAGTAACGCTTAACCGCCCCCGCATCAACATTGTGCGCGGAGAAGAAGGCATTTATAATACTCCGCCGGTAGATACTGCTGCGGCAGGCGGCGGGTACGTCAGCAGTGCCGGCGGGGAGCCTGTACAGGTCAGCATAGAGGACTGGCGCGTACGCGACGGCGTGTTGAGCTACCGCGATCTGACCAGCGGCGTCAGCCATGCAGTATATGGCCTGAATCTGCATTTTCAGCGGCTGCGTTTTAACGAACTTTCGCGCTTCCGGCTGGAAACCGTGCTGCGCAACCGCTGGGGCGATAATATTTCCGATTTGGAAATACACGGCACGGGGCAGGTAAATTTTGCCAATTTTGACTGGAAAAAATTTGCTTTGCGCAATTTCCAGACGCAGGTGGCTCTGTTCAGAAAGCCCGTCAGCCTGACGGTGGATTTGGACAATTTGGTAACGCCCTTTTTCAGTGTGCGCGCCGAAGCCCCGGCTTTTGACCAGCAGGATTTGTCCGTGTTTAAAAAAGATTTGCCTTCGTTTAACGTGCCCGCCTCCCGCATTGCCGCTAAAGGCATGCTGGGTGCCGGGTATACATATTTGACGCTGGACGAACTCAGCGCGCAGACGGACAATTTAAACGCATCTGTATCCGGCAAGCTGGATTTTGGCAAAAAACCGTTTGAGGCGGATTTGCAGTTTCAGACGGGATGGAACGATTTGGCTGTGCTGTCCAAACGCTGGCCCGCACTGGCCCGCTTTAAACTGACGGGACAGGGCAAGGCCTCCGCTTCCGTAAAGCGTATAGATGGCAAATATACGCTGCCGCAGGTGGATTTACAGGCCAAAGCCGCGACGGGGCAGTTCTGGGGATTTGAAACGGCGGGTGTCAGCGGCAGTTTCACGGCCAAAAATAACTTTACCGATTTGTACGCCAGTACCACGGACGGAAAAGTAACAGTGGCAGACAGTGTGTTTGACAAGCTTAATCTTTCAGGCTCGTACCGCAAAGGCAATGTGTATGCGTATATTGCCTCGGCTGAGCTGGACGGCGTACCCATGAAACTGCGCCTGTCCGTTAATAATATTAAGAGCAGCAAACGCAAAATAGATACCTCGCTGTATTTAAAACATTTTGAACCGATGGGCTTTATCGGTACTGTGCGGGATTTTGTGGAAGTGATAGGGGCTATTTCCAAAAAGAAATCTTCTTCCAATGTCCAGACCGGCGAGCTGGCTTGGATGCGCAACTTCCGTGACCGCCTGCCCAAATTCATGCCCAATTTTTCGGGCACGCTGTATGCCGATACTTTTTCCAGTACGGTGCTGTCGGGCAACCGTTTTAACGCCGAATTTGCCTTTACGGGCATGCTGCCGGGCGCGGCCGATTTAAATGGTACGCTGGACATGAAACTGGAGGAAGGCGTGATACACCAGATGGAAAAACTGGCCGAAGAACAGCAGGCTTTAAATGTAACCTTTACGCCGTTTATCATGATGCACCGCATGGAGCGCAGCGGAAGCTTTAAAGTGGGTGAAGTGCTCAAAGACGTGGCATTTAACGAAATGGCCGCGTCCGTGGATTTCAAAAACGGCACGATGATTGTGAACAATGCCTTTACGCAGGGGCCCGTCATTTCGGCCGCCGTGTCGGGCTGGGTGGACTGGGTGCGGGAGACGTTTGAGCTGGTCATTTGGACAATGTTTACCCCCGCTTCCAGCAAAGGCGGCATTTTGGCCGAAAACCTGACCGACGAATCCGGCAACCCCGCTTTGGCGTTTAAGGTGTCTTCTTCCATGCTTAAACCCCGCGTGGAAATGCTGCGTGCCAAAAAGACCAATGAACAAATAGAGTCCGCCCGCAAGCGCGGACTGCGTACCGATTTTAATAAAAGCCGCGAATTTTTGAAAGGAGAATTCCATGCCAAGAAATAACTTAGACCTGCTCTCGCTCCTGCAGGAGCACGGGGCCGTGGTAGAAGGCCATTTTGTCATGCCTTCGGGCTTCCACAGCCAGACGTATATACAGACCTCCCTGCTTTTGCAGCATCCGAACCTGGCGCAGAAAATAGCGCGCGCCATGTCCGATAAATTTGCCGCCCATGCCGATGTGGTCATGGCCCTGACACCGTCCAACTCCGTGCTTGCGCAGGAAGTGGCGCGCGTGCGCGGCGCGCGGGCCATTTTCGCGTCCAAAGACGACAAGGGCGAAATGGTTTTAAAACATAATTTTGTCATCAAACCTGGCGAAACAGTGCTGCTGGTGGACGACGTAACCGTCGGCGGGCGCAAAGTGCTGCGGGCTGAAGCGCTGGTCAAAGCCAGCGGGGCCAAAGTGCTGGGCGTGGCCGTGATGGTGGATCGTTCTATGGGTATTCTGCCGCTGGAGCTGCCGCTGCGCGCGCTGCTGTCTTACCCGATGCAGACTTTCACCGCCAAGGATTGCCCGCTGTGTTCCTCCGGCGTTCCCGTGCAGGAAGTGGACGACGTATATAAGGAGCCGCAGGCGTGAGAGAAATTAAATTAAAACCCAAAGAACAACGGCGTATTGTTGCGGGACATTATTGGATTTTTTCCAATGAAATAGACGGGCTGGACCGTTCTGCGGAACCCGGCGAATTGGTACGCGTGCTGGACAGCGAAGGCAATGCCGTAGGTACGGGGTTTTTTAACCCGCACAGTTTGATTGCCGTGCGCCTGGTGCAGAAAGGACCGCAGCCGCTGGCGGAAGATTTCATTTTTCAAAATCTGGACGCAGCCTATGAATACCGTAAAGAACTGGGCGTACGCAAATACGGGCGTATGTGTTACGGAGAAAGCGATGCAATGCCCGGGCTGGTGGTGGACCGTTACGGGGACGTGCTGGTGGCGGAAATTTTGACGGCAGGCATGGAAAAACAAAAAGAAGCCGTTACCGAGGCACTGAAGAAAATTTTCCGTCCCAAGGGTATTCTTTACCGGGCAGACAGTGCCTTCCGCGCGCTGGAGGGGCTGGGCAATACGCCCGAAACGGTCGGCGAAGTGCCCGAAACGGTGCAAATAGAAGAAAACGGCGTAAAGTATGAGGTACCTCTCCAGGTCGGGCAGAAAACGGGCTTTTATTATGACCAGCGGGAAAACCGCGCTTTCTTAAAACCCTATTTTAAAGATAAACTCGTGCTGGACTTGTACAGCTATATCGGCTCTTTCGGGCTGACGGCCGCCCTGGCCGGTGCGGCGCAGGTGTGGGGCTGCGACTCTTCGGCCGCTGCCGTGGAATTTGCCAATAAAAACGCCGAGCTCAACGGCGTGAAAGATTTGGCCGTCTTTCACCGAGATGACGCCGAACGCGTGCTTTCGGCCATGAAGAAAAAAGAACTGCCGGACCAGCCGGACTTCGTGTTGTTGGATCCGCCGGCCTTTGCCAAAAGCCGCAAAAATCTGCCCAAAGCCGTCGGGCTGTACGTCAAGCTGGTGCGCATGGCGCTGGAAGGGCTGGAAAAGGGCGGTTATTTGGCTTTTTCCACCTGTTCGCACCATATTTCGCGCGAACTGTTTGCCGATATTATCCGCCAGGGCGTCAGCAAATCCGGCAAAAGTGCCGTACTGCTGGAGCTGCGCGGGCAGGCCAAAGACCACCCCGTACTAATCGGCATGCCGGAAACGGAATACCTGCACTTTGCGTTGCTGCAGGTGAAATAAACAAGGCCTAGAATGTTTTTGGACCTTTTGGCCCTGTTGCAAATAAAAAAATTTTTTCATAATACATGAAGGAGGTCCTTTTATGACAAAAACTGTTTGTGTTTTATGTACGCTGTTATTGGCCGGAAATGTAATGTGCGCTTCTCTGAACAAACCTGCTGAAAGTCGTATGGCGGGCTACCGTGCTCTGGAAAAACAACGGCAGGAATTGCTGGATTGGGCTCAGGAACATGTAGGAGCGCCGTACTGGTCTACGCAGAAAAGAATTAACCAGGCTAAAAAAATACGTTCCCAAATGTATACACAGTTTCAGGATGTGGAATTGTGGCGTATTGGCCAGCTGCAACAAAAAATAAAAACACTAAAAAAAGGTGTAAAGAATCTCCCTTTCTTCCCGTTTAATTCTTTGCCCCCTAAAAACTTGTCGGTTATGGCACAAAATGATTTGCTTTTATTGATGTTGCTGGATATTTATCCGGATAATGCCGCCAACATTCCTGCTGGGAAGCTCTTGCCGTTTCTAGCCAAAGATGAGAACTTGGAAAAATATCTGACGGATTATGTGGATTATTTGGAGTCTTACAAGCAGTTTCCAGCTTGTGTGGAAAAAATGGACCATTATAACCAAAATCAGATTAAATACGCCACGGAAAACAAACGGGCTAATAGGCGGTTGATGTCCGCATTGGCAAACGGTTGCCAAAAATATGCCCAGAAACAAATGGAACAAAAACAAATCCAGGCCAACAACGCAAGACTGGCCCAAAATATCCGCCGTTGGCAAAATGAAAATAAAAAGAAAAAGACACTTTCTTTTCCTTTCTTGCGTGGAGAGTCCAATTTTTGGTAGTAATGTTTTTTCAAACCCGTTATATTTTGCTATAATATAACGGTGATGCCGAGGTAGCTCAGTGGTAGAGCACTGGTCTGAAAAACCAGGTGTCGACAGTTCGATCCTGTCCCTCGGCATTT
>CALUVA010000075.1 GCA_944324105.1 uncultured Elusimicrobiales bacterium
GAGCGTTTGGCCAGCTCCGTCAGGCCCTCGCGGTCGGCGGCGATGTTAAGCAGGCGGGCCGAGCGGGCCAGAATATCGGTAATTTCTTTTATCTCGTAAAAACCTAAATTAAATACAATGCCGAAGCGGTCGCGCAGCGGGCCTGTTAGCAGGCCCGATCGGGTGGTGGCGCCCACAAGCGTAAATTTCGGTACGGCCAGTTTCAGCGTGGTGGAGCCGGCGCCTTTGCCGGTGTTGATAAAAAATGTGAAATCTTCCATGGCCGGGTACAGGGCCTCCTCCACGGCGGGGTTTAGGCGGTGTATTTCGTCCACAAACAGGATATCCCCGTCGGAAAGTTCCGTCGTCAGCATGGCGGCCAAATCTCCGGGGCGCGCCAGTACGGGGCCGGAAGTGGTTTTAATGTTTACGCCCATTTCTTTGGCTAAAATATTGGCCAGCGTGGTTTTGCCCAGGCCCGGGGGAGAGTAAAACAGACAGTGGTCCAGCGCTTCGCCGCGGGTGCGTGCGGCCTCAATAAAAATGCGCAGGTTTTCTTTGAGTTTATCCTGGCCGACAAATTCGTCCAATGTGCCCGGGCGCAACGCCGCTTCCAGGCCGTTGGATTCTTCAGCCAGCTGGTTGACGTCCAGGACTTCGTTTTGGTTGTTCATTTTTTCAGCACCCGCAAAGCTTCTTTAATAATGTTTTCAATTTTATCGTTGGGGTTTATCCCTTCGTGATACAGCTGTTCTATGGCGCGGCGGCTTTCCGGTGCGGAATAGCCCAGCGCAGTCAGCGCTTCCAGCACGCCGCTCATATACGGCGCGTCGTCCAAAACTTTAATTTTGCCGGCGCCCTGTACGCTGACGGCGTCCATTTTGTCTTTGAGCGAGGTGATGAGCTTTTCGGCCGTTTTGGACGTAAAACCGAAAATACCCGTCAAAATTTTCGGGTCGCGCTTGATAATAGCCGCATGGAAATCCGCCACCGAGCGCAGGGCCTTGTTTAAAAATTCCAGCGCCTTTTTTGCCCCTGTATTCGGAATGGCGGTCTTAAACAGCGTCCACAATTCTTTATCCTCTTTGGACAAAAATCCGTACAGCACCGTACCGTCATACGGAGAAATGGACTCGGCGATATACAGCGCGGCCTCTCGTCCGGCTTCCAGTTCGGCAGCGCTGCTTTTGGTCATGTTTACTTCATAACCCACGCCGCCGCACACGATAATGACGGATTCTTCGCGCGTTTCCAGGATTTGGCCTTGGAGGTATGCAATCATAAAGTTATTTTAGCAAATAAATAGCGGCTTCTTTGGCCGTTGTGTTTGCCGCCGGCAAAAATGACCGTTTGGTGTACGGAACCTAATTACGGTTTCGGCCAATCGGGCTGGTCTAATTTTAACCCCTCCTCAGAAGCATCGGCCCTCTGTCAGGGGATCAGCGGAAACAGAAACGGACTGATGTTTGAAAAATAATTTATTTTCCGAATTTCTTTAACTGGGCGGCTTTGGCCGCCTTTATTTTTTCCAGGAAGGCAGCCTGGACGGAAAGTTTTTGGTTCAGCGGGGCGGTTTTCTGGTGGCAAATGGCTATGGCCACGGCATCGGCCACGTCGTCGGGCTCCGGTTTTTTGTCCAGGTTCAGAGTCAGCTGCACCATGCGCTGCACCTGTTTTTTGTCCGCCGCGCCCGTGCCGCACAAAATCATTTTCACGCGTTTGGGTGGATAAAAGAAAATGGGTTTGCCCGCCTGCTCACAGGCCAAAATAATTACGCCGCGCGTCATGACGGTGTTAGCCATGGTGATGGCGCGCTTTAGGAAGAAGTTTTGCTCCATGGCCACCTGCGCGGGGCGGTACTCGGCCAGGATTTTGTGCATCTGTTGGTAAATATAATCCAGGCGTTTGGGCAAATCCTGCCCGGCGGCGGTGTGGATCAGCCCGCACGCCACCAGCGACAGTGCCCCGCTTTGCCCGCGGCGCACCACGGCCCAGCCGGTGCGGTCCAGGCCCGGGTCTATGCCCAGCACGGTGGAATTTTCAGAAGTCATACAGTTATTGTAAAAAAAACGCCCGCCTGAGGTAAAGGCGGGCGTTTTGGGTGAAGGAAAATTATTTGTCCAGCTTGGCCATAATATCGTCGGGGATATTATAGTTGGAATAGACGTTTTTGGTATCGTCGTGATCGTCCAAATCTTCCATCATCTTCAGCAGCGATTCGGCCACGTGCTCGTCGGTAATATTTACTTCCGTATCGGGCAGCATGGTCAGCTCGGCCGATTCGGGCGTAATGCCTTTGGCTTCAATGGCTTTTTTGACGGCTTCAAAGGTGGCGTCCGGCGCGGTGATGACTTCATAAGCATCGCCTTCCGTGCGCACGTCTTCGGCTCCGGCTTCCAGCGCCACGTTCATCAGGTCGTCTTCGCTGATGGCGTCTTTGTTGACCACAATCAGCCCTTTGCTTTTAAACATATAAGACACACAGCCGGACGTGCCGATGGAGCCGCCGCGGCTGGTGAAAATTTTGCGGATTTCCGCAAAGGTGCGGTTTTTGTTGTCCGTGGTACATTCCACAATGACCGCCGTGGAACCCGGGCCGTAGCCTTCATACGTGATTTCTTCGTAAGACACGCCGGGCAGCTGGCCGGTGCCTTTCATGATGGCGCGTTTGACGTTATCGGAAGGCATGTTGGCCGCGCGCGCGTCGTCCATGGCTTTGCGCAGACGGGGGTTCTGGTCGGGATTGCCGCCGCTCATTTTGGCGGCGATGGTGATTTCTCTTAAAATTTTGGTAAATACTTTGCCTTTTTTGGCGTCAACGAGGGCCTTTTTGTGTTTAATACCGGCCCAGTGCGAATGTCCACCCATGGGTTTACTCCTTGAACTGCAAGATTAGATATTTTCATTTTAGCAAATTTTCCGCCTGCCGGTTAAATGCGTCCGTCCGGCCGATTATGTACAATAGCTGTATGGCTGATTTTTCCGCGATGTTTCAGACTTTGCAGGACGTCTCCGACCCCGTGCGGGCCGAAGGCCAAAAACGCTTTTTCAAAACGGGCCCGGGCCAATATGGGGAAGGCGATAAATTCCTGGGTATTGCCGTGCCGCAGACGCGTGCCCTGGCCAAACGCTTTGCCATGCAGGCCGCGCCGGCAGATGTGAAATGTTTGCTGAAAAGTCCCTGGCATGAAGCGCGCCTGCTGGGCGTATTGATTTTGGTGGAGCAATTTGAAAAGGCCCCCAATGAATCTGCGCGCAAAAGGATTTTTGATTTTTATACGGCGCATTTGGCCTGCTGCAATAACTGGGATTTAATAGATTTATCCTGCTATAAAATTATCGGCGCTTACCTATATAATAAAAAGGACCGCTCGTTGCTGCGCCGGCTGGCGTGCTCGTCTGACTTATGGCAGCAGCGGGCCGCCGTCGTCAGTACGATGTATATGGTCAAGCGCGGGGATTTTGGGCTGACCCTGGAACTGGCGGAAAAATTTTGCACGCACCCGCATGATTTAATGCATAAAGCCTGCGGCTGGCTGCTGCGCGAAGTGGGCAAAAAAGACGAAGCCGCCCTGTGTGCATTTTTGGACAGGCATGCGGCGCATATGCCGCGCACCATGCTGCGCTACGCTGTGGAGCGGTTGTCTCCCGCGAAAAAGAAAAAGTATATGGGCAAATGAGGCACCGTACAGGCGGCCGGTTTTGGGGGGCAAAATTTGGGGCAATAGAAGAGGCTCTTGCGGTTTTGCCTTTCGCGGCGGTGTGCCGCTTAAACAAAACGTCGCTCCGGTATTTAAGCCCCAACGCGGGCAAAGCCGTTTGGCCGCTTGCGGGTCAGATTTTTTACAGTCCAACCCAATAAAAAACCTGCCCCGTGCGGGATTCGAACCCGAACCACCGGTTCCGAAGACCGGTACTCTATCCAGTTGAGCTAACGGGGCGGTTTTATTTATTTTAGCATTTTCCATACGCGCTTCTTTTATACCAAAACTATTATTTTTTGTATTTTGCCAATTTTTTTGCGACAATCCCTTCCGTATATGCTATAAAGAAACTATGAGATCCCTTAAATTTTCTGAAAATATGTCTTGCCCCAACGGCTGCGAACCGTTTGAAGCGGACCGCTGGTCGTTTGTAAACGTAACCCAAAACCCCGAACTCAGAGACGCCGTACTCGGCGGGGAACTGAATTTGTTTTGCTGTCCCCAGTGCAGCACTTTTTTCCACGGGGACACGGATTTGATTTATTTGGACGAACAGGCGGGCCTGTTGGTATTTGTTTTCTCGGATAAAAACCGCCAAAACCAAAAAGAGCTGCTGGAAAAAATGCAGCATGATTATGCCCTGCTCAAAGACAATTTGTTGAAGCAGTTGAAGCTGGATGTCGGCCCGTTGTGCGTATTTGGGCTGGAGGAGCTGAAGGATGTGGTGCAAAAGGAGCAGCAGCGTACAGATGAGTCCGAAGCCGTAGCGGCGGCCTCGGCCGCGCTGGGGCTGAAAGTGGCGCGTCTGCACCCGCAGTGGGCGCGGGAACATGAGAGCCCGCTATATGTGCCTGCGGGGACGGACGGTACGGCCGAAGGGTTTGCCGCGGCGGCGCGGAAAGTGCTGGATGGAGGACTGAAAAGCCCGCTGCTGGAGCATTTTGCCAAACTGATGGAGGGGGGAAGGGTGAAAGCACCCGATATATTATGATACCGAGAAAACATAAAGAACTGTTGCACAGCATAGGGGAGTATGCCGGCAAATTGGGGCTAAAAGCCTGGGTCGTGGGGGGAGCCGTGCGGGATTTTTACCGCGGCAGGGACACACAGGATTTGGACCTGACTTTTGAAGGGTCGCCGGAGGCGGTGGCCGGATTTTGCATAAAAAAATGGGGGGGAGAAAAAAAACGGTTTTCCCAGTTTAACACCTACCGCGTGAAATTAAATAACGGCCTGAAGCTGGATCTGGTGCAGGCCCGCAAAGAGTATTACGCGCGGCCTGGGGCCCTGCCGCAGGTGTCCCCGTCCACGATTAAGGACGACCTGTTCCGGCGGGATTTTACGGCCAATGCCTGGGCGTTAAGCATTTTGCCCAAAAACTTCGGCCAGTCCTATGACCCGTTCGGTGCCCAAAAAGCCATAGACAAAGGCGTCATCAAAATCCTGCACGACAAAAGTTTTTCCGACGACCCCACCCGGCTGTACCGGGCGGCGCGTTTTGCGGGGCGTTTTGGCTGGAGCATTGAGCGCAATACCGCGCGTCTGATGCAGGACGCGGCGCGGGAAGAATATCCGCTGGTGCTCTCGCGCGAGCGGGTGCGGCAGGAATTTGTCAAAGTGCTGGAAGAAAAAAAATTGCGCGAAGTATTTGCCCAGCTGGAAAAGTACGGCTTGGCCCAGTTCGTTTACCCGGGATTAAAGTGGAATCCGGCCATTGCCAAAGGAAAGGATACGCAAGCTAAAATAGGCATTTGCGCGTGTCTGCTGGGGGCGGCCGGTGAGGAGTTTTTGCTGCATTTGCACCTGCCCAAAGAAACGGTGCATGAACTGATGGGGGCGTGGGTAGTGTATGA
>CALUVA010000076.1 GCA_944324105.1 uncultured Elusimicrobiales bacterium
ACCTGTGCCGATTCCGCTTTTGCCAGTCCGGTGGAGCTGGCGGCGGCCACGTTTGCGCTGGCGGATTTAAAGGCGGGAAAAGCCCTGCTGAAAATGGCCCTGCCTTCGGGCGCTCTGCGATATATCCGCGGCTATTATACCGTCAGCGGGACGGGAACGGCGGGCAAAATCTCGCTGTTTATTACGGACGAACCCGGCCAGTAAGCCGGCGGGAGAACCGGGGCGCGCTCTGCCCGCGCCCCGATTTTATGCCGTGTCATCAAGGATTTGGCCTTTTTGAAAAGCCTGTTTTCGGATGGATGTTATTTCTATTTCTTATGCTTAAAGGCGGCCCCGTCTTTTTAGGGTGAGCAGGTGCCAGGTTGCTGATATCTGGGGGATTTTGGTCTTATCCTCATCAAGGTTTTCCGAGCTCTCATTTCAGCATGGTTTGTGTCAATTTTTACTGCGGCTGGGCGTTTTTACGCATTTTTAAGAGGGGAGTATGCCCTTTTCCCTTCAAAATCGCGCTAAAGGGCAAAAATGGCGAAAAATACCCCAAAACAAGCCTCAATGGCCATTAAATAACGCTTTGGACAAGAAGAACAGCGAAAAATACGGGATAAAAAGAAGGGGTTCTCCAAAAAAATCTGAAAAAATACTAGTAGAGGCTAGACAACCTGGATATGTTTTTTTATAGATTTTTACTTATTTTTATATTTATTAAAAATATATGTAATTTTAAAAATATTTAAAATTTAAGTATTTTTAAATTTAAATATTATTTTAAATATAAATAGCCTTAGAAAAATGATGAATAAAAAAATAAATATTTTTTATAAAAATACTATTATTTTTAAAAAATATTAAAAAATAAATATTTTTAAAATTATATGTATATTTTTATGTAAATTGTTTTTAAAATTTGACTTGTTTTTGCTTTTGTAAATTGTGAATTTATTTTTTATAAATTTACTTAAAAATAAAAATATTTAAATTTTAATAAAAATTAAAATAGGAGTTAAAAATGATATCAAAAATAGATATTTGTAATATGGCCCTGGCCCAGCTGGGTCAGGAGCCTCTAGCCTCCTTAACACAAGATGATGAAAGGGCCCGCCGCTGTCATTTATTTTATGAACCAGTCAAAAAAGAGGTCCTGCGCACGCATAATTGGGCCTTTGCCAATGCTTTTACTTCCCTTTCTCTTTTGGCCGATGACGGCGCTCCGGACTGGCCGTATATGTATGCCTACCCGCAGGACTGCCTGTTCCTGCGTCGCGTATTCGCCAAGGAACACCGCCAACACGGCTGCGGGGCGGCTTTTAAAGAGGCCTTTAACGCCGATTTGCACGCCCGCGTGATTTTCTGCGGCCTGTCCAAGGCGCAGGCCGAATATACACGGGATATTACCGACGAAGCCCAGTTTGACCCGGCCTTTGTAAAGGCCTTCTCCTTGGCTTTGGCCGCCGATCTGGCCGTTACGCTGACGGGGGACAACACCCTGGCCCAACAGGTGCTGCAAAAGTATACCCTGGCTTTGCAGGAAGCGCGCCGCAGCAATATGAGCGAACGCTTTGACGTACGTACCGGCCGCAGCGCTTTTGTGGAGGCCCGCTGATATGCCCGTGCACGCCATACAGACCAATTTTTCCGGCGGGGAAATCAGCCCGCATTTGTACAGCCGCGCGGCGACGGAGGGCGGAAACGCGTTTTTAAAAACCGCCTGCAACTTTTTTGTACACCCGCAGGGCGGCGCTTCCAACCGCCCGGGCACGGCATTTGTGCGGGAAGCCAAATACGCCGACAAGGACTGCCGCCTGATCCCGTTTGTGCTCAGTGAAGAAGAAGCCTATGTGCTGGAAATCGGCCACGAATATATCCGCGTGCACGCACAGGCGGGGACGCTGCTGGACGCGGATGGGGACCCCTACGAGCTCACGTCGCCTTACGGGGAAACGGACCTGCCTTCTTTAAGTTATGTGCAGTATGACCAAACGCTTTTTTTGGTTCATCCGGACTACTATCCCAAAAAGCTGGCCCGCACGGATGACGGTTATTTTTCCCTGCAGGACATGACGATAAAGGACGGACCGTTTATGGTGGCCAATACTGACGAGAGCAAAAAGGTACGTCTGGTATCCGAAAGCGGTACCGTCGTGTCCGAGGGCGTCAAAGCCGTATTGTCTTTTCTGCCCGTAAGCTATCCCAATTATTTTATCCAGGCATTTTGGATGGGAGATCGGTTTTATGACCCCAGCGGTTACGGCTTTAACGTGGCCGAAGTGGTGCTGGCATTTAACAATAAATATGCCGCCACGGGATGCGTGGCCTATAACCAGGGGGGCGTGATACGCATAGAATCCCCGCAGGCCACCGGCGGCGATTACAACGGCGCCCAGCTGACTATCCATTACCGGGCGGGGCTGCTTTCTTCCCCGGTGTTGGTTGTTACCCAAAGCATGAGCGGCGGCTGCAACGCCGGAGAAATCATCAGCCAGGGGGAAACCAAATATTATCTGGAAGCCAATACGGATTTGTTCCGCCCCGGGCAGGCGGGGGCCCTGTTTGCCCTGCGCCACCGCGTGGAAAGCCCGTATGAAAGCGGCACGCTGGGGTATGAAGATACCTCCAAGGTTATCAAAACAGGTGGGGACTGGAGCTTTCGCACCACGGGCAGCTGGTACGGGGAAATCGTGTTGGAAGCGTCGGAAGATAACGCTGCCTGGGAAAAGGTAAAGCATTTTACCAAAGCGCAGGATGAGGATAATTTCAGCACGGTGGGCAGTTTGGAACTGTCGGCAAAAATGCATTATTTGCGCCTGCGCTGTTTGGGTATTTCCGGTGAAATGGGCTATGTGCTGCAGGCCGAAGCCTTCAGCCAGGAAGGTATCGTCAAACTGCAAAGTTACGTCAGCGCGACCAAAATGCAGGTCAGCATAGAGCGTCAGGCCGGGGAAGAAAACGAATGGACCGACGACTGGTCCGAAGGTTCTTTCAGCCCCGAAGCGGGCTACCCGCGCTGTGTGTTTTTTTACCAGGACCGCCTGGGTTTTGCCGGCACCAAAAAAGAGCCTCAGACCGTCTGGTTTTCCAAGACGGGCGAACATGAAGATTTCGGTTATCTGCGCACGCTGGAAGATTCCGACTCCATCAGTGTCAACCTCTCCGGCAAAAAATTAAACGCCATCAGCTCCGTGGCCGTCGGCTCGCGTCTGCTGTTGTTTACCGCCGGCAGTGAATGGAGCCTGGGCTGCAGCGGTGCGCTGACGCCTTATAACATAGAAATCCACCAGGAAGGCGAACGCGGCGCCAGCGGCGTGCCGCCCATTGTGGTGGGCAACCGCACATTATATGTGCAGTCGCGCGGCAGCGTACTGCGGGATTTCTTTTACCAGTACAGCAGCGCTTCTTATACGGGGCGGGATTTGACCCTGCGCGCGCGGCATTTGTTTTTCAACAAAGAAATCAAGGAAATGGCCTACCAGCAGGAGCCGGACAATTTAATCTGGTGCGTCATGAGCGACGGCGGGCTTTTGTCTTTGACGTACCTGGCCGAAGAAGATTTGTTTGCCTGGACGCGTCATGAAACGCAGGGCCAGTTTTTAAGCGTGTGCAGTATTCCTTCGCGCGGATACGATGAAACCTGGTTTTTGGTCCGGCGCGGGGAGAAATGTTTTGTGGAAAGGCTGCTGCCGCGCCTGCCCAGCAAAGAGCCGGAAGACCAAATCTTTTTGGACTGCAGCGTATCCAAAAAAAGTACGGTCCCTTTTACGGAAGTGGAAGGGCTGGCTCATTTAAACGGGCAGAGCGTTTGCGTACTGGCCGACGGGAGCCCACTGACGGGCCTGACGGTCAGCAACGGCAAAATTACGCTGCCTTCGGCGGTATATACCGTGCATGCGGGGCTGGCGTATGAAGCCGTTTTGCAAACCCTGCCGGCTGATTATACGCTTTCCGACGGGACGGTGCAGGACCGCAAACGCCGCCCGGTGCAGGTCATGCTCAAAGTCATGGACAGCCGCGGCGGCAAAATCGGTGCCGGGGAAGGCAAACTGGACCTGCTGGTTAATGACGAGGCGCAGACGTACGGCTCTGCGGCGCCTTTGCAAACGCGTGATTTTATCCGGCAGTTTTCCGCTTCGCACAATTATTTTCCTTCCGTCACCTTTGTACAAAGCGACCCGCTGCCCGTCACCCTGCTGGCCGTCATCCTGCGTATCAGCTAAAAAACGCGCCCGGCATTACCGGGCGCGTTGAGGGGAAAAACGTCTTACGGTTGGGCAGGGGCGGGCAGCGGAGCAACCGAGTTTTGAGGAGGCAGCGTCGTTTGGGCTTCAAAACGGAAACTCCGCAAGGTTTTTTCCACCTGGCCCGGGGTTTTTTCCAAGCCTAACAGCGCGTAGAAAATTTCATCTTTCTTGGCTATAAGCAACATAAAGGGCAATTCTTCGCCTGATGCAGCGTATAAAGTGCCTTGCATGATGGCGGCTGTACCGCCGATGCCTGCATAAGCGGGCGCCACATCATCTACGACCACTTTGCCGTTAAATTGCGTTTCCTGGACCTGTTTGGCGAAGAGTTGTGCCGTTTCCAAAGCGCCACTGCTGTCCCGCGTGATGGCGCGAACCAGCAGGTAAGCGGAAAACGGTCCGTTGTCATTCTGTCCGAAAGAATGGATAAAAATATTAGTGTCTATACCGACAGCTAAAGAAGGCCCGTTGTCGGGCAGGTTAATCCAGTCGCTGAAGACTGTGCCGTCATAAAGCGTTAGCCCGAAGCCAAAGCGAGGGTCGGTATATGCCTGTGCGCCGTACACCGGCTCGGTGCGCGTCTGGGCGGCCTGTATAATGGGAGTAAAAGGAACGATGTATCTGTTTACCGTGCTGGCAGCAGCCCATACTATCCCCACGATGACCAGCAGGGTAGCCGCGCCCGCCAAGATCAGCGGCCAGAAATTGCGCTGTTTTTTGCACAGGACCCAAATCAGTTTAAACAGCAAAAAGAAAATGCCGTACAGCACGGCTGCGATCAGCAGTCCGATGACGACTAAAAAAACAATCATATACGCTCCTTGAAATAAGAATGGAAAACATCTTTTTTAATGATATTAGTTTGGCACCGCTTTGTAAAGCGCATTTGGACGAACTGGCCCCGCATCTGCGCGCGGCGGACCGTGCGGAAATGTGGGCGGCTTACCGTTTGCAGGCGCGGGAGGGGTTGGAGCTGTGCCTGGGGCGCAGCGTGCTGGCGGTGGCTTTTGTGTACCGGGGGAAAGCGGCCGCGGCGGCGGGGGTGGAGGCGCAGAGCCTGTTGGGGCGGCGCGGCTGCGTGTGGAGCTGGACGGGAGAGGCCGTGGACGGCTGTGCCAAATCTTTTTTTCGCGCTTCCCGCGCCGCGCTGGATTATTTTTTAACGCTTTATCCGCTTT
>CALUVA010000077.1 GCA_944324105.1 uncultured Elusimicrobiales bacterium
CCCAGCCCGTCCTGCGGCCGCTGCATGCTGTGGTCGGCCAAAATCTGCACCGGATAGTCCGGCGCGCCCTGGCTGCGCAGGAAATCGGCCACTGCGGTAATTTCGCTTTCGCTGACATATGCACCCTGAATGCGGTGCGGTTTTTGGTCGGATGTACCCTGATACAGCATATCCCCGCGCCCGAGCAGCAATTCCGCCCCTGCACCGTCCAAAATCACGCGTGAATCGGTTTTGCTGGCCACCTGCAGGGCAATGCGCGAAGGCAGGTTGGCCTTAATGACGCCCGTAATGACGTTGACGGACGGACGCTGGGTGCACAAAATCAGGTGTATGCCCACGGCGCGGGCCATTTGCGCCAGACGCTGGACGGAATCTTCAATAGCGGCGCGGGTTTGCAGCATCAGGTCGGCCATTTCGTCAATGATGACCACAATGTAGAACATCTTTTCTTCGCCTTTTTTCTCGGCCCAGGCATTGTATCCTTCAATATTTTTCACCTTGGCAAGCTCCATAATTTTCAGGCGTTTTTCCATAACTTTGACCAGCATTTGCAGGGATTTTACGGCTCCCTGCGCGTCGGTTACCACATTGACGTCATCGCAGGAGGTTTTTGGGTCATACAAATGCGGTATGCCTTCATACAGCGTCAGCTCCAGGCGTTTGGGGTCTATCATTAAAAATTTGACCTCATTGGGCTTGGCATGGTACAGCACAGACATGATAATGGTGTGCAAACAAATGGATTTGCCGCTGTTGGTGGCACCGGCAATCAAAATATGCGGCCATTTCTCCAATGTGGCGCCGGCGGGGCGTCCGTCAGCGTAGCGGCCCAAAGCCACGGGAATGCGCGCCTTGGACTGCGTATAAACGGGGTCCTGCAAAATTTCTTTCATCGTTACCGTAAGCGGCCGGTCATTGGGAATTTCAAAGCCGATGGCGTCTTTGCCCGGAATAGGCGCTTCCACACGTATGGATTTGGCCTTCATAGCCAGAGCAATATCGTTGGAAATGGATACGATGGAGGCAATTTTTACCCCCGGGTCGGGCTTAATTTCATAACGCGTCACCACAGGGCCGGGCGATACGCCCGTTACATGCGCGCCGATTTCAAAATTTTTCAGTGTTTCTTCCAGCCGTTTGGTCGCGTCGGCGATTTCTTCGTCCGTCGGTCCGACTACGCCGTTATTGACGGGATCGGCCAGCAAATCCAAAGACGGCAGTACAAAAGTGGCCGGATCAAAAGGCTTTGTTTCAACGGGCTTTTCGTCTCCCTCTTCTTCTTTCTTGGCGGAAGCGGCGGCATTTTGCGCGCCGGAGCGCGGCAGCTCTTTAACCAACCCCGCCACGGGGGCCTGTATTTGGGTATGCGGACGGTAAATTTTAGGTTTGGAAGGGCGCGGCTGCTCATCTTCCTCTTCTTCGGACGAAACAGAAGGGACAGCTGCGGCATTTTTCACTTCTTCTTTGCCTTCTTTAACTTTTTCTTTCAGTTCCGCGCGTGCGTCCATCCAGCCCTGGAAATCATCGCGCAGGAATTCCACCGTTTTTTCCACCACCACGCGCCAGGGTATGGCAAACAGCACATGCAACCCCACCAGCAAAAGCGCCAACGAGAATAAAGAGGCTCCGACGGGGCCGACAAAATCCTCAAACCAGTAAAACACTTTTTGTCCGGCTAAACCGCCCGTAATCTGCGAATCGGAAAAAATCAGCTTGAGCATGGTCAGTACGGAGGAAAAAGCCGTCAGGGTCAGCAGGGAACCAAACAGAAAAAACACGAAAGCACCGGTTTTTTTAATCAAACTGCGCACCAGCCAGTACGTCAGCAACAGGGGAATCAGCGGCGCACTCTGGCCAAAAAGCTGCTGCAATACGCGCGCGGAAGCCTCACTGGCCGAGCCCTGGGAAAAACCGAACCATAAAATGGCAAACAGCCACGCCGCCGCGGCAAAGCCGAAAATATACAGGGCGGAGGCCAGCCAGCGGACGGAAGAAGTTTTCTGCGGCTTTTTTTTGGATTTTTTACGCGCGTAGTAATATCTTGCCATACAGGGATATTTTAGCAATTTTTATACAGGGCACGCTTGCTCTTTTTCCTTCGGGAAGGGAAACAAATCCCCCGGCGGCTTCCCGGAGGTCACCCGGACGGGGATCCCCCTTTACCCGCCGCCCCAGGAGGCCCCTTCGCCCGGAAAGGGAAAGGGCATGGGGGCGACACAGGCAAATAAAAACCCCGCCTCAAGCGGGGTCTGAAAACTAGAACTGTTGTTGCGGTGTAATATCCGGCTGCGGAAGTGAAACTTTGTAATTAATATCATCAGCTTCCAAACGGATTTTACCCTGCTCCAACAACATCCCCAGAGCCAAATACAGCACGGAACTGGACAGATGCAAAGCCAGCTTTAGCTGCCAGGAGGTGGCTTCTTTCTTTTCCTGCAGGTATTCCATCATGCGCCCGCAGGCGCCTTGTAAAGTTTCTTGTAGCGGGGTCATAATTACACCCGTTCAATGGCAAACAGCGCATCGCCTTGTTTAATGGGTTTGCCGTTTTCCACCAGCACTTTGTGCACGACGCAGTTAAAATCCGCACGCACTTCGTTAAATACTTTCATTGCTTCAATCAGGCAGATGACATCGCCTTTTTTAACGGTGGCGCCTTCCTTGACAAACGGAGGGGCCGACGGAGTGGAACCGCGGAAGAAAATACCCATCAGCGGCGCTTTAATCACTTCTTTATACTGTTCCTGCACCGGAGCCGCGGCAGGGGCAGAAACTCCGCCTGCCACAGCAGCCGCCCCTACCGCCACAGGCACGGGTACGGCGGCGGGTTTGGCTTTGACCAGGCGCAAATACAAGCCATTCTGGTCGTATTCAATGGTGTCAAGGGAGTTGTCCTGCATAAACGAATACAGCTGCTTGACTTCCTTCAAAATCGGGGATTCTTTGCCTGCCTGGGTTTTGGCGGAGGCTTTTTTAGGTGCGGCTTTCTTAACAGTTTTTTTCATAAAGAAAATGCCCTCTTGCACATGGTCTGCGGGCCGGAAAAGGCCCAAATCATCTTTTTATTATTTTACATAATTTTGCGCCTTTTGGCGCAGCAAAACGTCTCCGCGTCAGTCTTTCGGGTGTGGGAAATCGTCGGGATTGACGGGCTGGCTCACGCCCAGGGTGCGCTGTAGTTCATAAGCGGATATGGCCAAATTGAGGTTTTGTATGCCGCTTTGCAGTTCTTCCAGGCTGGGACCGGCGTTTTTCCCCCAGGTATTCACGCCCAGCACCCGCCCCGTCTGCAGGCTGATCAGCGGGCCGCCGCTGTTGCCGTGGTTAATGGCGGCGTCTGTTTGAATGACGTCTATGCCGTTAAAATCGCGCACGGCGCTGACAATCCCCCGGCTCACGCTCCACTCCATCCCTTCCGGTGCGCCGACGGCTGCCACTTCCCCGCCGGAGGCATAGGCAGAGCGATTGGTTTCCAGTTCCAAATAAGGCAGGTTTTCCCCTTCCATTTTTAATAGGGCCAGATCGCGCGTTTTATTGGTTTTGAGCACTTTGGCAAAACGGACTTTATTGACGGTGTTCTTAGGGTCGGCCGGCAGGAAAGGGTCTGTTTTGTCCATCAAACCGCGCTGGTCATACAGGACGACGGAAACGTCGCGGCTGTCGCCCACCACATGACGGTTGGTAATAATATAGCCGTCAGGACTGATTAAAAATCCCGAGCCCAGCCCCGTGTCCGTATGGATATACACGGTGGCCTTCATAAACGGGAGAAATTTACCGTCTACGCGCGTATTGGTTTTTTCGGTTTCATGGGCGTTGGTAAAGTTTAGGCGGCTGTCGGCCATCTGTGGCATAATTTCATTATGCAGGGTATCGGTAATACCCGTTTCCATCATCCGTCGGATTTGGCTGCCGTAAGCCTGCACATCCAGCGGCGTAAAGATGCCTAGGCTAATCACGCGCAGCAGGCGCGTCCACCACAGCCAGGCATTGGTGTCTGGGTTGGGCAGAGGCGTGTAAATGCTTTCATTGTAACGGGCTACGGCATACCCCGTCTGCGGGTTGCGCATGGTCAGCGTCAGCTCCGTATACAAAAACGGGCGGAAAATAACCTGGCTGGTCAGGGTGTTTTGCAGGCGCACTTCGGCACGGCCCGGAAGCAGGTCGGCCTTGTAATCCAGTTCCGCAATATAATCATAATTTTTGCGGTACTTGTATTCGTTGACGTCCACTTCGGTAAACAAAGTGCCCAGCGCGTCAGCCACCGCCACGGGGAAACCGTCGGAAAGGCGGATGGTATAGCGGGCGGAACCATCCAGCGTCAGGGTTTGCGGATAAAATTTATCCGACACTACCATGACGCGGGCGTTTACTTTTTCCTGGTAATCGCTGTGGAGGTAAATACCGCGGTGTATCTTACCGTGATAAGTGCATCCGCTTACTGCTGTACAAACAGCAAGAAACAATATGGATATGCGTAAACGAAACATACTGCTTATTTTACCTTATTCTGAAACACTGAAAAACCCCGCCTTTATAGGCGGGGTTAAAAAATCATTTTTTTGCAGTCTGGCGCAGAATTTGCCGGACTGCTTTTACCAAGCGTTTTTTATCCAACTCTCTACGGTACGCTTCCCGCTTGCTTTGTTCCGCCGATGCTACGGGGAGTTGCTTTTCTGCGGACACTTTGACAAGCAAAGAAGATTTATCCCATACAGGCCAGGCCGGCTTTTTCTCTTCAAACAAAGGCCATGCGGGTTGGAAATTAGGCTGAGAATTTAAGCGCAAATGAGCAGGCTTGGCAGGAACGGTTTTTTGGGTATCAGGCTTATGTTGTCGAAATTTTTTTTGACTTTCTTTCCGGTTTTCTTCCATGTCACGGTGCAACTGCTGCATATATTGGTTAAAATACGCATTAAATTGTTCTTCATTCATTTCCACCGGAATTTTGGAATCAATCCCAAAGTATTTGCTCAGCATAAGGGTACGGGTTGCTGGTTTAGAAATACTTTGAGCTCCCGCAGTAAGTGGCAACAAAACTGCAAATAAAAACAGGTAAGACTTTTTCATAGTATACCTCCTGTATTGTTACGGTAGCAGTTTTGGGGCCTAAAGACAAGAGAAATCATATATGTTTTCCGCAACACGGGCTTTCAATGCACAAAAAAACCCGCGCCGTAAGGCGCGGGGATATATAAAAGGCGCTGAAACTATTTCAACAGAACCTTTCTGGACAGGCGGACTTTGCCATTGGTGTCAATTTCCACGCATTTGACTTCCACCGTATCGCCCAGGTGCAGTACGTCTTCCACCTTGTTGATGCGGTG
>CALUVA010000078.1 GCA_944324105.1 uncultured Elusimicrobiales bacterium
GCTGCTGCAAATCCAGTGTCCGGGCACAATGGCTTCTTTCACTTTGTCATAATTCAAAGCAGGCTGGGCCCCTGTCAGGCGCGCTCCTAAGCTGTATAAAGCCGCGGCCAACTTCAGCATCCATACGGGCGCATCGGGCATAAACGGTTTTTTCACACCCATAGCCTTGGCCATTTTTTCTATAAATTCCGGCCACGGATAATTCTTTTCTTCGCAAATAAAGAAAATCTGCCCTTCCGTGCCTTCCGTTTTGGGGATATCCGTTAAAGCGCGCACCAAATCGTCCACATACACAAAACTAAACAGCCCTTTGCCGGAAGTGTTCACCATCAGCCCGCGTTTTACCCACGCGGCGATTTTGGATACGCCGGAGTCATTTTTTCCGTATACGATAGGCGGGCGGACAATCGTCCATTTGACCGAAGGTTTCAGCGTCTGTACGGCTTTCTCCCCTCCCAGTTTGGTAATCCCGTAGTCAGACACCGGCTTGGGCTCCATATCTTCCGTACGGGGTTTATCCGAAGATTGGGCATAACCAGACGCAGCCAGGCTGGATACATAAATAAAACGCTCCAAATCCGGCGTTAGATTGGCCGCACAAACGACATTTTGGGTTGCCCGTGTATTGGCTTTGGCAAAGTCTTCATATTTATAACCAAAAATGGCCGCCGCCAGGTGATATACCATACTGCAGCCCTCCATGGCACGCTGTAGGGAAGTGCAGTCCTGATAATCAGCTTTCACAATGGTTACATTTGGGTTGACCGGCTTGTTTCTGGGTTCGCGGCGAGAAACGATACGTATATTATAACCCTCTTGCAATAACGCGTCAGTCAAACGTCTGCCTATAAATCCATTTCCCCCGGTAATCAGAACGGTTTTTTTCATAACATACTCCTACTCTACTAAAATTTCCAAAGCTTCTTTTTTCTTCTTAGCGGTTTTCTTTATGTCTTTTACGGTATCGGAAGCATCATCCATCTTTTGGTTAATGTAATTAGCCTCGTTATGCACGCCCCGGCGCAAAAAATCAAAATTAAAGGTAAGCTGCTTGATCCCGCGACGTACGTCCGTTTCCGTAGGCCATTGTCCTTTGGCCAGGCGGGCGGCGGGAGTTTCTCCTCCTTCCAAAGGGAAATAATACAAAAAAGAAGCTATCAGGGCCGCCAGAAACACGATGCTAATCAAACGATGCAAAAGTTCTAATTTATACAAGGCGAACATATTAATAATTACTGAAAGAATAACGATAACGCATGTCCACATCAGCCCAGCCATCAGCATAAACATCAGCCCAGCCCGATCATACTGAGGCCACAGAATTAATGTAAAGGCAATGCATACAATCAACAGAAAAAAACGCTGCCAGCCGGTCATATTAACTCTCCTGTTTAAATTCCACCGTTACCGTCAATTCATCTTTTTCGTAAAGCATCGGAAGCGGTGGGAAAGGACCTGCGTTAATAACGGCGGAAGTGGCAGCAAAATCAAAACTGTCATCTCCGGAAGACTTTTGTACCTTCATATCTCTAATTTTTCCGTCTCGCGCTATGGCAAAAGATATCATGGCCCCGCGTACTACACCGGCGGGGCGGCGTTTTTCCCATTCGCTCCATAAACTGTTACGTACCTGAGTGATATACCAGGGATAAGGAAAAGTGGCAAAATCCGTCTGTATATTCCCCCCCTCAAATTCTCCTTCTCCATTAGGACCGGAAGATGCGTTGGATTTGGTTTCTTCCGCTTCGTCCAAAATGCTCGGCCCGGGCAAAGGTTCGGCGGCCGGAGCGGGAGCCGGTTTTTTCTTTTTGGGCTGTTTCTTTGCGGAAATTTCTTCTTTGGACTGGTAAGCTTTCTTATCAGGCTTGGCTATTTTTTGCTCTTTGGGGGCGGGCGGAGTTTGAGACATATCTTTTTTTATTTCTTTTGCTTCTTTTTGCGCGGCGGGAGAAGCAGCTTTGCCCTGGGCCTGCATAGATACCACTTTTCCGCTGCCTATAAAATCAATGGTATAGGTCGCCTTTGATTTTGCCGACGAAGAACCAACCAGCAGGACAACACCCAGCGCCAGCAGCAAATGCAGTATGCAGGAAAGAAAAAAATAGCGGTTCATCAGTTTTTAGAGAGCACCCCGATGCCCAGTTTAGCCGCGCCGAGTTTTTTAGCTACGTCAAACACGTCCACCACTTTTTGTATGGGCACATCTTTGTCTGCTTCCACAAGAATGGTTTTTTTGTTTGCCTTTCCCATGCGCAACACCAGTTCACGCTCCAAATTGGCGATTGTGTAGCTTCGGTTTTCTATACGTATGGCGCCGTTTTTCTGCACTTCAATGCGGATAACGTCATCTTCGGCTGTCGTGTTAATGGCATTGGATTTGGGCAAATCCACATTCAGTTGCATTTGCACCAGCATGGGACTCATTACCATAAAAATAATCAGCAAAATCAGCGTGATGTCTATAAAAGGCACCATGTTGATTTCCGCCATAACGGTTCTTCTTTTGTGAGCCATAGGTTACCCGCGTTTCTGTTGGAAAATAATTTCATCGGCAATATTTTCTAGTTCTTTGCCGAAATAATTGGTTTTGGACAAAAAATAGTTATAGGCGATTACCGCCGGAATGGCCACAAACAGGCCCGCGGCCGTATTAACCAACGCTTCGGCAATACCGGCTGCCACGACGGATGCACCCGCCGCGCTGGCTGTGGCTCCCGCTAAATCTTTAAACGCATGCATAACGCCAATAACCGTGCCGAAAAGACCGATGAACGGGGTAATGCTGCCCAACGTACCCAAAACAGTCAGCTTGCGCTGAAGTTTGGTCACTTCCCAATCAATGGCGGAATCGGCTATTTCTTTCAATTCAGCCTTGGGGCGGTTTCTCTTTTCCACCAGCGCTAAAATAACATGGGAAGCGGGGGTGTCTTTGGTCAGTTGTTTGGTGCAAGCGTCCACTACTTTTTCATAATTATCCGAACGGATGGGGTGGCGGCAATAAGCAATGAGTTTACGCGACATACCTATACTGCTTCTAAATTTAAAGAAACGCTCCAAAATCACGGAAAGCGAATAAACGGAAAGAATAATCAGCAACACCAAAACCGGGCCGCCGGCGGCGAACAATTCGCGCAGATTGGTCATATTGGAAAAGTCCATTTTTTTATTCTCCTTATGGGTATATCTATGTTATAGCAAATCCGAAACGTTCGTAAAATACACGCAGGAGGTTACAGGCCCGCCGCGCGTGAAATAATAATAAACAACTGCAAAACGATGTTAACCAGCAGTCCCCCCGCTACATCGTCAAACACCACACCGAAAGGATTTTCCATACGGTCAAAATTTTTTACCGGCCAGGGTTTTAGTGTATCCACCGTGCGGAACAGCACAAACGCCGCCAGCAAATACGGCCAGGTGCGCGGCAGGAACATAACGGCCGTAAAGTAACCCGCCATTTCGTCTATCACAATGCGCGGGTTGTCGTGTCCTTTATAATCTCCGCCCAGTTTGGCTTGCTTGCATACCCACACGGCCGCCACCCAGAACGCCAACAAAAACACCAGATACAGAATAAAATCCGCCGGCAGTATAAATACAAACGGCACAGCCAAAAGCGTGCCAAAAAAGCCCGCCCCCGTGTTTTTTTTAAACGGGATAATCCGCGCCGGCAAATAGCTGATATAAAACCCCGTAGCCAGAGCGTTAATTATTTTTTGCATGTGGGCAGGCTCCAGGATTTTCTTAACAGCTCCCAATTATTTTTCAAATAGGATATGGCACTGATCCAGGTAATCACGGCGGCAATGGCCGTAATGGCATATGGGATTTTGCGCAGCGTCAGGAAAATAACGCAGCATACAGTCTGCGCCGTGCCCGTCAAAATATGGGACAGATGATATACATCCAGCACAAAGAAAATCGTCCCCACGGCCACCATCTGAATAACAGTTTTAAATTTTCCCCAGCGTTCGGCCGCCATAACTTTGCCTTCCAGCGCGGCAATGACGCGCAGGGTGGAAATCATCAACTCACGCAGCAGGATAAAAAACACCGCCCAAATGGGCACGTCCAGCTCTTTAATGCCCACAAAAGCAAAGAAAGCAGCCGCTACCAAAATTTTGTCCACAAACGGATCCACAATCGCCCCAAAAGGCGTGACCGTGTTGGTCGTGCGGGCGATTTTACCGTCCACCCAGTCCGTACTGGCGGCCAAGATAAAAATCAGCGTAGCCGCTATGCGCGCTCCGGCGCAAGGCACCAAAATAAGCAGAAACATCACGATAGACAGCGCGGCGCGCGTGAGCGTGATTTTATTGGCAAGCGTCATCATTTTTTCATCCCCTTGAACACGTCGTCTTTCAGGGCGGCGTTAAGTTTTTTATTCTTTAGTTCGGCAGTCGTTTTCATTAAATCAGACTCTATGGCGATATATGTCGGAAAACAGTTGCTTTCCGCCACGGCCACATAGAGCGTATAGCTTTGGCCCGGGTCCTTGGGTTCCAGACGCAATATTACCTGTCCGTCCTTTTTCTCCAACACAGAGGCATTGTGGCGTGCCATCAGGGCCGTATAATTACCGAAATCAAACAAAGCCTGATTGGGCTGGCCGGCCAGCCAGTCTTTCCATTTCACTTCTGTAACGGGCAGGCCTTTTTCGTCCACAATCCAAATATTTTTTTTATCCGTCAGGGCGGTCTGGGTTATTTTGCCTTTTTCAACATTATCCAAACGCAGTTTTGGCCCGTTTTGGCTGTATGTAATGCGGCCCTCAGAACGGCTGATGAGTATGCCGTCATATTCTGTAGTTTGCACAAAATCCGTTTGCAGGGTATGCATATTCTTGTCCCAGGAAGTAAAACAGGCCACATAATCTTTTGCCGGGGCGGAATCTTTCTTTTCTTCCGCCGCAGTGGCCTGCATTGCGCCGGAGGCCAGCAACACGGCGGCAAACGCCATCCAGTTATTTGTAAATAGTTTCATATTCGGGTTCCTTGTATCTGTCCGTATCTCTGTTTTCCAGAGCCTGAATTTGTTCTTCAATCAAATCGTAATGTATTTCCCAGCGGTTGGATCCTTCGGGCTTGGTAATAAAACCTTTCATTTCCAAAACGCTTAAAATATTGGTCGCGCGGGCGGAAGAGCCGAAATGCGCCTTTAACAAATCCTGCGATACGCGGCGCCGTTCGGTAACCAGCTTTAAGGCCTGCAAGAGTTCTTCCGGCGAAGTTCCCAGCCCGTCCTGCGGCCGCTGCATGCTGTGGTCGGCCAAAATCTGCACCGGATAGTCCGGCGCGCCCTGGCTGCG
>CALUVA010000079.1 GCA_944324105.1 uncultured Elusimicrobiales bacterium
AAACTTTTGCTTCCCGCGCCTGCGGCGCGCGCAGCACGGCGCGCGAAAGCGGATGTTCGGACGGGCTTTCCGCCGACACCGCCAGGCCCCAAAATTCTTTCCCGTCCGTGCCGTCAGCGAGCAAAACGTCCGTTACTTCGGGTTTGCCTTCCGTCACGGTGCCGGTTTTATCCAGCACCACGGTATTAACCAGGCGGGCCGTTTCCAGCGTTTCGGCTGATTTGAACAAAATACCGTTGCGGGCCCCCGTGCCCGTACCGACCATGACCGCCGTCGGCGTGGCCAGCCCCAGCGCACACGGGCAGGAAATAACCAGTACCGCCACCGCAGAGCCGAGCGCAAAGCTCCAGCCGTACCCGCACAGCAGCCATACCGCCGCCGTCAGCAAAGCCAAAGCTATCACCACCGGCACAAAAACACCGCTTACTTTGTCGGCCAGCCGCCCGATGGGCGCTTTGGAGGCTGAGGCCTCCTCCACTAAAGAGATGATTTGTGACAGCAATGTCTGCCCGCCTGTCCGCGTGACTTTAAAGTGAAAATATCCGGCCTGATTGACCGTTCCCGCGCGCACCTCCGCCCCTTCGGCTTTGTCCGCAGGCAGGCTTTCCCCCGTCAGGGCGGATTCGTCCAGCGCGCCGCGCCCGCTGACAATCACGCCGTCGGCCGGCACGGACATGCCGGCTTTTACCGCCAAAATATCCCCTCCCTTTATTTCTTCCGCGGCAATTTCCGTTTCCGTGCCGTTTTCCACACGCAGGGCTTTTTTGGGGGCCAGTTTAAGCAGCTGCTCTATCGCGCCGGAAGTTTTGCGCTTGGCACGCGATTCCAGGTATTTGCCCAGGGTTATCAGCGTCAAAATCATGGCCGCCGATTCAAAATACAGCCCGTGAAGTGCTTCGGCCGCTTCCGTCAGGCTTCCGCCCCCCATCAAAAACAAAATGCGGTACAACACAAACAGCCCCGACAGAAACGCCGCGCCGGAACCGACGGCGATAAGGCTGTTCATATTCGGCGCACCGTGAAACAGCGTTTTCAGCCCGTTGGCAAAAATTTCACGGTTGATAAATAAAACGGGAATTAAAAATAAAAACTGGGTCAGCGCAAAAACGCCCGGATTTTGCGTCAGGGCCTGCGGCAGCGGCGCGCCAAGCATATGCCCCATGGAAATATACAAAAGCGGCAATAGGAAAGCCAGCGAACTCCAAAAGCGCAAGCGCAAATGCCGCTCCGCCTGCGCGGCAGGTTCGGCCTGCGGCACCGCGCTGGCCGCTGTTTTGTTTTTCTGCACAGGGGCCGCGCCGTAGCCGGCATTCTCCACGGCGGCCACGATGTCCTGCACGGACAAAATTCTTTCGTCAAAATCCGCCTTCAGGGTGTTTTGCAGCAAATTCACTTCCGCCGCGCGCACCCCGCGCAAGGCGGACACGGCCTTTTCCACGCGCGCCGAACAGGCGGCGCAGCTCATGCCGGAAATAGTAAATTTTTCTTTCATATTCCCCCGCGCGTTCCGCGTTTTGTGGATAAAGAAGCGGAAACGCAAAAAACATAAACATATGAACAGATGTTCATATATAGTATATAATCCCCGCGCCGCCCTGTCAAGCCGGACGGGAACGGCGGCGCATATTATGCCGTTATTTGCTATAGTAGCAAATAGGGGTCTCTTATGCTGACAAAACCTTTTGACATTCGCTATGATGAGTTGGACACACATGCGCACATCGGGCCTGTTACCCTGCTGCGCTATTTCCAGGAAGCCGCCGCACTGGACGCGGCCTCCTTTGCTTTCGGCTGGGAACAGCTGCAGGAGAAGAACCTGGCCTGGGTACTGACGCATATGCAGCTGGAAATGCTGGGCGAACCCGCCCCCAAACAAACCGTTTCTGCGCGCACCTGGCACGCCTTCTCCGACAAGCTGTTAAGCCGCAGAGAGTTTGAATTTACGGACCAAAACGGCCAACCGCTGGCGCGCGGGGCCAGCTGGTGGGCGTTAATAGACGTTACCAAGCGACGCCTGACCAAAAGCCCCACCGAACTGCTGGCCTTAAACCCCGCAGAACCTCAGTTTATCACGCAGGAAGAAAATTTCAAACGCGCTTTGCCTCCGAATACCCCGCAAACGGGGGAGGCCGTCATTTATGTTCGGCGCGAGGATTTGGACCTAAACGGCCATGTCAACAACACCCATTACGCCGCCTGGGCACTGGAAGCCGTGCCGGAAGGCAAGCGGCTGCACAAACTGCTGATTAACTTTAAAAACGAATGCCGCGCAGGAGACGTCATCACTTCCGCCGCATATGCCGAAAACGAACAAATCCTGCATCACCGCCTGATCCGCCAGTCCGACGGCAAAGAAGCCGCACATGCCATTACGTTTTGGCATTAACTTTGGCCGCCCGACCGTTACACCGTTCCCCCGCCGAGGCGGGGGTTGCTTTTTTATGAGGCGTATGCTAGAATAGAGTTAGGAAGGCTAACTGCTTCGGCCTTTCATTTACAGCCGTTATTACCCGACAAAACGTTCCTTGAAAATTTCGCCAAAGAGACTTCGCTTGCTACAGGAGGTGTATTATGTATTTATCCAAAGCGAACAAAGCCGATTTTGGCGCCGTATATGAAGATATGCAAAAGCAGTTCCCGTATGTGGAACTGAAGGCCAAAGAAACATTCCTTACCCTTTGCCGCCGCACCGATTATCACATCTGGCTGGCCAAGGAAAAAGCGGGCACACGCGCACGCAATGTAGGGTATATGCTTGTTTGGCTTGATACCCGCAACCGGATGGCGTGGCTGGAATATATTGCCGTATTGCAGCCCTACCACGGCAAAGGGCTGGGCAGCCAGATGCTAAAGCTCCTGGCGGCCAAATATCCCGCCTGCAAAGGCTGTTTCCTGGAGCTGGAAAAAGCCACGCCGGCAGATGAAAAAGCCCGCCGGCGTATAGCGTTTTACACGCGCAAAGGCGCTTTTGCCCTCAACTTGCGCTATTTCTGCCCGCAGCCGCATAAACCTTCGGTGGAGATGGATCTGTATTTCCTGCCGTTTACGCGCCGCCTGCGCACACTGCCCACGCACGCCGTATTGGGCGCAGTGCGCCAAGCTTACCGCACATTACACGCACGTATGCCGCAGGCACAAAAAATGTTGCGTTACATCGCGCCGGTTTTCCGGCCCGAAAAAGCATAACTTCCCGGTTTCAAGCCGCCCCAAAAGGGGCGGCTTTTTTGCTTTCAGACATACATTTTTTGAAAGTAGCCCTGTCTATTTGCTACACTTACTCTTACATGAGTATAATCATTATTCTTGTCATGTTGGTGTTAAACGCCCTGTTGGCCGCGTATGAAATGGCCCTGGCGTCGGTCTCGCGCACGAAACTTTCCATTTTGGCGCAGGAAAAGAAATACGGTGCGGAAAGCGCGCTGTATATGAAAGACCATATGGAGGGCAGTCTGGCCACCATACAAATAGGCATTACGCTGGTGGGCGCGGGAGCGGCGGCCGTGGGCGGAGCGGGCGCGGACGAATGGTTTGCCCCGTGGCTGCAGGCCAATTTTCATTTGCCGCTGCGCCTGGCCAATGCCCTGGCCGTTATTTTGGTGGTACTTCCTTTAAGTTTCATTACCATTGTGTTCGGCGAGCTGACCCCCAAAACCTTTGCGCTGAAAAATAAAGAATGGGTTACGCTGAAATTTTCCCCCTGCATGCGCCACCTGTACCGCTTCCTGTACCCCATTGTGCGCGTCATGGAAGCCATTGTGGCCATGCTGACCAAAAAAACCGTGCGCAAAAATATAGACCCCAAAGAAGCGCAAAAAGCCGCCATGGCGGACCTGCGCGCGGCGGTGTCCATCGCTTCCTCCTCCCGCCTGTTCGGCAAAGCGGAAGAAAAAATCGTGCTGGCCAGTGCGTCTTTCTGCACGCGCAAAATCAAAGAAATACAGGTGCCGCTGGACCAGGTATATATGCTTTATGCGGGCGATACCATCGCCGACACATTCATTAAGGCCCACCTGGACATGCACACCCGCTTTCCCGTATATGAAAAGTTGGAAGATCCTCAAAGCATTATCGGATACCTGAACTTTAAAGACATTTTCTCCGCCACCAAAACCGCCGCACAGGGCGTCACGCCCACCACGCGTTCCATTCTGCGGCCGATTTTGCGCCTGGACGAAGACACCATTATTTCCGCCGCACTGGAAAAAATGATGAAAGACCACCAGCACATCTGTTTGGTAACCGATGATGACAAAATCACCGGCATTCTGACGCTGGAAGATATTTTTGAAGAGCTGGTGGGAGAAATTGAGGATGAATATGATTTCTTCCAGGCCTATATCCGCCCGTTCGGTGACGCCTTAATCGTCAGCGCCACGGCCCTGATGGCTAATGTATTTAAGGAGCTGGGCCTGCCCGTACCGGCGGATTTGCCGCCTAACATCACCGCCGAGAAATGGGCCGAGCAGCAGGCCGGTCATCCGTTGGGATCCAGCGAGGCCATTACCGCCTGCGGGCTGCGCATGGCCGTGCGAAAATTCCGCCGCCACAAACTGATGGAAGTATTGGTCAGCAAATTATAAACCATAAAAGAAAGGGGCCTCATGGGCCCCTTCCCTTTTATAACATATTTCGTCTTTCTAACTCCCTCTCCAGTGTGGAGGTATTTTCAAAACGGACGGCGTCAAAACCCAGCTGCCGCGCCGCGGCCACATTGGCCGGGGAATCGTCTATAAACAAACAGTCCGGCGCGCGCAGCTGAAAACGTGAAAGCAGGCGCTTATAAATTTCCGGATCGGGCTTAATCACTTTTTCTTCCCCCGATACGACCATACCGTCCAGCGCGTCAAAAACGGCATACTTTGCCCGCGCCAGCGGGAACGTCTCGGCGGACCAGTTGGACAAGCCGTACAGTTTATATCCTTTACGCTTCAGCGTGTGCACCAAGTCCGCCATACCCGGGATTTCGCCGCCCAGCATTTCCTGCCAACGATCAAAATAAACCGCTATCTGCGCGGCGTATTGCGGGTATTGCTTTTGCAGTTCGGCCACGGCTTGGGCAAAAGGCCGCCCCGCGTCCTGTTTGGCATTCCATTCACCGTTGCAAATCTGCGTCAGGAAATATTCCATTTCTTCTTCGGAAGAAAAAATCTTGCGGTACAAATGGCGCGGGTTCCAATCCACCAGCACACCGCCGAAATCAAAAATAATATTTTTCAT
>CALUVA010000080.1 GCA_944324105.1 uncultured Elusimicrobiales bacterium
ATTTATTTTGCCGTAACGTATAATGCTTTCGTAACGCTGCGCAACCGCATTAAAGAAGCGTGGAGCGATATAGAAGTACAGATGAAACGCCGCTATGACTTAATTCCTAATTTGGTGGAAACCGTTAAAGGATATGCCAAGCATGAAAGCGGCACCTTGGAAAAAGTTATTCAGGCGCGCAATATGGCTATGACCCCGCACGAGAGCATGCAGGATGTGGCTAAATCGGAAAATATGCTGACGGGCGCACTAAAAAGTATTTTTGCCTTAAGCGAAAGCTACCCCGATCTGAAAGCCAACCAAAACTTTTTGGAATTGCAGCGCGAATTGCGCGATACTGAAGACAAGCTCCAGGCTGCACGGCGCTTTTACAACGGCAATGTGCTGGCCTATAACACCAAGGCGGAAATGTTCCCCAGCAATGCCGTGGCCGGCATATTTCATTTTGAAAAAGAAGAGTTTTTTGAATTGGATGAAGCCGAAGCCGAAGCGGCCAAAAAACCTGTTTCCGTTAAGTTTTAGAGGCTGCCGTGGCCACTACCTATGATTTTATTGCGCAGAACAAGCGGCGAACCTGGTTGCTTGTTCTGCTTTTTCCAATAACCTTTGCCCTGCTGGGATATGTTTTTCTGCTGGGATACAGCCACTTGTCAGCCAGCCAAGCCGATATATCTTCTTATGATGCTTATTATCAAACCAGCGGCGCTTATTACAGCGGCGAAGGTACGCCCATAGAGCGTGCCAACCGTCTGGCCCTTCAGGTGCTTCCGTGGATGTGGCTGTCGGCGGTGCTGTGGATCGTTATTTCTTATTTCTCCGGCGACCACATGCTTCTGCGTGGGGCGGGCGCCATAGAAATATATAAAGAGGACCAGCCTGAAATATACCGCCTGGTGGAAAATCTTTGCATAGCAGCCGGTCTGCCTGTGCCGCGGGTGTATATTATTAATGATGATTCTTTAAACGCCTTTGCCACGGGACGAGACCCGCAGCACGCCTCCGTGGCGCTGACCAAAGGAATTGTACAGAAGTTGGAACGCACGGAGCTGGAAGGCGTTATTGCGCATGAACTTTCCCACATTCAAAACCGTGATATACGTCTGATGCTTATTACTGTGGCGGGTATTTCATTTTTTACGTTCTTGTCGGAAATATGTTTCCGCATGGCGTTAAGCGCCAGCCGCGGTCGCGGAAAAGACAAAGGCGGTGCTGTGTTATTGTTTTTTGCACTGGGCGTCTTTTTTGCCATATACGGTTTTTTCATTGCGCCGCTTATTCGCCTGGCCATTTCCCGCACGCGCGAATATCAGGCGGACGCTTCCGCGGCACTCTTAACGCGTAACCCTGGAGCTCTGGCCAGCGCACTGGAGAAAATTTCCGGAGACTGCAAAGTGGAATCCCTGGACGAGCATGCCAGCATGGCCTCCATGTGTATTGAAAATCCGTTAAGTAAACACGGTCTTTTTGCTTCTTTGTCCGGTATGTTTTCTACCCATCCTCCCATAGAAAAACGCATTGCTGCCCTGCGTGAAATGGACGGAGGATATTAATCTTCCACAAAAAACACCCGCCGGCGGCGGGTGTTTTTTAGACGCCTTGTTGTCAGCTTAAAATCTTGTCCAGGCTGGTTTCAAAGTCAAAATATTCATATTTATCAAAATCCAGCAGCCGTGCCAGTACGCTTAAAGGAAAGATACTGGTCAGCGTGTTGAAGTCGCGCACGGCGCTGTTGTAGCGTTTTTTACATTGCTGTATTTTGCTTTCGCTGGCCAGTACGCTGCGCTGAAGTTTTAAGAAATATTCATCTTTCTCCAAATCTTTATGGGCGGCCAGGCCGCTAAAAAATTTTTTCAAATTCCGGCTGACTTCTGCTTCACAGTCTATGCGTTTTTGTATGGTGTCCGCTTCGGCGCATTTTTCTTTCATTTGCCCCAGGGCGTAAGCAAATTCTCTTTCCAGCTCCGGCAAAGAGGCGGCTGACCACGCCAGCGAAGGCAGCATTTCACGCCGGCTGCGCAGGCAGGCAAACAGGCGGCGCTGTGCACGCTGTACCGCTTTGCGTAAAGATACAAACTTAAAATATGCCGCGGTTACAAATACCGCCGCCGCACACATAAACCCGAACAAAAACCATGCCACCATGAACCCACCTCCAGAGATTGACTGACAGCCGTTTAATTTTTACAATGGGAATATACCGACAGTATAGCCGTTAATTTTCTTTTTATCAAGTCCGTTTTTCAGGCATTGCAAAGCCAAGAGCCGTTTTATTTGCAGGACCTGCGTTTGGCGTAGGTGCGGTTGTAACAGACGTTTAACTTACTTATCAACACGGAGGACGGATGCTGCTAACCATCGTATCATTTGTTGGGTTTACGGGGCTGGTGCTTGGCCTTTCGTATTATCTGACACGCAAGAACGACTCCTCGTCCCAGGAAGGCTATTTCCTGGCCGGACGGGGACTGACAGGCTGGATTATTGCCGCTTCACTGCTGCTGACCAACCTGTCCACCGAGCAAATGGTGGGGCTGAACGGACAGGGCTACATGTTCAATATGTCGGGCATGGGCTTTGAAATCGGCGCGTCACTGGCGCTGATTATCGTGGCTTTCTTTTTCTTACCCCGCTATCTGAAAAAGGGGTATGCCACCATTCCTGATTTTATTGGGGAACGTTATGATGCGGTAACCAAGCAGTTTGTCAATTTTCTGTTTCTGGCGGGGTATGTGCTGATCCTGCTGCCGGTGGTGCTTTATTCCGGTGCCATAGGTATGGGGGGTATTTTTGACATTATGGGCGTGTTTAACGTCGATTATATGACTGCGATTATTATTGTAGTCGTGGCTATCGGCGTGCTGGGAGTGGTATACAGCCTGGCCGGCGGTCTGCGTATTATGGCCGTGGCGGACACGTTAAACGGCATCGGCCTGATTATCGGCGGACTGATGATTCCCGTTTTTGCCCTGATGTATGTGGGCGGCGGGGATATGCTGGGCGGTTTGAAAACCGTCATTGAAGCCCACCCCGAAAAATTTAACGCCATTGGCGGCCCCAACGACCCCGTGCCGTTCCTGACGATGTTTACGGGTATGTTCCTGGTCAACCTGTTTTATTGGGGCTGCAACCAGACCATTATCCAGCGCGCGCTGGCGGCCAAAAACCTCAAAGAAGGCCAAAAAGGCTTGCTGTTGGCGGCCGTGTTTAAACTAATCGGGCCGATATATTTGATTATCCCGGGTATTGTGGCGTTCCATATTTTTCAGGATAATCCGCTGCAAATCGGAGATATGGCCTATCCCATGTTGGTCAACAAAGTGCTGCCGTTTTACCTTACGGGCTTTTTTGCCGCCGTGCTGTTCGGCGCCATTTTAAGCTCGTTTAACGCCGCGCTGAATTCAACCTCCACGCTGTTTATGCTTAATATTTATAAACCGTATATTAAACCGGACGCTACGGATAAGCAGGTGGTGTTTGCCGGTAAAGTGGTGGCGGTTATTCTGGCCATTTTTTCCATGTGTGTGGCGCCGCTGATTGCCAAGGCGCCTTCGGGGCTGTTTAATTACCTGCAAATGGTCAACGGTTTTTACAACGTGCCTATTTTCACGCTGATTATCTTCGGCATGCTTAATAAACACGCCCCCGCCTGGGCGGCCAAAGTGACGCTGGTCTGTTTTATTGTCGCTTACGGATTGACGCAGATCCCGTTTGCGGGCAAAGAGGCCATACCGCTGCTGGGCTGGCTGTCGGGGATTCACTACCTGCATGTGATGGCCATTCTGTTTATCATTGCCGTGGCGTTTATGTGGGTGACGGGCATTTACTGGCCGACTAAAAACAATACATATGATGACGCCAAAGACCTGCACGTGGTGGACACCACCCCGTGGAATAAGGCCGTTGTCATGAGCGTGGCCATTGTATTGTGTGTGTTTGCGGTGTATGTGATTTTCTCCAAATTCGGCATCGCGGCATAAAAAGGATAAATCTTTTAAGGGCGCCCTTTCCGGGGCGCCTTTTTTATATATGTTTAAACGGCGGTAAATACCTGTTGCGGCGGAGGGAAAACTTGTTATAATACAAATAAGATTTTGTGGGAGAATATATGGAAGAACACCGCATTCAAAATATTATGGAAGATGCCCCCGCCGAACCGGTGGCGGAGGCCCCGCAGGAGCTGGAAGCCAAGCCCGCCGGCGTGGCGGAGCGTTTTGTCGCATTGCTGATTGATTGGAGCATTATTAGTATTCCTTATCAGCTGCTGGCCGCCTGGGTAGCCAATCAGGCCAATTTGGATTTGGAACAGATATACCTGCTTGTGGGGTGTGTGTTTATTCCGTTTATTTTTTATGAAGCTGTTTTCAGCTGTTCGGGACGCAGTACGCTGGGCAAAAAACTGGTGGGTATCCGGGTGGAGGACTCCCAAACAGGTGAACCTTTGTCTTTTACCCGCGCTTTAGTACGGTCTTTCGGTTATTTTATCAGCGGAATTATTTTAATGTGTGGCTTTTTGCTGGCTTTTATAGACAATCGGCACCGGGCTTTGCATGATTATCTGGCGGGCTCGGTCGTTATGCAGGCCCGTCCGAAAAGTTGGGGGGAAAAGGCCCTGCTCACGCTGACAGGGTTGGCGCTAATGGCCGCCGTGTTTTTTTACCTCTATTCCCAGCTTTTTGGTGCAGGCTCTTTAACACAGCAACGTCTGATTAACCGGGCGCAGGAGCATTTATCCAAGATCGCCTATTTGGAAGAAGTACATCGTTTGCATTTTGGTTATTACACCAATGATTTGCTGCGTTTGTCCATATTGTCCGGTGATCCCGTTCAATTCCAACGTGATACCCACGCTGTGCTGGATAACCGGGATTTTCGTATTGGGGTAAGTGAAAGAGGATATAAAATCAGTGCACGTGCAAAAGATGCGCGTAAGACGCTGGTATACTATCCTTAATAGAAATGATATAACTAAAAAAACCCCCTCCGTTTTTCGGAGGGGGTTTTTTAAAACTATTACCCGGCTGGCCATAAGAAGCGCCGGCCGGCCATCAGGTGGAAATGCAAATGGTCCACCGTCTGCCCCGCGCCTTTGCCGTTGTTGGTTACCAGGCGGAAGTCTTTTAAATCAAACTTTTTGGCCAAATCGCGGGCGGCCAGCAATACTTTGCCCAGCAGTTCGGCGTCGCCGTCCTGAGCCTCGTCCAGG
>CALUVA010000081.1 GCA_944324105.1 uncultured Elusimicrobiales bacterium
GCCATCCAGCCGGCGGAAATACCACCCAGGGTGCCGATCAGCGGCATGATGGTCAGCAGGCCGGCAGAGGTGGATTCTTCTATTCCGCGGTCCACCATAAATTTGGCACTCCAGTCCAACGTGGCGAAACGGATGAAATACACAAAAATATAAGCAATGGCCAAAAACCACAGATACGGATTGGCAAATACATATTTTTTGAGTACGTGCCAAGTATCCAAGCCTTTTTCTTTTTCCACAGGCAACACATCATTCATGTATTCTTCAATCGGAGGCAAGCCGATAGCCGTGGGTTTGTCGCCCAAAATTTTAAACATACTCAGTGAAAACAACACGCCGATAATGCCGGGAACGTAAAATACCATATGCCAGGTGCCGTATTCCAAACAAGCCCAGGCTAACACACCTACGCCCGCTGTGCCTACCGTATGAGAAGAAGACCACAGCGTCCATTTGGTAGCTCTTTCTTTAGGAGCAAACCAATAAACCAGACCCTTGGCCACCGGAGGGAAACCGGCAGACTGAAAAACACCGTTTAAGCCCCAAAAAAATACCATCAAATAAAATGACGGTAAAAACGGGAAAAACAAGCTGACAATGGCCGAACCCAACAGGCCCGTGGCCATAAAACGGCGGATATTGCATTTGTCAGCCAAAACGCCGCTGACAAATTTGCCAATACCGTAGGTAACGTACAGCGTGGAACCCAAAGCGCCGTATTGAATGGCGGTCAGTCCGCCGTCATCCATCAGGGCAGGGGCCACAAAGGAGATGTTTTTGCGGCAGAAATAAAAAAAGATGTAACCGAAATACATACCGAAAAACATTCGGATACGCCAGCTTCGGTACATCTTCTTTACCAGTTGCTCGTCCGTAATGCGGGGAGCGTCCGGGAAAGGCTTAAACCACTCTACAATCTTGGATAGCATACGGTCTCCTGAATAAGAAATAAAACAAACCCCCTTTTTCCTTTTCCGCAAAGAGGATTTGCCAACCAGGAAAAAGAGAATTTGTCTGACACTTACGGCGGCGCAGGCCGCCTTCTTTTTCATTATAACAAAATTCCGCCAAAAAAAATACCGCCCGTTTTTATGGGCGGTATCCGACGGAAAAACTTTTTTATCAGCGGTGCAGATTTACAAAAGCCGCAGAGGAAATACCCGCTTTGGCCCCCGAACCGGCGGCCACAACGGCTTGGCGGAACTCGCTTTCCGTGCAGTCCCCGGCGGCAAAAACACCGTCTATATTGGTACGCTGGTGTGCGTCTACTTTGACCAGGCCGGACGGGTCCAGCTCCACGCCGCTGCCCTGCAGCCAGGCCGTCTGGGGGACGGCCCCGACGGCTACAAAAATCCCTGCACACGGCACCTGCACCGTGTCTTTGCTCACGACATTGCGCAGCACGGCGCCCGTTACGGCCTGCTCCCCCAGCACTTCTTCCACCACACAGTTGAGCATCATGGAAATATTGGGCGTATTTTTCACTTTTTCCACGGTTACCGCATCGGCGCGGAAACCTTCGCGCCGGTGCACCAATGTTACTTTGGGGCAAATCTGGGACAGGAACAAAGCGTCTTCAAAGGCGGTATTTCCGCCGCCCACTACCATCACTTCCTTTCCCTTAAAGAAAAAGCCGTCGCAGGTGGCGCAGGCGGAAACGCCGTGGCCTTTGAGTTTCTCTTCCCCCTTTACTCCCAGCCAGCGCGCGCTGGCCCCGGCGGCGATAATGACAGCCAACGCCTGATATTGTTTGCCTCCGGCGGCGGTCAGCGTAAACGGGGGCTGGCTGCCTTCCAGTTTTATGATTTCATCCGACGTGATTTCCACCCCCAGGCGTTTGCACTGCTTGTGCATATTGTCCATCAGCTCATAGCCCGGGACGGGGTTAATAAAACCCGCATAATTTTCAATGTCATTGGTTTGCAGCAGCTGACCGCCGGGCATGGCCCCGCCGGCAATCAGCGTTTTTACGCCGCTGCGCGCCGCGTATACCGCCGCGCTGCAGCCCGCAGGCCCCGCGCCGATAATGAGTAAATCCGTTTGCGTCATTTTTCAAACTCCTTTAGCATTTTTGTAAAAAGTTCCACAGGGAACCCCACCACATTGGTGCGGCTGCCCCGCATTTTTTCTATAAATCGGTCGTCTTTATCCTGTACGGCATACGCGCCGGCTTTGTCCATATGCTTGCCCGCCATTTCTTTGAGTTCTTTGAAAGAAAGTTGGCGCGCCTTGCAATATGTTTTTTCCACGCCGCGCACGCATTTTCTGCTTTTTAAATGAACCAGTGTTACCCCGGTGTACACCGTTTGCCAGGAACCGTTTAATTTGCCCAGGATGCGCAGGGCGTCTTTTTCGTCTTTGGGCTTGCCGATGACTTCCCCTTTGCAATACACCAAGGTATCGGCCCCTATCACGACAGCATCGGGATATTTTTGCGCCACTTCCAATGCTTTATGTGCCGACAAATCTGCTACCTTTAAATGCGGGCGTCTATATTTCGTCCGCTCCGGGGATACGGCGGGACAGACGTCAAATTTTTTACCCAACTCTTTCAGCAGCTCGATGCGCCGCGGCGAACGGGAAGCCAAAACCAGTTTCATATTATTTACGCACAAATTTGGAAATAATGATGTATCCCAACACCAGCCCGACGGCTCCGCAAATATTAATCTGCAAAGCCAGCGGATGTATGCCCACGCCGTATACGCGGGTCAGTGCGCCGGCCATTTGCGCGGGCAGGAAAGCGGCCAGCCATTCCAGGCCCAGCGCCAAGACCCCGGCCAAAATCAGCGTCAACGCGGTAAACACAATGCCTCTCATGGTTTTCTCCTTTTGTAAATGGTAATATAAATCCGCCCCGCCGCGCAAAGGCAGGCGCGGCTTTAATGCAGGGTAACCGTATCTTTTTTAATAGGCACGGGCGCGGTAAACTTGCCGTCTTCTTCATCGGTCAAATTGTGCCGCAGCGCGTAAAAACCCAGGCCCGCCGTAACGGCCACCGCCCCGATAATCAGCCACGGCCCGGGCAAATAAACCGGTGCGACATACTGGCCCAGCCACCCGGCTGCAAAAAACCCCAAAGAAGACCCCATATTATAAAACACCATAATCATACCCAAATACCGGCCGCGCGTCTGCGGGGAGGCAATATTGGAAGTCAATGTCTGCTCTCCGGGGCTGACAATCAGCTCTCCCATAGCCGCCAGCAGAACGCCAAACGCAATAGGCGTAAAACTGCCGAAAAACCCAACGGAGCCATAACCCAACGCATACAGCACGCAGCCAATCAGCATGGAGGTAGTTAGGCGGATACGTTTCATCAGCAGGCTGGCGTGATACTGCAAGAACACCACCGCCAGGCCGTTAATCGTAAAAAACCAGCCGATGTAATGCTCCGGCATGTGCAAATAAGTATTGCAGTGAATGGACAGCCCCACCACCAGCTGGGAATTGACCGCCGTAATCAGCAGTACATACAGGCAAATCTTGGCCAAGCGGCTGTCTTTCAGAGACAGAATCAGCGAAACAAACTGCGGCCGGCGGCTGCGGCTTTTGGCTTCGGCATAGTCATCTTTTAAAATACGCTGCAAATACAACACAGTCAAACAATAAGACAACGCTGTTAAATAAAAAGCATAGCTGTAAGACCAGCGCACCAAAAATCCCCCTGCCGCCGGACCCAGGGCCCAGCCCAGATTCAGCCCTACGCGGATAATGCCGAATGCTTCCACGCGCTGCTTGGGAGTGGTATTGTCAGTTACCCAGGCATTGGAAGCCGGCCGGAAAGCCGCCCCCAAAAATGTGGTCAGGAAATAACACAACAGCAGCCAGCCGGTTTGGAAATGGTACTCAATGCATAAGGCCAGCCCCAGCATGGCGGCCACTTCCAGGGCAATACCCCACAGCATAATGTTTTTGCGGCCAAATACATCGGACAGTTCCCCGGCCGCCGCGCTGGAAATACTGCGGCTTAATGCCGACAGGGCAATAATCAGCCCGGCCATGGAAGCGGAAAGGCCTTTTTGGCTAATCAAATACACGGTAAAAAACGGAAGGGAAAGACCGTAACCGAAAAGTAACAGCCCGTTGGCTACGGCTACGGAAATCATGGCGCGGCGCGTATGGTTCATATATTATATTGTAATAAATCCGACAGCCAGTTATAAGCACCTTTCAATGCCTATAGCAATAATTTCTCTAAAATGAACTGAATTTATATTTTAAAAAAATGCGCCCGGAAGACTTTCCGGGCGCAAAACTAGCCTCAAACATCACCAATCTTATTGGCATTGCAAAGCCGGGACGATGACCCCTTTATAAATAGTTTGTCCCGCATTTATTTCCGTCCAATTTGATTTTCCTTCCACATAATAGCATGTACTACCGTACAAACTATTGGACTGGCTGCCAGGTGTGGCTCCCTTTTGCGAACACAGAGCCCCAGAATTCCGCTGTGAATTCTCCCAAGTACTGTACTGATTGGTAAGAATCTGTACCGTTCCAGTTTGCTTCCAGGTACAAGTAGAAGGCGAAGTTCCTCCTGATGAAGAATTCTTTACAACAGGGGTCTCATGATGGCACGCCCAACGTTTGTAATCCCCGCTTAACCAGGAAGAATATTGCTGTTTTGCAGCTAAGCATTCATCCCCTAAGCCCGGACCGTTTTTAACAGCGTCAAAATCAGCCAAACATAAGTACCAATAATTATTACTGCCTGCTCCCTGCGTTATAACATATGCACAAGCCGTACTTCCGGTTGCAACGCCGCGATTGCCAGTATCTACAGATCCTCCTGAAGCACAAATGTATTCTGGAGAACCGGAGCCATATTGTTTATAAATACATTGCTGGAACTCAGACAGATTTGTCAGAGAACAACAATCATCTTCTTCCACGCTAGCCCCGCCGCAGTTTCCGAATGCCAACACTTTAAACGTCTTCATGTTCCCCTCACTGTCTTCTCCTATCCGTTCCACCCACTGCAGGTTCGTACATTCGCTCCCAGACACTGGTATCCGGTTCTCTCCCAGAATAAAACCACTCTGGGGGTCCCCCTCATAATCCTGCCCGCTCTCCCCTGTTA
>CALUVA010000082.1 GCA_944324105.1 uncultured Elusimicrobiales bacterium
GGGCTCAAAACTCATGCTCCAGCCGCCGGTGACGGCATTTTCCGGCAGGGTAAATTTCCAGTCAAACGCGCCGGTGCCCGCACCGTAAGAGAGCGTCTGTTTGAACGCTTCGTCCCCGCGGGAATTATACACCGTCAGCGTGCCTTTGGCCGCGGACGGCAGGGCCCACTGGCCGTTTAACATACGGCGGGTTAAGCCCTTGACGTATACGGTTTCGCCGGGGCGGTAGACGCCGCGTTCGGTAAACAAAGCGCTTTTGACGGGGGCCTGGTTGGGCGAATAGTTGTAACTGACGTTAAAACGCCACGGCTCCAACCCGTCATTCCACGTGCTGGCCAGCACCGCGTCCCCGCCGGGGCTGGTGACAAATACATACACCGCCGGCGTGCTCCAGCTGTTGCGCGCCTGGGGTTTGAGCTCGGTCAGCCCGGGGGCCATAGCCAGGCCGTTTTCATCGGTGCTGCCCGTCCAGAGCGTGCGGTTGGCCTCGTCTTTGATTTCCACATTCAGGCTGCCCTGCGGCTCGGCCGTCTGCAAAGAGGTGACCCACACCAAAATATTCTCCGGAGAGGTTTTCAGGGTTACCCCCAGGTCGGTAATATTATCCGTTGCGCCCACCCAGCAATAGCCGTCCTGGCGGTTTTTGCTCGGCACGCGCACCTGGGAATAAATAATGCTGTTCTGGCCGGTGGGGTTAAATTTTTTCAAATCCAAATAGGTTTTCTGTGTTTTATCCGGCGTAATGTCAAAATCATATTTCCCGTCAAACTGCAAGTTGGCCGCGGCAATTTCGGCCTTGCTGCAATAGGAAACCGATTTTTTGGCAAACGGGATAAAGTCCGCCTTGCTGAAGCGTCCGGCCGACACTTCCAGCGCGTCCACATTCAGTACGTCCACGGGGTGGCGCGCGGGCAGGTAGCTTTCCAGCACGCCGCGGCCGCCTTTAAACGTGGCGGCGGGGCAATAGCCCTCGTTGGTGATTTCTATGACTTTTTCTTCGCCCAGGCGGTTGCCGTAAATATCGGTTAAATCTTTGTCAATCGTGAGCGTCACGCTTTCTTTGGGCTGCAAACGCAGGAAAGAAAGCGGCATTTCAAACCAGCCTTCGCCGGCTTCTTCCCCGATACGCTGACGGCCCAGGGTTTGGGCTTCCTGCTCGGTTACTTCAGCCAGCGCGCTCTGCGGGGATACTTTGATGTGCTTAAGCAAATCAGCCAAACGCACGGGGGACGAAAAATCCACATGCGCGTCAAAAGGCAGGCAGCCGGCATAATTGCCGCCCGTTATTTTCAAATCGGGGTATGTATAAAAAACGGAAGTATAGGGCTCCGCCATGCCCAGCGTGCCGGCCTTGCCGCGCAGACTCTCGGACACGGTCAGCGTGATTTTGGTGCCGGCGGGCAAATCCGCCTGGGGGACCAGCACGAACACGCGGTCTTTTTCCAAGTACGAATAATTCTTTTCATACTCTTCGTCCGTCAGCGCGCGCACCTGCAGGGGAGTAGACTGCTCCGTCACTTCGTCGTCTTTTTCCACCCAGCCGTTGGTCTTTTCGCTCAGCCAGTTGCGCAGGCGGGTCATCCAGTCCTGTTTAAGGGCGACATAGCTTAAAGACACCGCCGAGGAAACGGCCGATATTTCCGCCGGCTGGGACAGGGTGATATAAATCAGCGGGCGGCGGTCAATCCACAGTTCATTATTATAAGGGGTAACACCCGTTACCTGCGGGCGGGCGGTGGCAAACGTCCAGCTGTAATCCTGGGCCAGGGTTTCGCCGGAAACCTGGGACTTAAATCCGGCGGGCAGCGTAAGCGTATATTCGGTGGCCAGCTGCCAGTTTTCTTTCGGCTCAAACAACAGCGTCTGCGTGCCGGAGAAGCGGCAGGTGCCGTCCACGGCCGGCGTAATTTGCAGCGGGCACTGGCCGGAAGCAAAAGCAGCCTGCTCGGACAGCGCCGTCACGGGTACATTAAAATTGACGGTCACGGCCGCACGGCTTGCGCGGACGCCTTCGCCTTTGGGCGAGGCAGACACCACCTGCAAGTCCTGCGCGGCAAAAGCGGCCGGCGCAAGCGCCGCCGCGAGCAAAGATAACAGTCCCAGTTTTACAAACCGCATACGTCCCCCTTATATATAGGAATACTCTTTTATTATTGTAGCTGTTTTTGAAGGATAAGGAAACAGGGTAGGGCAGAAAAGGAAAAATCTACAAGTTATAACTTCTCTGGATGACTTTATATTAGACATCAACAGACAAAAAACCCCGCCCTTTCGGGCGGGGTTTTATCTGTGCAAAACAGATTAGAACTTCACGTTCACACCGGCCTGATACACGGTAGCATCGGGCTGGTTGAAGTCATCGTTCTCGCCGCCGAGTTTGGCATAGCCGATACCGGCGAACAGACCCACGTTTTCATTGTGCTGATAGTTGACATTCAGGTCAGCTTCCAGCGTGGCTTCGTGCTGGGCCGTGCGATCCTGGAAGGCATAGCCGTCCACGGAGAAGGTCCATTTGTTCCAAGCATAGTCCACACCGATGTTGAAGATGCGGGCTTCAGCCAAGGCGACAAAGGGATCCGTGCCATACACGGTTTTGCCATATACCAAGCCGGGGGCATAAGCGCCGAATTCAGACACGGCACCTTTCTGGTAGATGAAAGCAGCGCGGGGCGTGAAAGCTTCCAGGTTCAGCGCGCCGTCCACTTTGACCAGGTACGGATTGTCGTGGCCTTCTTTGATCAAGCGATTGCCAGAGTGGCCGCGGGCATATTCCACGCTCAGCAGACCGGCTTCCGGAGTCAAGGACAATTTGGCGCCGTAGAACCCGTTGTATTCAGCACCAACCGGGATCCAGGCATTGTCTTTCATGGCATAACCATAGATCTGGGCTTTGAGCAGATCGGACAGGTTCAGCGCGATGTCCGCACCGAAGATGGTGGCACCTTCAGAAGAAGGAGTCAACCAAGTTCTCTGCGTTTTACCGGCGATCAAGGTTACGGTTTTGAAATCATCGGAATAGGTCAGCTTGGCAGCATCCAGCGAGGAAACGGGAGCAGCCAAAGCGGCCATATAGCCGTGGCGGGGGCCGAAGTACATTACGGCGCTGTTTTCATCGCCGTAGAACTGACGGCCGACCGTTACTTCAAAGCAATCAAACAGATTGGACAGAACAATATTGGCTTCGGCCAAATACACGTCTCTCCAATAACCGTCCAGATTGTTACCTCTCGTGGCACCGTCCCACAGGTTGGCATACACAAACTGTACGTTGGCTCTGACATCCTCGGTCAATTCGGCGGACAAGCCGGCCATAACACGAGAACCGGCGCCGTTGGCGTCAGGATTGCCCAAGTTATTTTCCGCGCCAATGGCTTCAATTTCACCAATGACGTCTACATTGTCCAGCACGTTAGCGCTTACAGGCCAGGCCATGGTCATGACCAGCAGTAAGCCCAGTAGTTTCTTCATGCAGTACTCCTCCTTAATAATTTAAACTACCCTACCATCAAACTTTAGCTAATTGAAAAAAACTTTTCAAGCTTTTTTTTTATACAGTCTTGACAAGACAAAAAAATACTGCTATTCTATGCGCGTTTTACCAGCACCATCTGCGCGCTTGAAACACAACTCCGAAATCACTATACTTAAAATATACCTATATATAAGGAGAGAATATGAAATTTATATTTTGTTCCCGTTACGCCACTGCAACAAGCCGAAAAGGGTTCACTTTATTGGAGCTGCTGGTCGTGGTAATGATTATTGGACTGATATCATCTATGGCTATCCCGCAGTATCGGCGCAGCGTATACCGCGCGGAAATGATAGAAGGAATGAGCCACGGCAAAACGATTTATGATTCGGCCCTGCGCTATAAATCCGTCAACGGTTCGGCTCCCACAAACTTTAACCAGCTGGATGTCGGCTTTGCAGGAACAACCATCAACGGCAATTCCTTTACAAACGGCTCTTTTACCTATATATTAAACACCGACAATACCACCATACAAAACACCAAAGCGGGCTACCGCTTGGAAATGCGCTTTCCCACCGTCAGTAACAGCGGCGTCAGTGCACCCATATATTGCTGTCCGCGTACCGGCAATCAAGACGGAGAATGGCTGTGTAAAAACGCCAGCGGAGGCGTGAGATCGGGCAGCTGTTACGAAATCAAATAAATATTCCCCGCTCTCTCTGGAGTTTTCTGTTATACAATAAAAACCCCGCAGACGGAAGCGGGGTTCTTTCATATGAAAAAATATTCAACGTTTATTGCGTTTAAAAAACTTGGAAAACACAGCTTGTTTTTTGCCTGTTTTGCCGCCGTGTTTTTTCTTTGGTGTCCGGCTGCCGGAATAAGACGAAGCAGATGAAGGAACTTTCTTCTTTCCCCCCGCGCGCACCACGCGGAACCCGGCCAGCGACGCAGCTTCCCCAGCGGAAGGGGCGGCCTGCACGGGGGTAGGACGTGTTTGGATGGAGTCAGGCCCTTTCTTGTGTCCGGGCGCGGACGCCCGGGCCATCTTTTTCGGCAAAGCAGAGGCGGCCTTCCTTTTTTCTTCCGTTAAAACCGGCCGTAAAATTTCCGGCGATTTCTTTTCCGAGCTTTCTTTCAGACGCGATGTTTTTTCTTTTTTGTGCGGCGCGTCCGGCGTAAATTTGGGCTTGGGCAAAGGGCGGTCCGTTTTAGTCAGCTCGGTCAATTTACCCAAACGGCAGACGCGGCAAATGTCTTTCCATTTATCCGTATCTTCCGCCACAAAAGACAAGGCCGTCCCCGTGCCGCCCGCACGGCCCGTGCGGCCGATGCGGTGTATGTAATCTTCGGGGCATTGGGGCAGGTCATAATTAATCACGCAGGAAATGTCCGCCACGTCTATGCCGCGCGCGGCTACGTCGGTAGCCACCAGTGCGGGCACATCCCCCAGGCGAAACTGCTCCATGACCTGCCGGCGGCGGCTTTGGCGCAAGTCCCCGTGCAGGGCGGCGGCTTTGCAGCCGTAAAGTTTCAGCTGTTTAGCCAGGCGTTCCGCGCCGTGGCGGCTTTTGACAAACACCAGCACCGAGCCTTTGCGCGTGTTTA
>CALUVA010000083.1 GCA_944324105.1 uncultured Elusimicrobiales bacterium
ACCAGCGCGGTTTCCCCCGTGCAGGCCAAAGACGCCGGCGCCACGCACACCATTCTGGGCCACAGCGAACGCCGCAGCGTATTCGGCGATACGGATGAAATTTTAAATAAAAAAGTCGCAGCCGCCCTGCGCCACGGCATGACCATTATTTTCTGCGTGGGCGAAACGCTGCAACAGCGCGAGGCCAACGAAACCATTTCCGTTATTGAAGGCCAGCTGGAAAATGGCCTAAAAGGTTTTACCGCCGAACAGTTGAAAGGGCTAATTATTGCCTATGAACCGGTATGGGCCATCGGCACCGGAAAAACCGCCACGCCGGATCAGGCACAGGAAGTACACGCCGCCATCCGCAAATTCTTAGCCGGCAAATACAGCCAGGAATTTGCCGACGCCACCCGCATCCTGTACGGCGGCAGCGTCAAAGACACCAATGTGGATGAAATCATGGCCCAGCCGGACGTGGACGGCGCTTTGGTGGGCGGACAGGCCTTAATTGCTGAAAAATTCACCCGCATCATCAACTTTAATTAAGGAAAAATTATGGATTTGGCTAAATACATTGATCATACCCTGCTTAAGCCCCAGGCAGATGAAAACGCCCTGAAAACGTTGTGCGACGAAGCGCGCAAATACGGATTTTTCAGCGTGTGCGTGAATCCGTATTGGGTGCCTTTCTGCAAAAAGCAGCTTCAGGGCAGCGGGGTTAAAGTTTGCACCGTTATCGGCTTTCCTTTAGGAGCCAACACCACGCAGACCAAAGTATTTGAAGCCAAAGACGCTTTGCAAAACGGCGCCGATGAACTGGACATGGTTATCAACATCGGCGCCCTGAAAAGCAAAGACTGGGACACGGTATTCCATGATATAGAAGCTGTGCGCCACGCCGGAGAAAATTTTACACTTAAAGTAATTATTGAAACTTCCATCCTGACGGAAGAAGAAAAAATAAAAGTTTGCGAATTAGCCGCCAAAGCTGGAGCCGATTTTGTAAAGACCTCTACCGGTTTTACCGGAGGCGGCGCCACACCAGAAGACGTACGTCTGATGCGCGCTCATGTGCCTGCTTCCGTGCAGGTAAAAGCTTCCGGCGGCATTCGTACACGGAAAGATTTTGATGCCATGGTTGCCGCGGGTGCCACACGCATCGGCGCCAGTGCAGGAGTAAAAATCATAGAGGAAAAATGATCACCCAGTGGGACATTATCTCCAGCATCCGTCCTTCAGACAATGCCATTTTATACGCCCTGCTTATTGATGGGACGGAGCATGACGCACGTCTAATTGCGAAGAAATTAAAAGGTTATGTGCGCCAGCCCCAACCGGCCATGGCCCCATATGTATACAGTTTTCCTCTGCCGGAAGATTTAGATGAAAGCACCCTGGAAAAAATCCGCGTGGCTGTCCGAGAAGGCATAGAACAGGCCAAAAAAGTAAATGAATTTGTGCCAGGCGGTTCATTGGGCAATCCTCTTTTTCACTCAGACACAAACAAAGAAGATAAAGATTTTCCCACTTTTATTACGCTGGATCCATCCGAAAGTTTTTTTCGCGCCGGCCAATCTGCGAGTAAGACTCCGCCGCCGCCTGTTCCTCCGGTGGACCGGCTGGAACGCAAACAAATTGACTTAAGCGAGCCGGAAGAGGAAATTCCCCAAATCGCCAAAACTTTGGAAGAAATAGACCAGGAGGGTTATCGTTCCGATCCGCCCTCTGAATCTCTTTCTGAAACGAAAGCAGATTTGCCGGACGAGGAAAGGGGAGATCTTCCGTGGGACACCGCGCCGGATTTGCACCGCCCGGAAAAAGAAAAAACTACCCCGACGCCTGAAGAAAACATGTTGACTTCCATAGAATCTGATGAGGTTTGGTCCGATGAGCCGCCGGCTTCTTCCCAGACACAAACTCCGCCGCCGTTAAATACGGAAAATATTCACTTGGAGATGCAGGGAATCACACCCGAACCGCCGACCAACCGTCCTGCGCCCCCGCTGGCTCATACTCCCCTTCAGCCTGCCCAGAACCCTCAGCCGGACGGTGATTTGCCACTGACCGACCGGGATATGCTTATTAAAGATATGGACGGGACTATGTTGGGCCAGTCGCTGGATGATATTTTCCTGGCAGAAACAAAATATGATATGTTTATGGATTTGGAACCAGCCTCCGTTTCCAAAAACAATGCTAAATCTGATGACCAAAAAACATCAGGGCAGTCCCCTGTTGCTCCAGGACAGGACGGCGGACATGAACAACCGGAATCCTCCCGTTTCTCTCCTGCGCCAGACAGACCGGCTGGCGACCCGGAAAACAACGCTTTTAATATTTTTGACCAAAAAATCAAAGATCAGACCAACTTTATTGACTTGGAAGACGTACAAGGCATTACCGAACGTATTACGCAAAAAGATTTAAGTTTCCTCAAGCATGCACAGCTTCCTCAGGCCAAAATGCCGCAGCGGCCCGCGCCTCAACAGCCGGAGGCCGCAATAGATAAAACACGCGCTTATATGCCGGCTCCATCGTCTTTTGGTCGGATAGACGATAACCCGCAGGAAGTAATGGATCCTTTTGAACAAATGCTGGCCTCGGCTCAGCAACAGCAGACACCGCCAGAAGAACAATCCGCCTCGCCGGAAATTTCTTCCGGCACAGTTTCCCAAACAGCCGGGGCCGTTCCTGTAATGCAAGCAGCGGAAACGGAGGAAGAGGAAACAACTAAAAAAGAAGCCTCCGCCATGCACGCCCAAACGGCCGCACCCGCCGAAGTGCCCGATAAGGAAGCTCCGGCCATCCAAACGCAGCGGACAAACAGGGTTATTCCGCCGCCCATCACACCTATAACGGAGAAAAACATGTCAGAAAACCAAGGGGACAAGAAACCAATTTTACGCATTAAACGCAAAGCCCAGCCGGATATACCCGCACCGCAACAACAGCCGCACGCTGCTCCCGTGCCACCGCAGGCGCCCGCCGCAGCACAGCCCCAGCAAATACCACCGCAGCATCCGGCCCAGCAAGAGCCGCCCCAGCCGGCGCCCGCTCCAGCGCGCCCCCAACAGCCGGCCCCTGTTGCCCAGCCGCTTCCCGTACCGCAGGAAGAAAAACACGGCACTACGATTTTGCGCCGCCGCCGGACCGCGGGCACTTTTCTGGAAAAAACACGTACCATTGACCATTCCATAGAGCTGCCTCTGTCTGAATTGAAAAAACACAATTGGCCGCTGGAAGTGCCGCTTATTCCAACTTATACATTGGAAAACATGACCATATCCGTCAACCGTTTTGCGCACGCAACGGCTATTTCCGTCATAGACAATCCGGGCAAACTCTATAACCCACTTGTACTGCACGGGGCCAGCGGCACGGGAAAAACCCACTTTCTGCACGCTATTGGCTATGCCCTGTCCAATAAATACGGTCAGGAAAATATCTTTATTACTAACGGCGTGCGCCTTTCGCGCGGTATACAACGTTATGTGATGGAAGGGAACATGGATAAGTTTGAAAACTTCACTTCCTCCATCAAAGCGCTGCTCATTGATGATATTCACTTAATTGCTATTAATGAGCAAAACCGCGCGCATTTGTCCAAACTGTTAAATGACTTCCTTAAGCAACAAAAACAGATTGTCATTACTTCTAAATATCCTCCGGAAAGCTTGGCTAAGTTGGAGGAACTGCTTAATTTCCGTTTGGACTCGGGTTGGATTTCCGAATTAAAGCCCGCCTCCGGCACCGCACGAATGCGTATTATCCAAAAAATGCTTACGGACAATGGAATTAACATCACCAACGACGATATTGCCCGCTTCTTCGGACAGGCAAATATGTCGCTGGGGACGGTTTCTCGTTCTATCCGCCGGGTACGTGTTTTGGAAAAACTGATTTTTCCCTCAGAAGAGAAGGAGAAACGTTCTACCACGGCCATATTCGACCAACTTCTGGCCACGGAAGGAGAAGATCAGAGCAGCTTGATAGCGCAGAAGTACCCCAACGATATTACGTCCGCTCCCGTTATAGGAAACGGAGAATGGGGCCGTATCGGTTTTTTCTATCCCCAGAATCACTCCAATATGATGAACTGGCTGGTATTTGCCTTGCAGCAGCGCGCCAAAGAACTGGGCATTTCCGGCGGACCGGAGTTGGCGGTGCGTTCCTCGTATTCCACGGAGAACATCATTTCGTCGGCTTTTAAAATAGCTAATTTGTGCGACAATAAAAAACTTAAAGGTGCGGTCATTTTAGGACCGGAAGTTACCGCATGCGATCCTTCGGTCAGAGAAAATTTTTACGATATCCTGACCCACATGCTGGAGATTATGCTTATCCGCTGCGGTGTCATCAATTATGAAGATGTCAGCGCCCCCAGCACATATGTAAAAATATTATCGGAGCTGTTAAGATGAAAAAATTGACTGTTTTATTAATTGCTTTATTTTGCCTGGGTGCATGTTCCGGCCATATGAAAAGCGCCGTAAAAGACGGAGCCATCGCCCCTTCCTTTAACGATACTCTGGTAGATGATGATTATCTGTGGGTGCGCGGTTTCGGGGCGGCAAATCCCAAACACCAAACGGATTCCCAGCGCCGTATCCTGTCGCGTGAAGCCGCCATTGCACACGCTTATCAGCGCGCCACGGAAGTTATTTACGGAGCCAACTTAGAAAGCAATGTACAAATTGTAGATGCCGTGTCGGAAGGATCCACCATTCATACTTCCTCCGAAGGCCTTTTAAGCAATATGGAGTTGGTGTCTACCGAGTATCTGGACGATGGTGGCTGCAGCGTCATTATGCGCATTTCGCGTGAAAAACTCGGTCCCGACGGGGCAAATCTGCAGGAGAAAAATAAATGAAAAAACTCTTATTTATCGCTTTGGTCAGTCTGTTTGCCTTTTCGGCCTGCCGCGCCATACATATTGGTCCCAAAGGAGAAGGCGAATATGTGGTGGCAGAATCTTTGGTTCCCTATGACGAAAACAATATAGCCGAAATGAAAAAAGAAGGCGAACTGGCCGCCCAGCGCGCCGCAGTGGAAAAAGTGGCCGGTATATTTATTTCTTCCTCCAC
>CALUVA010000084.1 GCA_944324105.1 uncultured Elusimicrobiales bacterium
TTGACGTCGTCTTTGAAGCGTTTAAGGCCGCCTATGCGTCCGGTGCCGACCACCTCTTCGCCGCGCCAGACTTTCACTTCGGCGCCGCGCACCATTTTTCCGCTTTCCACCAGCGAGCCGGAAATAATGCCCGAGCTTAAGCGCATGACCTTCTTAATGGTCGCTTTTCCCAAAGACACTTCCACCACGTCGGGCTCCAACAGGCCTTCCATGGCGGCTTTGATATCTTCCAGCAGTTCAAAGATAATGGTGTAGAGGCGTATTTCTATGCCTTCGCGTTCGGCCTCGGCCTGTGCTTTGTGCTCCACGTCCACGTGAAAGCCGATGACCACGGCATTGCTGGCTTTGGCCAGCAGAATGTCGGATTCATTGATATTGCCCGGCGCGGAGAGGATGATGTCCAGCTCCACTTCGTCGGACGGAATGCGCAGCAGCGCGTCTTTAATGGCTTCAATGGAGCCCTGCACGTCGGCTTTAAGCACAATGGGCAGGCGTTTGACGGTGTTTTCGCCGTTTTCGTCTTTGGCCAGGCTCATCAAAGACACCTGTTTGGTGCGCCGCGCATTGGCGTCTTCTTTCTGCGCCAGTTTGCGTTTTTCGGCGGCGTAGCGGGCTTCTTTTTCGCTTTCCATAATGTAGAGCGTATCGCCCACCTGCGGAGGCTCCCCGCTGATACCCAGGATTTCCGCCGGCACGCTGGGGCCGATATGTTGGTAACGCTGGCCGTTTTCGTCAATTAGCGCGCGGATGCGGCCGTAGCTGGTGCCGACGATAAACGGGTCGCCCACTTTCATGGTGCCTTTTTGCACCAGCACCGTGGCCACCACGCCGCGTTTGTTGTCGCGCTTGGATTCCAAAATGACGCCTACGCCCAGGCGGTCGGGGTTGGCTTTGAGTTCCATCATTTCCGCCTGCAGGGCAATCATTTCCAATAGTTTGTCAATATTGATTTTTTTCTTGGCCGAAATTTCCACAAAAATCGTGGAGCCCTGCCATTCCTCGGGCACCAGGCCGCGGGCCGCCAGGTCCTGCTTGACGCGGTCCACATTGGCGCCGGGCAGGTCAATTTTATTGACGGCCACGATAATGGGCGCTCCGGCGGCTTTGGCGTGCTCCATGGCCTCTATGGTCTGGGGCATAATGCCGTCGGTGGCGGACACGACCAGCACCACAATGTCCGTGGCCTGTGCGCCGCGTGCGCGCATGGCGGTAAAGGCCTCGTGGCCCGGGGTGTCCAGGAAGGTTAAATCCCCTTTGGGCGTATGTACGCGGTACGCGCCGATATGCTGGGTGATGGCGCCTTCTTCCCCGGCCACCACGTTGGAACTGCGTATGGCGTCCAAGAGAGAAGTTTTGCCGTGGTCCACATGGCCCATAATGGTGATGACGGGGCTGCGTGGTTTAAGGCTGGCCGGATCGTCCTGCGCCTGCATGATGTGCAGGGTTTCTTCATTCAGCTCCGCGGGGGCTTCTTCCACCGTGTAACCGCATTCGGAGCAAATCAGCTCTACCATGTCTTTTTCCAGCCGCTGGTTAATGGTGGCGAATACGCCCAGGGTCATCAGTTTTTTGATGAAATCATTGATTTTAAAATTCATCTTTTCGGCCAAATCTTTGACCGTTTCCGTGCCGATTAAGCGCACCGTTTTCGCCTGCGGCGTCTGCGGCGCGGCGTTTTGATTTCCCTGCGGTTTGCCGTGTCTGTTTACCCCTTGCTGGGGGCGGTTCTGCCCGTGCTGGGGCTGCGCCTGCGGCTGCGGTTTGGGCGCGGCGGCAGGGGCCTGTGGCTGTACCTGCGGTTTGGGGGCCGCGGCGGGCGTTTGCTGCGGGAGCGGAGGCTGTGCCTGCGGGGCAGGCTGCGCCTTGGGCGTTTCCTGACGCGGCTGTGCCGCCGGCTCGGGTTTCGGCTGTACGGCGGGAGCCGCCTGCGGGGCCGGTTTGGCCTGCGGCGCGGGCTTGGCTTCCGGCTCCTGATGAGTAGCCGGAGCAGTGGCTTGCGTCTGCGCCGCAGCGGCGGAAATTTCTTTTAGTTCTTTTTCCGCGGCGGGTTTCTTGGCTGCCGTTTTGCGCGCCGTGGTTTTTTTAGCCGTTGTTTTAGCCGTCGTTTTTTTGGCCGTAGTTTTTTTAGCCGTGCCCTCTTTTTTTACCGCCGTTTTTTTGGCGGCGGGCTTTTTGGCCGCGGTTTTCTTTTTAGTGTCGGAGGAATCCCCTTCTTTAGTTGTTTTCCTGGTCGTCATGGGCTTCCTCCTCCGCCGGCTTTTCAGCCTGCTGTTCTAAATGTTTTTTGGCACTTTCAATAATCTTGGCGGCCGTTTTTTCACCGATGCCCTGCAAAGCGGCCAAATGTTCCGGCTCTACGGAAGCGATTTGCTCGGCGGAGCTGTAGCCCGCTTTCTGCAAAATTTCGGCGGTTTTGGGGCCAATGCCTTCTATGCCTTCCAGTTCGCCCTGGGTGGCCGCGGCGGCCTCTTCGGCTTCTTTATTTTTCTGGCTTTCGCTCTTTACTTCCAAATCCCAGCCGGTCAGGCGGGAGGCGAGCTTGATATTCTGCCAGTCTTTGCCGATGGCGATGGGCAGCTGGTCGTCAGGCACGATAATGAGGGCTTTTTTCTCACTCATGCTTACGATTTTGACGAAGCTGGCTTTGGCCGGCGCAATGGAGTTGGCCAGCACGGTGGTGATATCGTCGGAATAGTTAATCAGGTCAATGCGTTCGCCGGACAGCTCGTTCATGACCGCGCGAATGCGTATGCCGCGCATGCCCACACAGGTGCCGATAGGGTCAATTTTGTGGTCAATGCTGGACACCAGCACTTTGGCGCGGAAACCCGGGTCGCGCTGGACGCCTTTGATTTCCACAATGCCTTCGCTGATTTCGGGCACTTCCACTTTAAACAGCTCTTCCAAAAACTTGCCGTTGGCGCGGGAGAGAATGACGTAGGGCCCGCGCTGGCCTTTGTCCATTTTGTACGCGGCGGATTTATAGCGTCCCAGCACCGGATCATCACCGATATTGGCCAAATCGGTTTGGCTCAGCACTTTGGCGATGATGGCTTTGACGCGCGAACCGCTGGTATAGCGTTCCTTTTTAATCTGTTCGCAGTACGGCAGAATGGCTTCCACTTTGCCCAGGTCCACGATTAAATCGCGGTCGGAGAAGCGGCGCACGGAACCCGTCACCACTTCGCCTTCGCGGGGTTTGAATTCTTTGTAAAAGTTTTCGCGTTCAATGCCGCGCACCTTTTGGATCAGCACCTGTTTGGCGATTTGCGCCGCAATGCGGGAGAAATCTTCCACGTCCTGCGTCAGGGTTACTACGTCTCCGGCTTTGGGGTCTTTGAGGTAGGCTTTGGCCGCTTCCACGTCAATTTCGGCTTCGGGGTTGGTCACCACGTCTACGACGTTTAGGGTCTGAAAGGCCTGAATGGTGCCCGTTTCCACGTCAATTTTGGCGCTGATTTGGGCGGTTTTGCCCAGGTTTTTGCGCAGGGCCGACACCAGGGCGTCTTCAATGGTTTTCAAAATATCGTCTCTTTTGATATTTTTTTCTCTTTCCAGTCCTTCCAGGGCCTGGATTAAATCTTTGGCGGTTCCTTCCATTTGGTTTGTTCTCCTTATATATAATATGCGGCGGGCACGGGCCCGCGCGCGGTGTTAAAATTCAAGTACGGGGTCCAAGTTGGCCTTTTTGATATTGTCGTACGTAAAGTGATACTGGTTTGTGCCGTCGTTTAGCGTAAAGCCTTCGTCATCGGCGGAGGCGATGCCGCCTGTGAAAAAGCCGCGTCCGTCCAGCGGGGTTTTGAGCACGATGCGTACGCGCTGCCCCACGAACTTTTTAAAATGCGCCGGCTTTTTCAGCACGCGTTTGACGCCCGGGGAGGAAACCTCCAAAATATACGCTCCGTCAATGAGGTTTTCCATTTCCAACACGGCGTCTATTTGGTTGGTCAGCGCGGAGCAGTCGTCCAGCGTGACGCCTCCTTCCTTGTCAACGAAAAACTGCAAAAGTTTTTTGCGTCCCTGGTTTTGTATCACCAGGTCCACCAGTTCCACGCCCTGGCCTTCCAGCGCGGAGGATACGGTCTGTTCTATGGTTTTAGGGTCTTTCATGCGCACCTGCCTATTAAGTAAAAAGCGACTTGTTGCCAAGTCGCTTTTTAGCGGATAATTTATATTAACATTATATAAGCCCGCTGTCAAATCCAATATAAAGACAGGGAGGAAAGGGGGCTTTCTCTTGCCATAGGGACATAAGAGGGGGGGAAAACTAACCTCTTTTTTGCGTTGACCGGCCGCGGGCATTATCTTACCATAAGCCTGTAGTTCATTTTATAAAACGATGACAGGGGGAGAAAATGAAAAGAGGTTTAATGGCTTTGGCTGTACTGGCGTTGCTGGCTTCAACGGCTTCGGCACAAAATGCTAAGGGGCAGACGGCCCAACAGCCGCGCATGCGCACCGTACAGACGGATACCACCACCGTTTATGACGTATCCACCACCAATAAAAAAGGCACTACGCAGTATGGTATGGTAGAGCAGACCCGCAGCACGCCGCAGGGCGGCACGCGCATCATCAGCCAGACGCAATATTCCGATTATACCCCCAGCAAAATGGCCCTGGCCAATGAAAAACACGCCGAAGTGTCTATCGGTGTGGGCGCAAGCTATTCTTTTAATAAAGATACGACCGGCGCGCGTATGACGGACCTGGGGCTGGCTGCCACGGGCCAGGTACTGTGGGATATCAGCGACCATTTTGCCCTGGGTGCCGACTATATGTTACTCAACCACGACAGCCGCACCAATCACCGCCTGGGTAGTTATAAATATGACAAGCTGCGCCTGAACAGCATTGCGCTGGCCGGAAAATATACCATCAATGCCTGGGATACCTGGCGCCTGTACATTCCCCTGGGTGTCGGCGCGGCACAGGCCCGTATGAAATCTTCCGGCATACGTAACGGGGAATATACCTCCCAGAGTTCCGACAAATGGGGGCTGGATTTGTTTGCCGGCTTGGGGCTGCAGTATAACCTGAGCAAAGATATTTTTATGGGACT
>CALUVA010000085.1 GCA_944324105.1 uncultured Elusimicrobiales bacterium
AAAATTGTTAGAATAATTCTATGAGTACCGAAAACCTTCAAGAAATTGACAAAAAACAACAAGCGCGCTGGGAAAAAGAAAAACTTTTCGCCAGTCCCCGCCTGCCCAAAGGCAAAAAATTCTATTGTCTGGACATGTTCCCTTATCCGTCCGGAGCAGGCTTACACGTCGGTCATCCGGAAGGATACACCGCCTCAGACATCCTTACGCGCTACAAACTAATGAACGGGTTTGACGTACTGCACCCCATGGGGTGGGACGCTTTCGGCCTGCCGGCGGAAAATTACGCTATTGCTACCGGCATTCATCCGGCCGTTACGACACAAAAAAACATAGACAATTTCCGCCGCCAGATTAAATCCCTGGGCCTGGCTTATGATTGGGACCGTGAAATCAACACCACCGACCCTAATTACTATAAATGGACGCAGTGGATTTTCCTGCAGCTTTTCAAAAAGGGCCTGGCTTATGAGGCCACCGTGCCCATAAACTGGTGTCCTTCTTGCAAAACCGGTCTGGCCAATGAAGAAGTATTCAACGGCAAATGCGAGCGCTGCGGCCATACTATTGAGCGCAAGATGTTGCGTCAGTGGATGCTGAAAATTACCGCCTATGCCGAACGCCTGCTGGAAGATTTGGACGGGCTGGACTGGCCTGAAAGCACGCTGGCCATGCAAAAAAACTGGATCGGCAAAAGTAAAGGTGCGGAGGTTCAGTTTCAAATAGACGGCACCAAAGACAAACTGACCGTCTTTACCACACGGCCCGACACGCTGTTCGGCGCCACCTATATGGTCGTTTCGCCGGAACATCCGGTTTTGCAGCGCATCGTAACCGAAGAGCAAAAGCAGGCCGTGGCCGATTATCAGGCACAGGCCGCTTCCAAGAGTGACCTGGAGCGCGCGGATTTGAACAAAGAAAAAACCGGCGTATTTACCGGCGCTTATGCCATTAACCCCGTCAACGGTAAAAAAATACCCGTCTGGACGTCGGACTATGTGCTGATGGGCTACGGCACGGGGGCCATTATGGCCGTGCCGGCGCACGATGAGCGCGACTATGCCTTTGCCAAAAAGTTCGGCCTGGAAATTATTGAAGTGATTAAATCCGACAAAGGTGTCAAAGAAGAAGCCTTTACCGGAGACGGAGAGCTGATCAATTCCGGCTTTTTAGACGGGCTGCGAGTGCGTGAAAGCAAAGCCAAAATGATTGAGTGGCTGAAAGAAAAGGGCGTAGGCCAGGGCAAAACCATGTACAAACTGCGCGACTGGGTTTTTGCGCGCCAGCGCTACTGGGGCGAGCCCATTCCCCTGGTACACTGCGAAAAATGCGGCGTTGTGCCGCTGCCCGAGGACCAGCTGCCTCTGAAACTGCCCGATATGAAGAATTTTGAGCCGTCCGGTAACGGGGAGTCCCCGCTGGCCAATGCGCCGCAGTGGGTCAACACCACCTGCCCCAAATGCGGAGGGCCCGCCAAACGCGAAACCAATACCATGCCGCAGTGGGCCGGTTCCTGCTGGTACTACCTGCGCTATATGGACCCTCACAATGACAAAGCACTGGTAGACCCCGAAATTGAAAAGGCTTACGGCCCCGTGGACTGCTATATCGGCGGGGCGGAACATGCGGTATTGCATTTGCTGTATGCGCGTTTTTGGCACAAGGTCCTCTATGATTTGGGTGTGGTGCACACCAAAGAGCCGTTCCAAAAACTGCGCCACCAAGGCATGATTTTAGCTTTCTCTTACCGCGACAAAATGGGCGCTTACCACGGCTATGAGGATATAGAATTTAAAGATGGCAAGGCCTTCTTAAAAACCACCGGGGAAGAGCTTTCCCCTATGGTGGAAAAAATGTCCAAATCCAAGAAAAATGTCATCAATCCCGATGACATTCTGTCCCAGTATGGCGCGGACGCATTCCGCATGTATGAAATGTTTATGGGGCCCTTTGAGGCCAGCAAACCCTGGGATATGAAAGGCATAGAGGGCATTGCGCGCTTTTTGCGCCGTATTATGACATGGAATGACAGCGTCAAACTGACTACGGCCAGCAACCCCAAAGAGATTGAAATTCTGACCAACAAAACAGTGGCCAAAGTAACCGAAGACATAGAAACCTTCCACTTCAACACGGCTATTTCCGCGCTGATGGTGATGTTTAATGACATTTGCAAGCTGGAAACCGTCAGTCAAGACACCTTTGACACATTCCTCAAGCTGTTGCATCCGTTTGCGCCGCACATGACCGAAGAAATTTGGCAAACCAGCGGACACAGCGGTTTTTTGGTAAAACAGCCCTGGCCGAAGGCGGATAAACATCTCATTTCCCAGGAAATGGTGGAAGTGGCCATTCAGGTGAACGGCAAAGTGCGCGACCGCATCAAAATCGTGGCCAGCGCTTCCAAAGACGAAATGGAAAAAGCCGCGCTCTCTTCCGAAAAAATCAAAAAGAACCTGGAAGGGATGGAAGTCAAAAAAATTATCGTTGTGCCGGCGCGCATCGTCAGCATTATCGCCGCACCGAAAAAATAGGAGATCCCATGAAAAAATTATTTTTTGCCGCGCTGGGGGCTTTGTGCGTCGGTGCTTGTGCCAGCGAAGGGGCCTATTATAAACCCCAGGCGCAAATTATGCCGCAACACATTAAAAAAGTAGCTATCCGCCCCATTCTTAACAAGACAGAAATCTTTGCTTTGGAAGACAAGCTGTATATTGAGCTCTATGACGAATTCCTCAAAAACGGCACCTATCAAATCGTCAATGAGGACAACGGCGCGGAAGGTGTTATCATTACAACCATTACACGCTACTTAAATGTGCCCATACAGTATGACAGCCAGCTGATCCCCACCGTTTATAAAATGGATGTGTGGCTGGACGTGGTGCTGATGGACAAAACCACCAACCAGCCTGTCTGGCGAGAGCCGGCTTTCCTCGGTACGCAGACTTATTCAGCTTCCACATTACCCGGAGGGCTGACCGAACAACAGGCACGCGAGCGCATTTGGGAAAAACTTTCCAAAGACATCGTCAAACGCACAGTAGAAGGGTTCGGCTCGGTGATGAGCGAAAACAAAAAGAAAGTCATGCAGAACCCTGAATATACGACCATTACCCAATAATGCCTAAATCCACTGCCGCTAAAATTACCTCTTCGCTTGAAAAAGGCCAAATTTCCCCCGTCTATTTGCTGACGGGGGAAGATTTGTTCCGCAAACGGGAAATTATCCAAAAAATCACCGCAGCTGTGCATCCTGATGATTTTAATATTTACTCTTCTTCCGCTGATAAAGCAGATATGGGCGAGGTGCTGGCCCTGGCTAATACCGCCCCCGTATTTTCAGACCGCCGCCTGGTTATTTTAACCGGTATAGAAAAACTGCGCAAAGACCCCAAAGAGGCTTTAATTCATTATTTGGAAAACCCGCTGGACACCACCGTACTGGTGCTGACGCATAACGACGCCAAAAAATTTAAAACGGAAAAGGCCCTCGCGGCCGCCGCAGCCGCCCACGGGGAAACGGCTAACTTTGACGAACTCAAGCGCGAAGAGCTGGCCATGTGGGTCACCAACCGCCTCAAAGACCAGGGCTTAAATGCGCGTTTTGACGCGGTGGAAACCCTTTGCGAAGCTGTCGGCGGGGATTTAAACGCTTTGGCACAGGAAATAGAAAAGCTGGCGCTTTATACCGCAGACAGGGAAGATAAAACCGTTTCCAAAGAAGACGTTTTGGCCGGCGTAGGGTTTTCCAAGGAAGAAAATCCGTTTGCCCTTTCCAATGCCATACAGTATATGAATAAGGCACGCGCGCTGGCACTGGCGGACAAACTACTGGACAGCGGTGAAGAGCCCATCGGCGTACTGGGTAAGATTTCTTATCCGGTATTAAAAATGGCACGCATCAAACGTATGGCCCAGGCGGGTATGGCTCCGGCCGAAATCACGCGGGCGGCGGGACTGATGTTTTGGGAAACCTCTTTGGTAAATAATGCGCGCAATTTTCCGTCCGAAGCGGTATTTTTAAAAACCCTGGACCGTATTATTGAAACAGACAAAGCTTTTAAAACTTCCACCGTATCCGACCCCAAAACTGCCATCAAAGGCGTGATTATGACGCTGTTTTCCGGACGCTAAAAAATCCCTTCAAATGTATTGCAGACATGGATTTTCACCTTTGTGTTTACACCGCAGGAAAAGTGGTCGCTTTTTATTCCGCAGGCCGAGCATAGGCAACGGTTGCTTATAATCTTAAAATGCTCTTAAAAAAGTGCAAGGCTTTCGGCCTTGCACTTTCCCCAGGATATTTCCCCCCCTTAGAATCGACAATCCGCCCTGAAAGAAAGAGAAATATAATTCAGTTCCGGATAAACCACCATATGATGACCAACGGCATTAGTTTTGCTTTTATGGAATTTATTGTAATTATATCGCGCTTCCAATGCCAAAGCCCATTTTTCATTCAGAATACGCTCCACCCCCAAACCGAAATGCCCGGCAAAACCCGTATAATGAAAATGTTCTTCAGGATACATATCTATGCTGGACATAATATGGTTCAGTCCGGCCGCCAGCGGAATATATATTTTGTATTTTTGGGATGGATTTAAAAATATACGCGCTAAAAACAGAAAGTTTAATACGGTTGTATCCACATCCATTTCCCAGCCGCTGGCAATGTCATGGTCAAAATACTCACTGCCAAAAGACAAACCGGCCGCAAGCCAGTCCGCCAAAAAATAAACCCCCTGCAGGTCAAGACCCAGACTGGTGGTACCCGGTTTGGCGTCATGAGACATATATGCCGTTTCATCATCTACGTTAAACTCTCCCCAGTCTGTACCTAGGCCGGGGGTGGAAGTTTTCAGCCCCACGCCGATATTCCACTCCCTCGGCCGGTGTACAAGCCCTTCCGCCGCAGCGGCGGGCGGCCAACACAGGAAGATGCTTATCAGAAAAACGATTAGCTGCTTCATATATATATCATAGCTTTTTTTTAACAAAAAATCTACCTACCGGTAAGTAAATATATATTAAAAAGTAT
>CALUVA010000086.1 GCA_944324105.1 uncultured Elusimicrobiales bacterium
AAAATCCCGTCAGGGATTTTACCGGAAGGCAAATCCCTCCCTCTCCGCCATTTAAAAAGCCCCGGCCTCGGGCCGGGGCGCTGCGTGTGAAAACATATCCTCTTGCCTTACGGCTGTTTATTTATATTCCTTATCCGTTACCGGCTCCAGCCAAACGGCTTTGTTGTCCGGCGCATTGGGCGTAACAGCCACTTGGCTGAACCAGCTGTCCGGCGCAGCGCCGTGCCAATGCTCCACATTCGGCTCCACGGCCACCACATCGCCCGGGTGCAGGATTTCTATTTCCCCGCCGCGGATCTGGTGGCGACCCTCGCCGTCAGTGACGAACAAAATCTGCCCGCCCGTGTGCTTGTGCCAGTCTGTCCGCGCGCACGGCTCAAAAGTCACGTTGGCCGCGGGTACTTTTAACGACTCGCTGTAAGCGTTCAGCGGGGCCAAATACGTCTGTCCCGTAAAATGTTCGGCGTAGGGATTGGGCTCCCCTTTGCCGAACACGGGCACAAAGCGCATGCGCAGGTGATCAGCAGGCGTTTCATTTGCCCCGCACCTTTTTAAGTATCTCCAAACCGTTGAGCGCCTGTTTGCGGCCCACTTCGGTTTTGACCACCGCGCAAATTCCTTCAATTTGCTGCGGCGTAACGCCCACGTTCATAGCCAGCCCCATGTGGGACTGCAGCTGCGCATTGACGTTGCCCAAAGCCGTTAGCGTGCTGACGGTAATCAGCTCCCGTTGCTCATTAGTCAGCACGCCGCGCGCGAAAATATCGGCAAACAGGTGCTCTTTGAGAAACGTGTCCGTATCCTGGATAAACGCCGCGGGCCGGCTGGGGATATCCGCCCCCATCATGGCGGCCAAATTCCGGCGGCCCAGCTCGTATTTATCCGTACCGGCGGGAATGGTTTTGGGTTCTTCCCCCGCCGTGTCCTGTTTACCCTGCGCCTGGCGTTCTTTAACCACTTTTTCCAGCGTGGCCGACGCGTTTAAACAGCGCGGGAAACCCGTATAGGCGTACAGCTGAAGCACCAGCTCTTTTAATTCATTGACGCTTACGCCCGCGTCCAAGGCGCGGTTGAAGGCCTTGGCCAGTTTGTCCAGGTCCCCTACCGCCGCCGTGGCCGCCGCTGCCGCTATGGCCTGCTGCTGCGGGGTCAACTGCGCTTTGGCGTCCTTCCAGTCATAGGCCTGCAAAGCCGACGTGCCCAACAGGCCCGCCGCCGCCACTGCCGCTAATTTTTTCATAACTTGCCTCCTGTTTTTTACCAATTTTTCTTTTCTTTAGAGCTGTCGTGTTGGTGTTTGCGCTCTTCCACCATTTTTGCAAACCATTCCACCATATTCGGGTCGCGGTGGGAGAAGAAAGAGCTGGTCTGCTTGTCCAGCGCGGCGATCTGCGCCATGTCTTGCTCGGACAGTTTGAAATCAAACACGTCTATATTTTCGCGCATGCGCTCTATATGCGTGGATTTGGGAATGACTACCACGCCGCTCTGTATGTGCCAGCGCAAAATGACCTGCGCGGCGGTTTTATTGTATTTTTTGCCGATTTCGGTCAATATGGGGTTGGTGAACATATTGCCGCGCCCTTCGCCAAACGGGGCCCACGCCTCCACCTGAATGTGGTATTTGCCCGCCCATTTTTTCAGTTCAGCTTGCTGGTTGAACGGGTGGGTTTCCACCTGGTTGACCATGGGCTTAATGCGGCAGAAAGAAGCCATATCCACCATGCGGTCGGCATAAAAATTGGAAATGCCGATGGCGCGGATTTTGCCTTCGTCATACAAATCTTCCAGCGCGCGGTAGGCGCCGAAATAATCGGCAAACGGCTGGTGCAAAAGCATCAGGTCAATATAATCCGTCTGCAATTTTTCCAGCGTCTTAAGGACGGACTTTTTGGCGGCTTCATAGCCGTAAAATTCCACCCAGACTTTGGAAGTCAGGAACAGTTCTTTGCGGTCTATGCCGCTTTTGGCCACGGCGCGGCCGACGCCTTCTTCGTTAAAATAGCTTTGCGCCGTGTCTATGGAGCGGTATCCCGCTTTCAGCGCGTCGGATACGCAGCGTTCGCATTCGTCCGCCGGCACCTGATATACGCCGTAACCCAGCATCGGCATTTTTACGCCGTTAGATAATGCAACATATTCCATACTTGGCATCTCCTTACTGATTGACAATTTTCGTCCCGCCGAACACGTCCGACATAGTCATGGCGTCCAGCGCTTTGTCCAGCGCGGCCACTTCTGCCGCCGTCAGCTGCACGTCCGCCGCTATTTTCAGGCCGTTTAAATCATAGGAAATGGCGTGGATGTTCACTTTGCCGGGTTCGTTTTTGGTCAGCGCACCCTGATAGACCAGCCCCCAAAAATTGTCATTATGCGTATTTTCGGCTTTAATTTCCGCTTCCGTCTTGTAGGTAAATAACGGTTTCATATTCGCTCCTTTGGCTGATTTAGCCGCCGCGGCGGGAAGCGGCAGCCAACAACACCCCCATCAGTCCCGCCAATAATTTATTTTTGTTCATACAACCTCCGGTTTCTTCAAATCTTTTTACAGTATATGGAATGGAGTTTGCTCCATGTCAAGCTTTTAATCCAAATTCTTCTCGTGCAGCCAGCCGGCCAGCATGTCGGCCAGCTGTACATTGTTCTTTTCCACAAACAAAAAATGCGTATTGCCGTAAACGCCTTCTTTGGGCAGCTCCACCAGGGTGGCGTCCCCGCCGTTTTTGTTCACGGCCTGCACAAATTGGCGCGCCATGTGCAGGCGCACGCGCCAGTTTTCATCACCCAGGTTTTTGGACGGTTCTTCGGAAATATAATCGCCGAAATACAAAACCAGCGGGATCTGCGTCAGCTTCATAAACTGCTCCCGCGGCACGGCAATCGGCGCGCTGCCGCCCGTCAGTCCGTCAATGGCCGGGGGCAAGTCGTCCTGCGGGAATACAAACCCCCCGGGTTCATAAGCCGCCACCCCGCGCACGGAAGGGTTCTGTATGGCAGCCATCCAGCCGGGCACGCCGCCGGCGCTGTGCGTCACCAGTACGGCAGGGGCCGCTTTTTCGGCGGTCAGGGCTACCGCCTGCGCGTCCAGGGTGCCGGCGCTCAAATCCGGCGTCATTAAACGGAAAAACTGCGAGAGTTCCTCCTCTCCATGCGGGAACTGCACGCCTTCGTTGTAGCGCGGCCAAATGCCCATACGCCAGATGTCAAACCAAAACATCTCATCGGCAACGGGTTTTACCGTCTTGGCGGCGGTGGTGCGGCCTGCCCGGCCGCGGCCGGGCAAATCCATGACATACACGGGATAACGGTGCTTTAACATCAGCGTGGCAAAGCCGTCCCGCCCGTCCGGCGTGGTCTGCCATACCGCCCCAGAGCCGCCGTATCCGTGCACAAACACCAGCGCGTGCCTGCGGGCGCGGGCCGGAATCTGGTACTGCACATAGGCATGGTCTGCGCGGTAGGACTGGCCCGTTTCTTCCTGCTCGGCCCAGCCGACAAACTTGCTGTTGTCATACGTTCCCGGGCGGACCAGCGTGGTGCCTCCCGCCGCAAAACTGCCCTGTTCTTTCAGCGTGATATGCCCTCCGGCACATCCGGCCAGCATACACACGGCCAAACACAGTATGATACGCTTCATGCTTTTTTCTCTTGTTTGATAAATTTTTTCCAAAATTCAACGGCCTGCTTCACCCACCCTTCCGCGGCTGTGCCGGTGCCCAGGCCGAAACCATGGCGCAGGCCTTTGTACTCATGAAATTCCACGGGCACGCCTGCGCGGCGCAGCCCTTCGGCGCGGCGGGCCATTACGGCGGCGGGGGCAATATAATCATGGTCCCCGACGGCAATAAATGTGGGCGGGTCCTGCGGGGTAAAAGAGCTTTGCCCCGTGTAGGCCATAATGACGGCCGCGGGCTTGGATACTTCGTCCGCACCGAATACCGCCGTGCCGTAAGAGCCCACAGCGGCCGCCATGCGCGCGCCAGCTGAGCCGCCCCATAAAGAATATCCCCGTGCGGCCACGCCCAGTTCCGCGGCGTGCTTTTCTATATAACTGAGCGCGGCAGCCAAATCTTCCACGGCCCATTGCCCGCTGCCGGCGCGGTATTTAATGACAAAGGCGTTAAAGCCCGACTCGCTGATTTTTTGCGCCAGGGGGAACCCCTCGTGCAAAGCCCCCACATAGGCAAAGCCGCCACCCGGGCATACCACCGCAAACGGCGCGCCCTCCTTCCCGCGGAAAAAGAACAGCCCCGTATGTTTTTTGGCCGGTTCGCGGCGTTTTTGCGCGTCGGTGTAAAAATCATAAAACACTGTTTGGCCGTCCTGGGCGTCCGCAATCAGGCGGTTTATGGAAGAAACAATTTCCTGCGGATAAATGTTGGAGTGATAGGGCATTAACGAAGCGGCGTCTTGCCACTTCATATCCGGCTCATAGCGCCCGCCGTCCCAGGGCAGCATGCGCAAGGCAAAACCCGCCAACACGGGGTGGCGCAGCAAATCCCCCAGTGTGCTCTGTACGCTGAGCAGGGGACCCGTTTGCGTACCGGCGGAGGCAGTTTCCTGCGTTTCATGCGCCGCCAGGGCAAAGGGGGTCAGGCCCGCCAAAGAAAAAATCCAATACAACTTTTTCATATTCTGCTCCTTGCGTTTATTATTTTACGCACGAAAAGGGCAAAATAGGAAGTTTGATTTTGGATAATGGCATAAAGTTTAGACTTATAACCACGACGGCGTCTTCAGATAAAAAAACCTCCGGCCGGGCCGGAGGGTGTAAGAAAAAAACAAGGGACTTATTTACGTTTGGGATTTTTGGCAAACCAGCCCTTTTGCACGCGTTTTTCCTGTTCAAACAGC
>CALUVA010000087.1 GCA_944324105.1 uncultured Elusimicrobiales bacterium
GGGGATTCCGACGTGGATATGCAGACCGCCCGCAATGCCGGTGTGGACGCCTGCGCCGTAACATGGGGCTTCCGCACGCGGGAAGAGCTGGCGGCCTATCACCCTAAATATATGGCGGAAAAGCCGGAAGATATTTTGCAAATGCTGTAAATCCGGGGAGGAATTTTTGTTTCGGGGTGAGGGTAAAAAGTCTATATGATATACTATGTTTACATAAAACGGAGGGAAAGGAATTTTATGTTTCGACACAAGGGTTTTACGTTGATAGAATTACTGGTAGTGGTCTTGATTATAGGCATACTGGCTGCGATTGCTTTGCCGCAGTATGAAATAGCTGTGCTTAAAAGCCGTATGAGCACCATTTTGCCGTTGATTAAAAGTATTAAAGATGCAGAAGAAGTCTATTATATGGCTAATGGCACTTATACCGATGATTTAAATTTGCTGGACATCCAGATCCCCAAGCCGGATTTGCGCGCCAATCTTACCGTAGGACAGGCGGATTATTCCAACGGTACCTGCCTGGATGCTTTGTCGTCCCCTTCGTCTGCCAGCGGCTGGGTGATTATAGGCGGAATAGGAAGTGACTGTGCATCAGGAGCTACGAACGGTTGTCTTTTTTGGATGTATTTGGATCAGTCGACTAAACCCGGCGTAATAGAATGTTCCGGTACGCATCCAAAGTGTGAACAGCTTTGTTCTTCGATGGGTTATTGATAAAGATTAGAAGGTTCCGTGTTTTAGACCCCGCTTTTTGGCGGGGTTTTTGGTGTGGTCATTTTAAAAAGCCTTGCATTGTTTTTTTTTTTTGATAAATTTTGCATATGAGCAAAATTTATCAAAAAACATATCTGCAAAATAAAAACCGCTCTGAAGGCATTTTAAGCAGTTTTATCCATAACGTCATTCTGAGAGGTTTTTACTCAGAATCCCATCCGCTTTCTTTCAAGCGGAGTGGTTTTACGCTGATTGAACTGTTAGTGGTGGTACTGATTATCGGTATATTGGCCGCCGTGGCCTTGCCGCAGTATGAAGTGGCTGTTTTAAAAAGTCGTTTGGCCGCCGTAATGCCGGTAGTGCGCGTGTTGAAAGACGCCCAGGAAATGGCCTACCTGGCAAACGGCGCTTATTCACTGCCTTCATCTATGGCGGACAGCAGTATAGTCGCTTCTTATCCTGCCGGATGTACTTTTAATAGCAGCAGAGAAGCCTTTTGCGGAGATGTCAGGTACAAAATGGAACCGGAGGGCGTTTGGGCGTATACGGACACAAACGCTTATGTCATGTATTTTGACAAAGTAGATTCCGGTCGGAGAGAATGCTGGGCAAATATTTCCAGCCGGAGTGCCGAGCGCGTTTGTAAAAACATGGGAGGCGTATGGATTGGCACCTTTTCCGGCACCTGGCAAAGATATCGGATTGATTAAAACGATATTTCCCCGCATATGCGCCGCAGGTATTTTGCGGCGTTTTTTATGCTGTCCTGTTTATCTTTGGCAAAATCCGCCAGAGAGACTAATGTCAGGTGTAGGTTTTTGGGAAGTTTTCTTAAAGCGTTGTCTTCGTATGTTCCACATACAAACAGAACAGGTTTTCCAGCCCGTGCGGCGGCCTCAATGACGCACAGAGGCGCCTTGCCGTACAGAGTTTGCTCGTCCAGTTTGCCTTCCGCCGTGATGATTAAATCGGCCTTGCTGGTCCACTTGTCCAGCGGCAGTTGTTCTTTCAGAAAATCCGCCCCCAAAATAATTTGCGCGTCCAACAGTCCGTAAAGGCCCGCGCATAAAGCTCCCGCCGCAGCTGTGGAAGGTGTGCGGGCCAGGCTCTTTCCCGTGGTTTTTTTGACCGCACGGGCATAGACGGATAAGGCTTTTTCCAGCGTACGCACCTGTGCGGGGGTAGCACCTTTTTGCGGGCCGAATACGCGGGCGGAGCCTTTGGGGCCTAGCAGGGGGTTGGTGACGTCCGCCACTGCATAAATTTTTACGCCGCGTATATGCTGTTGCAGAGTCTCTGTTTCTATGCGGGCCAAATGCAAAAGGGGTTTGGCTCCGTTGGGCAGTTCCCGTCCGCGGGTGTCCAAAAATCGCGCGCCCAATGCACGCGCAATGCCGGCGCCTCCGTCATTGCAGGCCACGCCGCCCAGCCCTACATAAATCTTTTTTGCCCCGCGTTTAATGGCGTGCCGCAGCACTTCTCCCACGCCGAAGGACGAGGCCCCCAGCGCGTCCAGTTCTTCTTTTTTGGCCGTACCCAGCCCGCATATGTGTGCTGTTTCCAGCACGGCGGTTTTTTCTTTGGGCAACCATAAATAAGAAGTGGGCGCCTCTTTGAAGAAGGCATTTTTTGCCCGCAAGTGTACGGTGGTGGCGGTCGGGTGTAATGCTTTGAAGAAATCAATAAATCCGTCTCCGCCATCAGAGAGAGGAAAACTTTTTACGCGGTGTTTCTTTTCCAGCGTGTGGGATAAAACGCGCGCCGTTTGGCGCGCGCTTAAAGAACCCTTCATGCTGTTGGGTAAGATGAGAACATTCATTAGAATTTCCAGCTAAATTTCAGAGAGCCGACCAGGTTGGTGGAAGAGGAGTCTTTTAAATCTCCGGAGTACGGGCTGAAAAACTCCTGTACTTCCAGGCCCAGCATCAAATCATCAAAGTGGGTCTCCACACCTAAGCCTGCCGCCCCTACAAAGCCGTTGGCACTGACACTTTCACTGTCAATAACTCCACGGTAATTGAGCGACAGTGTGCGGTATCCGCCAGAAGCTGTCAGATAAATGGAAAATAAATCATCGGGATTAAAATAATAATTGGCTTTTACCAATAGGTCTATGGCCAGACCGCTGGTATGCACATCAAGGTCCGACCCTTCCGGATAAGGAATTTCTTTGCCCTTCTCTGATGCGTTATTGTTGGCCTCTTCTATGGCCGGGTCCATATCGCGGAAAGACGAGTTGGGGATATTGGCGATGGCCAGCGCGGGGCCGAGCCATAAATTGCTGCTTTTCAGCCTCCACATAAACGCCGCTTCGGCGCGTACTCCTGTGCCCCCAACATCATATGGTTCGGATCCGGCAAAACCTTCTCTGCCGGTATTATCTAATTTTAAATCATTGGCTTGCGCACCTATGGCGATGGCAAAGTATTTGTCAGAGGCGCTGTCTTTGGGGCGTTTGGCCCGTTTGGCTTCTGCTTTGCGGATTTCTTCCAGTTTGCCGGAACGGGCGGCTTCGGCGGTTTGGGCAATACTTTCTTCGGTGGATTGGACAACATTTTCCCGTCCGCTGTTTAAGAAAGCCTGTTCGTCGCTTAATTGCTGCGCCGCGCGTTGGGCGCGTATTTCCGCTGCGGAGATTTCCTTTACGGTTTGCACCTGTCCGTTGACCACTTCGGCTTTCTGTACGTCAAAAACACGGTCAATATCGGCGTCAAAGGTTAACCCCCCCTGCGCTTGTACTGCCCCGGCGGCCGTTGTGCCTGCAGCAGCCGTAGTGATTGTTGGAGAGAGAATAACCGGTGTGGCAGAAGCTGTGGCGGTGGAAAGGGTTACCTGTTGTGCGGCAGCCGCAGCGGCCACTAACGCGGCCTGGCGGGCCTGGTTTTCTTCGGCCAGTTTCTGCGCCGCGTTGCCCTGGTCGTAATCGTATACTTCAATGGACACGATTTGCGGCATGTCAATATTGACTACGCCTTCGTCGGTTTGCAGGGTCATGTTAAATTCATCCAAATCTAATATGACGCCTATAATCTGCGAGCCGCCCTTTAAGAAAATGCGGTGTTTGTCGGGCAGGACAGCCTCTACATCGCGCTGGTTAAGCACCACGGGACCGTAAGAGGTGGTCATGTTAATGGTATATTCGGTTTGTGACAAAATGGATCCGCTGATAAAGGTGCCATCTTTAAGTTTGACGGTTTCGGCAAAAGACAGGGAAAAAAGGAAAAGGGATAAAAACAGGGAAAGGCTTTTTTTCATGAAACGCTCCGATTCAAAAGCAAAAAGAAGGCGGCGAAGAAAGAAACGCCGCCTTCAGAAACGGATTTACTTCTTTTCTTCTTCGCTGCTGACAACAACTTCTTCTTTCTTGGCTTCGCAGCAGCACGGGGCCACGGCGGCTTTGATTTTGCGCAAAGCTTTCAATACACCCGCCACGGTCAAGAAAATGAGCATTGCACTGAAGGCGTTAATCAGGAAGCTGATCAAGCTCTGCCAGTAGGCATCTCCGCTGATCATGGGAGAGGTGCTCATTAAAATGACGATGTATATCGTATATACAAGCGTAAGATAAAACAAGGCCACGAAAATCCAGTACAGCCCTCTGAGGCACAACCAGTTATGCGGCCACCATTTATTTTTGCAAGCCATGGTATGCTCCTTGTGTTTCAAATTCGGGAGGGAAACCCCTTCCCCGTTCACAAATATATTGTATCAAAAGCGGGGGAATAAGGAAGAATTTATTTGTAAGAAAAAAGACTAGTCCGCCCGTGCGCGTTGTAACATTTCCCGCGCGTGGCGCAGGGCGGTTTGGTCCTGCTCCGAAGCGGCGCCCAGCATGCGTGCGATTTCCGCCGTGACGGCGTCGCCGTCCAGCGGGGACAGGGTAACGTCGGTTGTTTTGCCGTCGGTTTGTTTTTCTATGTGGAAAAATGCGTCTGCGCACGCGGCTACGGAAGCCAAATGCGTTACGCATAATACCTGGCGTCCCTGTGCCACGGTATGCAGTTTTTGACCTACCAGCGCGGCAGTGCGTCCGCCCACGCCGCTGTCCACTTCGTCAAATACCATGACGGGCACTTCGCCCGCCAGCACGGTTTTCAGCCCCAGCATGACGCGCGAAAGTTCCCCGCC
>CALUVA010000088.1 GCA_944324105.1 uncultured Elusimicrobiales bacterium
CCAATTATGCCCCCGCCTATGAAATGATGGGCGATATGCTGGCCCTGGAATCGCCGGTGGAAGCGACGCAGCATTATTTGGCTGCGCGCCGTTTGGATCCCCAGCGGGCTCTGCGTTACCAGGGGAAAATTCGTATGATGACGACGGAAGCCGGCCGTCAGCGCGTGGTGTCCGGCCGGTTTTTTGACTTGAATAATCAGCGGTAATTTATGTCTTCTTCAGCCCAAGGCGCCGCGCAAGCTGCGGCTTTGTCCGTTCCCGCAAAAACCTATTCCTACAGGTTTTTTCTGTCAGTTTGTTTTCTGGTGACAGTTGTATATTCGCTGTCTTTGCGCAGTGCGCCTTCGGCCATCTTTGTGCTGGTGCTTTTAAATCTGCTTTTTTGCGCCGATGTGATGTTTAAAAACGCTTGGCGTGATCTGGAAAACTTCCGCATTACTCTTTCTGTACTTTCTTCTATATGTGTGTTGGCCGGGTTTTGTTACGGACTGTCCAAAACGTTTTTCTTAAGTCCCCTGGCCGGTGGCGTGCCGGATTTATATATAGCACTATCGGCGGGTGTTGTTTTATACTTGTGGACATGTTCCCGTGCCGCGCGCAGCAAAGAACGCACAAAAGTATTTATTAAAAAATTGGATGATTTTTTGCCCAAGTCCGGTCGTTTAATGCAGGGACAGCGTGAAATGATGGTATTTGCACGCGAACTGAAAAAAGGCGATATCATTCGTGTCAAACCAGGGGAGCGCATACCTTGCGAAGGAGAAATTGCCAAAGGCAGTAGTGCGGTGGATGAAAGCCTGATTACCGGGAATATGCTGCCAACGGCTAAAATACAGGGTAGCCGCGTGTATGCCGGTACGCTAAATAAGCGTGCAGAAATTATGGTGCGGGTAAGCAAAGGACTGGATGAAAGTGTTATTGCTGGTATTATTGCAGCCATTAAAAGCAGCGAGCGCCGCCGTGTTTTGCGCAAAGACCCATTGGATGCTTACGCTTTGTGGATGTTGTTGCTTTGTTCATTGCTGGCTCTAGCTGGCTATATTTATTTTTATTGGGTGGGGGATTACCGCCGCCCGTTGCATACGGTGGGTGTTTTCCTGTTGGTGTTAGGCTTGGGCTGCCCGCTGTCTTTTTTCTTTTGCACGGTATTTCCTTCCTGGTGTATACACATAGGAGCGCGGCGGCGGAAAATTATTTTGCAGGAGCAGGGCGCGTTGGAAGCACTGGCTCAAGCCGATGCGGTATTTTTTGATAAAACAGGTACGCTGACTTATGGTGAGTTGCGCATTGCTTCCGTACAAGCGCAGGACGCCAAAACTAAACGAGAGCTCCTGATTACGTTAGCAACCGTTGAACAGTTGGTGGACGGACCGTTTGCCGCGGCCATTAATATTTATGCAGAAGAACATCATATTCCCGCACGTAAGTTATTGTGTTTTGATGTATTGCCCGGTCTAGGGGTCAAGGCTACTTCAGGCAAAAATACGCTGTTGGCGGGCCGACCGGAATGGCTGCGGGAACAGGGAGTAGAGGTCCCCCAAATAACATTTGGGGAACAGCCCGTTGTGTGCGGTGCCAAAAACGGCAAGTATTTGGGATATGTGCTGTTGGACGATAAACTTCGCCCGGGCGCGGCTGAAATGGTACAAGCCCTGAAAGATATGGGGAAGAAAGTAATTTTAATGTCAGGCGATAATGAAGCTTCCGTTACCGCCGTGGCCCAGGAGGCCGGTATAGAAGATTTTAATTTTGGCGTATTGCCCCAGACTAAGGCTGAAATTTTAAGCAATTTCCATGCGTTGGGTAAAAAAGCAGTGATGGTGGGGGATGGGTTCAATGATATTACCGCCCTTCTGCGCGCCGATGCTGGTGTAGTTTTTTCTTCCGGCAAAAACGTATATAATAACTGGGTGGATGTAATTATCCGCCGTTCGGATTTGGACAGCATTACCGATTTGTTTTCTATTGACCGCCGTCTGTCTGGTTGTATACGCGTCAATGTGTTTTTAAGCGCATTGTATAATGTTGTTTTGACGGCCTGGTTGCTGTTTGCACCGCCGCCGGATTATACGGCCTGGTTTTGGGTTCCTGTCGGCTTGCTGGCAGGAGTGGGGGTTATATTTTTAAATTCCGCGAGGTTATTAAACATAAAATGAAAACACAGGATATTGATTTCGGATATACTTCCGACCATGCGCGCAAAAATGCTGATGCCGTTTTGCCGCAAATACAATGCTGGCCTAACCAGTATAAACGCGATTATGACATTAAGATTGAATTGCCGGAATTTACTTCGGTTTGTCCCAAAACAGGACTGCCGGATTTCGGAGTCATTACCATTGAATACGTGCCCAATGAACTATGCCTAGAGCTTAAAAGCCTGAAATATTATCTGTTGGAATACCGAGATATGGGCATCTTTATGGAAAACATTGCCAACAAAATATTGGACGATGTCGTCAAAGCCTGCCGGCCCAAACGCGCCGTCGTAACGGGTGTGTTTACGCCGCGTGGCGGGTTGCGGTCTGTTATCAGAGCGGCGTATGACGAAAAGGAAGGTTATGGCAAATAATAAACTCAAAATGACGGCGCTGGGCCTGCTGGCGCTGGTTGTGTTTTGTGCAGGCGGATGGTTTTTTACTTCTTTGCCTCGTTGGGGCGTGACACGCGGGGAAGTGGAGGAAATGTACAGCCGGGACGGAGAAGCTTTTGGTATTTTTGACAATATTCCGCCGGAAGACCTGGCTGCCGCAGAGGCGGTGGCGGCATACGGTTTGAACCAAGAGGTGGTACTGCCGGAGGATACGCCGCAGGCCCAGCGTAAGGACGGAGCGAAGTTGCCTTCCCAAATTGCGGTGGCAGATAAGTCTGATGTGGTCGGTGTGGCTCCAGCGGAGGAAAAACTTTCTGAAAAAAATACGGACGCTGAGAAGACAACGGCCGTGTCTTTGGAGCTGATCAGCGGCAAAGCCACTGTGCTACCCGGACAGGATATTTCTGCTTTGCCGGAACAGGAAAGCAAAATTACGATGATTTCCGCGCCTGTTAAATTTTTCTTGATTAAAAACTCTGATGAATATAAAAAATTTAAGGCCCGGGCACGCGGCAGCTATCCGGAAGTGGATTTTACCAAGCAAATGCTGGTGGTTCTTCAATCCGACAGCCAATTCCCCGATAATGTATTTGAAATTCGGTCGGCAGAATTGAAAGACGGAAAGGTGCATGTAACCTATGCCGTCAGCCTGTTTGATTTGGACAAGAAACTTAATACGCATGCCGTCGCGCCCGTCAGCCGTTCCGACGGGGAAATAGAATTGGAACAGGTTTTATAATTTTTGTGTTTAGAAAAGCCCCGCCTAAAGGCGGGGCTTTTCTGTGCGCTGATGATGCCGTATTATGTGTCCTTTCCAATGTGGCCCATACATTATTTCCAGGCATATTGGCCATCCTTTACCGAAAGCCCTACTATTAATATCATTTCCAAGACGTATTATTAGCGTCATTCTTGTGCTCTGCTGTTAACGTCATTCCCGGAGTTCTCCATATGTCATTTCCGGGGGTGCGAATCTTCTAATGGTATGGTTGTTGCCTCTATTTTATAAACGGCTTGTCAAGGGAAAATCTCCAACAAAAACATTTGAGAATGAGTTGTCCAATTACATCGTTTGCCGTAGTTGTTTATTGATTGAGAAGGCCTTTTAAAATGCCTAGCAGTTGACTTGTTTTTTTGATACATTTTCTAGGTTGGAGAATGGGGAAAAAACTAAAAGAGTTATTGCAGTTTATAGTATGTTTTGGAAGGTTTTATATTATTTTTACGGAGAAAATATGTTTCTTAAAAACGATCCGGTTTTACACTCATTGAACTATTGGTGGTGGTACTCATCATCGGTATATTGTCCGCTATTGCCTTGCCGCAATATATATACTGCTCGTGGAAAAAGCCCGCGCAGTTGAGCCGCTGGCGGTGTTAAAATCGGTGAGGGACGCGCAGGAAGTATATTATATGGCTAATGGGGAATATACCAGAAATTTAGAAGTATTAGATGTTCATATTCCGCAAAGTGATAATAGGGAATATGCGGCGGATACTGATTTTTCTGTTGGAGTCTGCCGGAAAAATGTAGATCCTTCCCGGAGGTACTTATTGGCTTTTCGTTTTAGTAAGAGTTCTGCGGAGGTGGGGAGCATTGTCTGCGGCTATGATAATGCCGTTTGTACCAGCACAAATGCAGCCAAAGATTTTGCCAAAAAATATGTAGCGCGCTGGGTGCACAAGTAGATGGCAGAAACCGCTGGAAGTTACCGTAATTTTGCTCTCTTCTGCCCATACCGGCACAGTTATACTTCTGACGGTTATTTTTCCTGTTGGCCGCTCAGGCCCGTTTAAGTGTGGGCGGTGTTAAGACTATTCCAATGGCAGAAATATTCATATATTATAAAACAATAAGGAAGAAATAAGGCATAGAAAAAACGCCCCAACCGTACATCTGGGGCGTTTAGCTATTTCAGCAAATTGCCAGAAGGTTTAAAACGCACTTTCTTTTTGGCGGGCACCTGCACCTTTTCGCCGGTTTTGGGGTTGCGGCGCGTAACGGGCAGGGCGGTTTTTAAATGAAATGAGCCAAAATTGCTGATGACCACTTTCCCGTCGCGTTTTAAGCCGTGTTTAATGATTTCAAACACTTTGTCCACGGAAATTTTGGCCTGTTTTTTGTCCAGCAC
>CALUVA010000089.1 GCA_944324105.1 uncultured Elusimicrobiales bacterium
CAGTGTAAATCCCTTTTTCATACACCCTCCTCTTTGGCTTATTATATAAATTTCCGCGTATATTTGGCCGGCTCTTACGCGATATTTTATAGAATACAAGTAATGAACGCCAAACGTTTATTTTGGATTCTGTTTTTGTTAAACCTGTTTAACTACATAGACAGACAGGTGCTTTTTTCCGTATTTCCGCTGATACAAAACGATTTGCATCTGACGGACTTTCAGCTGGGCACGCTGGCATCTGTTTTTATGTTGGTTTATATGTGTTACGCCCCCATAGTAGGTTTCTTTGCAGACCGCCACCCCCGCCAATATTGGATAGCCGCCAGCGCGCTTGTATGGAGTGCCGCCACACTTTTAAGCGGCCTGGCCAAAAACTATGCCTCCCTGCTTGGGGCGCGTGCATGTATTGGCGTGGGAGAAGGAGGATTCACCACCATTGCGCAACCTTTTCTGGCGGAACAATATCCTAAAAACAAACGTGCCACTATACTAGCTTACTTTGGGCTGGCATTGCCTGCGGGCGGTGCATTGGGATATCTTTTGGGCGGACTGATTGGCGCCTCCTGGGGCTGGCGCATGGCGTTTATGCTGGTGGGAGCCCCCGGGTTGCTATTGGCCCTGCTGGCTTTTACGCGCATTAAAGACCGCGAACACCGTAATTTGGATAATCGAAAGAAACCCGGATTGGGACAATATCTTGCCTTGCTTCAAAACAAACCGTTTTTATTTTTATGTTTGGCGCACGCTATGCAAACCTTTGTGCTGGGCGGGCTGTCCGCCTGGATGCCCACCTATTTTCACCGTTTCTTTGATATGAACGTGGCGCAAGCGGGGCTGGTATTCGGCGCTATGGTCATCGCAGCGGGAGCGCTGGGCACTTTTTTAGGCGGAAACATAGCCGACCGTCTGCTGAAAAAAACAAATTATGCTTATTTTTTGGTCATTGCCGCCAGCTTTATCCTGATGATTCCGTTTGCCGGTGCCGGGGTGGTCAGCCACCGGATGCCTTTTTCACTGATCACGTTTTTTATCGCTATGGTATTTATTTTCTTGCCGCAGGGCCCGATCAGTGCGGCCCTGGTGGCCCTCAGCAGCCGCAGGGTTCGTTCCATGGCATTTGCGGTAAATATCTTTATTATCCATGCGCTGGGCGATGCTATGTCTCCTGCATTGATAGGCCATTTATCCGATGTATTTGGCCTAAAAATGGCCGTGCTGGGCTGTTTATCGGTACTGCTGCCCGCCTGTTTGTTTCTGCATTTATCGGCTAAGTTTGCCCGCGCGGAAGGCCGTTTGATACGCTACTACGCCCAAGACGCCAGCGAAATATAATTCCAATACAAAAAAGCCGCCCCGAAAGGCGGCTTTTTAAACGGAAACCGTTTATTTCACATAATCAAATCCGGCCTGCAGGGCTTTTTTGTTCAGCTCCAGCATTTCGGGTTTGGCGCGTTTAAATACCTTTTTCATGGCGTGCACGATGCCTTCCACTTCCACCGCACCGGTCAGTTTGCAAAACGCCCCCAAAGCGACCAAATTGGCCACGCGGGGCGAACCGACCTGCTGTGCGATTTCATTGCACGGCACGCACACGGCTTTGATATCGGTGCGCACGGGGCGGGAGTTAATCAGCGAACTGTTGATAATCATCAGTCCGTCTTTTTTCAGTATCGGCTCAAACTTCGGCAGGGACGGCTCATTCATAATAATCACCGTATCCGGTGCCGACACGATGGGCGTAAACACCTCCCCATCCGTGACCACCACCGAGCAGTTGGCCGTGCCGCCGCGCATTTCCGGCCCGTAAGAAGGCAGCCAGCTGGCGTTTTTCTTTTCTTCCACGCCCGCCTGCGCAAGCAAAATACCGGCGGAAACCACACCCTGTCCGCCGAAACCGGCTATTCTGATTCCCTGGTACATTAGTTGGCCCCCTCGTCTTTAAATACGCCCAGTGGATACTGGGTCATCATTTTGGTGCGCACAAACTCCAGCGATTTAAGCGGGTCCACGCCCCAGTTGGTCGGGCACTGGCTGAGCACTTCCACCATGGAAAAGCCCACGCCTTTGACCTGATTTTCAAAAGCCTTTTTAATGGCTTTTTTGGCCGCCATCACGTGCTGCGGGCTGTCCACCGCCACACGTTCCAAATATTTGGCGCCCGTCAGCGCGCTGAGCATTTCGCACACGTTAATCGGCCAGCCCTGCAACAGCGGGTCGCGCCCTTTGGGGGCCGTGGTGGCCACCTGCCCCACCAGCGTGGTGGGGGCCATTTGGCCGCCGGTCATACCGTAAATGGCGTTGTTAATAAAAATCACGGTAATATGCTCGCTGCGCGCGGCCGCATGCACGATTTCGGCCATACCGATGGACGCCAAATCGCCGTCGCCCTGATAGGAAAACACAATGGCATCGGGGCGGGAGCGCTTGATACCCGTGGCAATGGCCGGGCCGCGCCCGTGCGCGCCCTGTATCATATCACAGGCAAAGTAACTGTCAGCAAATACCGCACAGCCCACCGGCGCCACGCCGATGACACGGTCGGCAATGCCCAGCTCATCTATGGCTTCAGCCATTAAGCGATGCACAATACCGTGGCCGCAGCCCGGGCAATAGTGCATGGGAACATCGGTTAAACTTTGGGGTTTTTTGGCAATCACGGTCATTTGTTTCTCCCCCCTTTCCATTCAAATCCTTCACTGTATTTTTGCAGGTCAAACAAACCCTCGCCTTCGCCTTTTAAAGCGGAAGCGGCGGCGGTTAAAATGCTGTCCCCGCTCGGAATGTCGCCGGACGGATAAGCGTTTAAATACACGGGCGCTTTGCCGTTGACAGCCAGGCGTACGTCCTGCACCAGCTGGCCCAGACTCTGCTCCACGGTCAGCACGGCTTTGACTTTGCCGGCCAGCTCGTTTAAACGCTTGGACGGGAAGGGCCACAGCGTAATCGGGCGCAGCAAGCCCAGCTTCAGCCCTTTTTCATGGGCTTTGCTTAAGGCTTCCAGGCACGCGCGGGAAGAAAGCCCATACGCCACCAGCAGCACATCGCAGTCTTCGGTGCTGCGTTCTTCAAAGCGCACTTCGTCGCGTTCCACCAGGCCGTAGCGTTTGGCGCGGGCCCATACGTCGGCGGACAGATTGTCGCCTTTATAAGAAAAGACATTGTTTTTCGGTGCGCCGTTTTTGTGTATGTCCAGCGCCCAGTCAAATTTGCCCAGCGTTTTGGGGTCAATAGGGTCAAAATTGAAGCTCATGCTTTCCATCATCTGGCCCAAAATGCCGTCGGCCAAAATCATGGCCGGAATGCGGTATTTTTCGGAAAGTTCATAAGCCATTTTGGGGAAATTGCCCAGTTCTTCCACGCTGTTGGGTGCAAATACAAAAATGTGATAATCCCCGTTGCCGCCGCCGCGGGTGGCCTGGAAATAATCCCCCTGCGCTCCGGCAATATTGCCCAAGCCTGGGCCGCCGCGCATCATATTGACAATCAGGCACGGCAAATCCGCGCTGGCCAGATAGGAAATACCTTCCTGTTTGAGGCTGACCCCGGGAGAGGACGAAGACGTCATCGCCCGCGTGCCGGTAGCCGCGGAACCGTACACCATATTAATGGCCGACACCTCGCTTTCGGCCTGCACAAAAGCGCCGCCCGCGTCGGCCATATGGGCCGCCATATATTCGGGCACTTCGTTCTGCGGGGTAATGGGATATCCGGCAAAGAAACGGCAACCGGCGCGTATGGCGCCCTCGGCCAGCGCTTCATTGCCCTTGCGTAATGTTTTTTCTGCCATGTTTGTTCCTCTTAAAATTATTTGATAACGGTAATGGCCACGTCCGGGCACACCATGTAGCACATCGTACAGCCGATGCAGTCCTGCGGGTTTACCATTTCGGCGGGGAAATAGCCTTTCTTGCTGATGGTTTTAGACTTGCCCAGGCATTTTTTCGGGCAGGTATTGACGCACAGATAACACGCCTTGCAGCGGTTGGCGTCCACTTCTATTCTAGGCATGGGGCCTCCTTCTTTCTCACTAACACTCCATTAAAGTATATGTCTTTTTTTAGAGCCCGCGCAACAAAAAAACGGGTAATGTGTTATACTGTTTCTATGAATAAAACAGTCTTATATGCCTCTTTATTGCAGCAGGCCCGCGCGCTGACAGAAACGCGTTTTGGGCCCGTAACCAACGCAGCCAATCTGGCCGCGCTGCTATACCAAAACCTGCCGGATATCAACTGGGCGGGGTTTTATTTTTTGGACGGGGACATGCTGCGGCTGGGGCCTTTTCAGGGCAAGCCCGCCTGCGCGGAAATTCCTCTGGGCAAAGGCGTATGCGGTACGGCCGTCGTGAAAGGGGAAACATTGATAGTGCCGGATGTACATGCTTTTGCGGGGCATATTGCATGCGACGCCGCTTCGCGCAGCGAAATTGTGGTGCCGCTGATGCAAAACGGTAAGCCGCGGGGCGTGCTGGATATGGACTCGCCCGTCTTAAACCGCTTTGACAAAGAAGACGCGCAGTTCCTGCACAAAATAGCTTCCCTTCTCTGATACGTTTCTTTCCATACCACAAATCCCCCTCCCGTCTGGGGGAATTTTATGACACAAAAAACGCGCCTGAAAAGGCGCGTTTATAAAAGAGAAATGCCGAGGGACAGGATCGAACTGTCGACACCTGGTTTTTCAGACCAGTGCTCTACCACTGAGCTACCTCGGCAT
>CALUVA010000090.1 GCA_944324105.1 uncultured Elusimicrobiales bacterium
TGCGCGATGAAAGAACTGCTGTAAGAGGATATTATGTGCGGAATTATCGGATATGTAGGCAGTAAAAATAGCGTACCTTTTTTAATAGAAGGACTTAAAAAGTTGGAATATCGCGGATACGATTCCGCCGGCATTGCCGTAGCAGAAGACGGACATATTCACCGTGTGCGTTCCGTGGGTAAAGTGGCTGAACTGGAAAAAGCGGCCTTGCTGGAAACTCCGCGCGGAAATTGCGGCTTGGGCCATACGCGTTGGGCCACGCACGGCAAACCCAGCCAGGAAAATTCGCACCCGCACACGGACTGCTCCGGCGATATTGTGGTGGTGCACAACGGCATTATAGAAAACTACCTTCCGCTGAAAGACAAACTGCAGGCCCTGGGCCATAAATTCCAAAGCGAAACCGACACGGAAGTCATTGCACATCTAATTGAAGAAAATTTAAAACATATTTCTGCCGCTTCGGATGAAGAACGGTTTTTTCTGGCCGTTATGAAAACCAGCGACGAATTGCAGGGCGCCTTTGCGTACGGGGTTCTGTGGGCCAAAACACCCGGGCAAATTATAGGCGTGAAGAACCAAAGCCCGCTGGTGGTGGGGCTGGGCGAAGGGGAAAACTTTTTGGCCTCCGATGTTCCCGCTTTTTTAAAGTACACCGGCAAAGTGTTGTTTTTGGAAGACGGACAGACCGTCGTGCTGACGCCGCAGAGCGCCAAAGTGTACGGCATGGACGGGCAGGAAGTCAAAGTAAAACCCGTTAAAATTTCCTGGGACAAAAAAACCGCCGAAAAAGGCGGCTATGACCACTTCATGCTCAAGGAAATTTATGACCAGCCGCAGGCGCTGGAAGACACCCTGCGCACCGCCGAGGCGGACTTTATCCGTATTTTAAATTTAAAAACCGAAGACCTGCGCCGTATTAAAAACGTGTATCTGGTAGCCTGCGGTACGGCATATCACGCTGCGCTGATCGGCAAGTATTATCTGGAAAATTTTGCCGGCGTCACCGCTTCGGTGGACCTGGCCAGCGAGTTTAAATACCGCACCATTCCGCCGGCCAAAGACACGCTTTGCATCGCCGTCAGCCAGTCCGGCGAAACGGCCGATACGCTGGGCGCGGTAAAGAAAGCCAAAGAGTTGGGATTTAAACGTCTGGCCATTTGCAATGTGCTGGGGTCTGGGCTGACGCGCGCCTGCGGCAGCGTGTTTTACACGCATTGCGGGCCGGAAATCAGCGTGGCCTCCACCAAGGCTTTTACCAGCCAGATCATTTCGCTGTATGCGCTGGCCATATTCCTGGGGCAGGCGTCGGGTAATCTCAGCCGCGGGCAGTTTAATACACTTTACAAGGAATTAATGGCGCTGCCCAAAGCCGTAGCCGACACGCTGAAAATAGAATATGACGTGCGCCATCTGACCAAAAAAGTGTATAAGGCCAACCGGTTTATCTTTCTGGGGCGCAATGTGGACTATCCCATCGCGCTGGAAGGGGCGCTGAAGCTCAAAGAAATTTCCTATTCTTCGGCAGAAGGGTTTGCCGCGGGGGAAATTAAACACGGGCCCATTTCTGTCATAGACAAAGGTACGCCCGTTATCGTGCTGATGCCCAAGAACCATTTGTTTGACAAAATGCTTTCCGCCTGCCAGGAATGCCGCGCACGCGGGGCTTTTGTCATTGCCGTAACCACCCCGCAGGGCCAGGAAGAAGCCGCCTCCGTATCGGACAAGCAAATTATCGTCCCGCAGGCCAGCGAATATTTGCAGCCGGTGCTGGACGTCATAGCCCTGCAGTTCTTTGCCTACTGGGTGGCCAAACGCCTGGGGCGCGACATTGACCAGCCGCGCAACCTGGCCAAGAGCGTGACCGTGGAATAAGGAGAATTATGCGCAGTACGCGTGCGCTGGTAAAATCCTTTTTGCCGCCGCGCCCGAAAAACGCCAACAAAGGCACGTTCGGGCGCGTGCTTGTCATAGCGGGATCTGAAAAAATGGCCGGTGCGGGGGTGCTGTGTGCACGCGCCGTGCTGAAAACGGGCGCGGGGCTGGTCACCTTGGCTTTGCCCAAAAGCCGCCAATGCGTCGCTGCTGCGGCCCTGCCGGAAATGCTGACGCTGCCCCTGCCGGAAAAAGAAGGGTTGGCTTCCGTGCGCGCCGTGTCTGTATTGCAAAAGTTTATTGCCCAGTTTCAGCCTTCCCTGTTGCTGATAGGCCCCGGGCTTTCCGATGCGCCGTTTATTATTCCTTTTTTAAAAGAAAACACCCTGCCTGCCGTTATAGATGCCGACGCCTTAAACGCGCTTTCGCGGCAGAAAGATTTTGCGGAGATTTTGGGCGGACGTTTTCCGCTGGTGTGTACGCCGCACCCGGGGGAAATGAAACGCCTGCTGAAACAGTCCGTCCCCACGGGTGAGGCGGGCCGTGTGCGCGCCGCCAAAGCCCTGTGCGCGCGGACGGGCGGCGTTACGCTGCTGAAAGGCTTTCACACCGTTATTACAGACGGCAAAGCCGTGTATATTAATCCGACGGGCGGCCCCGCGCTGGCCAAAGCCGGCAGCGGCGATACGCTAGGCGGCATGATTGCCGGTTTGTGGGCGCAGTCGGGCACGGCGGAAGGCTTTAGCCTTAAAACCGCCTTAAAGGCCGCCGTGTGCGGGGCGTATTTGCACGGCCTGTGCGGAGATTTGGCCGCCAAACGCCTGACGGACCGCTGCGTATTGGCATCAGATGTGGCGGACGAACTGCCGCGCGCATTTAAACGCGTGCTGGCGCGCTGAAGCGGCCTGCGCGTATGGCGGGATATTTTATAAAATAAGCATATGCTTTCTGTTATACTGATTATTTTGGTTGTATTAATTCTCATCGTGCTGGGCACGGTGTGGGGCTGTGCGCGCATTGCCAAAAAGGCCCTTCATCCGGCGGCCAAACGCAAACCGCTGGACGTATGGCCGGACCAGTATAAACTGCCTTTTGAAAATGTGTATTTTAAGACGGAAGACGGCGTGCAGATTAAGGGGTGGTTTATCCCCAATCCGTCGTCGGACAAAACCATTATTTTGATGCACGGCTGGGGCATGAACCGCGGCGACGTGTTTAAAAATACCTATTTCCTGCATGACCTGGGGTATAACCTGATGTATTTTGATTTCCGCGCGCTGGGGGAAAGCGGCGGTACGGTCAGTTCCATCGGTTATTTGGAAGTGAAAGATTTGCAGGCGGCCATTAAATTTCTAAAAGATACGCGGCCTTTTGCCTGTGAAAAAATCGGTCTTTACGGTTTGTCTATGGGTGGAATGGTGGCTATTTGCGAGGCGGCGCAAAACCCTGAAATTAAATGTGTGGTGGCGGAAGCGTCCTATTATTCGTTCCGCCGTGTAGTGTCCCGCTGGGCGTGGGTGCACAACAAAGTGCCGTATTTCCCGCTGATGCCCATTGTGCTGCATTATATGCGTCGCAATCTGGCAGCCAATCCGGAGCGTTACAGTCCCAAATACAATATTCCCAAAATTGCCCCTCGGCCGGTGTTTATCATTCACGGACGCTATGACAATCTGGTGCCCGCTGCACAAGCCAAGTTGCTGTTTAAATGTGCTGGAGAGCCCAAAGAAATTTGGCTGGTGCCCGGAGCCAAGCACAATAAATGTGCCGAAGTGGGTGGGTATGAATATAAGCAGCGGCTGGCGGATTTCTACAAGAAGTATTTATAACGGCCTATTCAGTTGCCGTGTTTGGTGTAGCAAACAATTTTGCAAATTTGAGCCCTAAGGCCCCCGCCTCGTGCCTTACGTAAGTGCCATTACGCAGCGGCGCAACTAAGTGGGCCTTATTATCTCAAATTTTCAAAATCATGCTTGCTTGTGCGTGTTTTTCAGTTGCGCGGGACAGCACTTGTACAGCTGACTTAATTGCCGGGCGGATAGCAGCCAACAATTTCCCAAATTTAAATGCTTTTGCTTTGTTGGGCTGTCTGTTTTTCCTTTTTCAAAATTTCTAAAATATACATATGAAACAACTGGTTATTTTTGATTTGGACGGAACCCTTTTAAATACCATCGCCGATTTGGCCGCCGCCACCAACCAGGCTTTGGAAAAGCTACATTATCCCGCGCACCCGACGCAGGCTTATCTGCGCTTTGTGGGCAACGGCATTAACAAATTGTTTGAACGGGCTCTGCCCGAGGCCGCGCGTACGCAGGAAAATGTCCTGCGCGTGCGGGAGTTGTTCGTGCCGTATTATGACGCGCACGGAACGGAACTGACAAAACCTTATGACGGCATTCCTTCTGTCCTGGAGGCTTTGCAAAAACAAGGACTCAAACTGGCCGTCGCTTCCAACAAATACCAGGCCGCCACGGCGGAACTGGTGAAACATTATTTTCCGAAAATTGCTTTTTCTGCCGTACTGGGCCAGCGCGACGGGCTGCCTACCAAGCCGGACCCGCTTTTTGTCAAAGACATTTTGCGCCAAACCGCCATTACGGAGCCGAATACCCTGTATGTGGGGGATTCCGACGTGGATATGCAGACCGCCCGCAATGCCGGTGTGGACGCCTGCGCCGTAACATGGGGCTTCCGCAC
>CALUVA010000091.1 GCA_944324105.1 uncultured Elusimicrobiales bacterium
AGACCCGGATACAGAGCCCCGGCGGGAAAGAGGAACAGAAGTCATGAAAATGACATACATGAGCTAAACCCCCGAAAAGATACGCGGGGGTTTATTTTTGTCCCAATATGTTGACCAATGTGCTCAAAATATTTAATCGGACGGAATAGCATTTATTCCGTCCGCAGTCATTATAAAAAGGCAAAGAGCTATTTCCCTTCCTTTTCCTTCTTTTTCATTTCCCGCCACACCGCCAGCGCTTCTTCGGCTGTGGCAGCCTTGGCGTGTTGCCCGAACACATGCGGATGACGGCGGTGCAGTTTTTCGTCCAAATAATCTACCACATCATCCATGGAAAATTTGCCTTCTTCCTGCGCAATCTGCGCGTGCATAAGCACCTGCAGCAGCACATCCCCCAACTCCTCTTTCATATTCTCGTCATCTTTATTATGAATGGCGTCAATAAGTTCCTGGCTTTCGTTTTGCAGGCATTTAATTAAACTTTCATGCGTCTGCTTTTTATCCCACGGGCATCCGTCTGGTCCGCGCAGCGTGGCAATGGTTTGTTTTAAATTTTCAAAAGTAGTTTTCATTTGTCGGCCTCCGGCAAAAATGCTATATCATTATTATATGAAAATAAATTTTAAACTCCTGTTGGCGGCCCTTTTTGCGGCCTGTTTTATCCCTTGCGCCACGGCGCAGGTAACCGTCGTCAAACAAGACGGCCTGAAAGTGTATTTGGATACTTCCGAGCTAAACCGCAATGTAGCGGTGGGAGAAACTTTTAAAATTATCACTGGCCAGGAAAAGCTGACCAATCCCAAAACAGGCAAAGATTTGGGATTTATTTATCACTATTCCCCGGAAGGGAAAATCATTGAAGTACAGCCCCTGTACGCGGTGGGGCAGCTGCCTGAAAAAGGCGAATACACCGCCGGACAGGAAGCTGTCATTACCGCCGCACCGCAGACGGTCGTTGTTTCTTCTGTGCGGTCTGCCACAACAGACGCTGCCCCCGCCGGAAAAACCCTTGTATCCAACCGGAAAATAAAAACCTACCCCGTGCTGCAGCGGGAAATCGTCAGCGCCGTCAAAGCGGATTTGTCCGCCCTGCCCGGGGAAGAAATCGCCGCGCTGGATACGAAAGGGAACCTTCTTTTATACGCTGAAGAAAATGGCTCCTTGCGACAATTGGCCGAGAAAAAGCTGTCCGGCAAAGAACCGCTAACGCTGTCGGCCCTGGACATAATGGGAACGGGGCAGGCCCAGCTTTTTGCCGCCGTATATGAAAGCAAACGACAAAAAATATCCACGCTGGTTTTTGACGCTTCGGATAATGAATTTAAGGAACTGGACTCTTTGCCGTATTTTGTGAAAGAACTGGGCTGCGGGGACAACAAAAAAATCTATGCCCAAAAACCGTTTGTCGGCGGAGCCAAAGGCGGCGATGTACGAGAACTGACCTATGAAAAAGGCCGTTTCGCCGCAGGCAAAAGTGTGTTTAACCCGCGCGGCAACTGGCTGACGGGGGTAAATTATTATCCCATACAAACTGCCAAAAAAGAAAATCTGGTTTATACCGCCTCCACCGGAAAGCTGCGCCTGCGCCTGGACAACGGAAAATACGCCGACAGCCCCAACCTGTTCGCAACGGCTCCAAATCGTGTAAAATATAAACAGGACATTGTCCCGTTCTATCCCTCCGTGCAGGCATATGGCCCGGCGGGACACACCACGCTGGCGGCAGTGCAAAACACGACAGCACTGGGGATTTTGTCGGAAAGCTTCGGTTCTTATAAAAGCAGCAAAATTCATTTCCTGACGTATGAAAACGGCACGCTGGACGTGCGGGAAACCCTGGAGTTAAACGGTTTCTTGTATGACACCAACTGCACCGCGTTGGGCATTTTGGCGCCGCAGGTAGTATCCGGCGGACAAACCGTACTGACGGAAATTTTCCGTTAAATTTCGGGCCGTGGGCCCTTTGTGGAGAAACACCGTGGAAAACGATAACAATACCATTCATTTGTTAGACAAAGGTTTTATCCGGCTGGTGGATTTTATGGGAGGAGACAATCGCGTAGTCAGTTCCGCCCGTGTGTCTTTCGGCGCCACCACCAAAGGCGAAGAAAAAGACAAAGGCCTCATTAAATACCTGCTGCAGCACAAGCACCATACCCCCTTTGAACATTGCTATTTTCAGTTTCACGTCTGCTGCCCCATTTATGTGGCCCGGCAATGGATGCGCCACCGCTGGGGCTCTTTCAACGAAATCAGCGCTCGCTATACGCAGGTAAAAGACGAATTCTATATTCCGTCGCATTTCCGCGGACAGGATTTTAAAAACCGCCAAGGTTCGGTGGAAGCGCATCTGGACGATGAAGCCCTGCGCAAGCTTTATGAAGACAGCGTGGAATCTTCTTTTGCCGTATATAACAAACTGATTGCCGCCGGAGTGGCGCGCGAAATGGCGCGCGGCGTGCTGCCAGTATGCCAGTATACGCAGTTTTACTGGAGCGTCAACGCCAGAAGCTTGTTAAATTTCTTGCAGCTTCGTACGGACGGCCACGCTCAGTATGAAATACGCGTTTATGCAGACGCAATTGCCCAGATTTTTAAAGAAAAAATGCCGTGGTCGTGGGAAGCTTTTGAAGCCTTGAACAAAGAGCTGCCCCTGGGCGCGGCTTAAAAACAGGGAGAGTTGAAACCTATGCGCGTATTAGGCATGATTATGGCCGGAGGCAAAGGAGAGCGCCTCTACCCGTTGACCAAAGACCGTTCCAAACCCTCGGTGCCGTTTGGAGGAAAATACCGCATCGTGGATTTTGTGTTGTCCAATTTCGTCAACTCCGGGATATTTTCTTCTTATGTGCTTGTACAATACTTATCCCAGAGTCTGATTGAATATTTGCGTACAACATGGCGCACGGAAGGGTTGATCCCGGATCACTTCCTTACCTGCGTTCCGCCCCAAATGCGTCTGGGCGAAATCTGGTACCGCGGCACGGCCGACTCAGTGCGCCAGAACATCAACCTGGTGCGGGATTTTGAACCGGATTTGGTAGCCGTGTTCGGCGCCGACCACATTTACCGCATGGATGTGCGGCAAATGATTGATTTCCACTTGAAAAACAAAGCGGATGTTACCGTGGCGGCCAATACTGTTAGCATCAAAGACGCTTCTTCTTTTGGCATTTTGGCCACGGATGACAATCACCGCATCATCCAGTTTGACGAAAAACCCCAAAAGCCCAAACATATTCCGGGCAATCCCAAAGCGGCGTTTGCCTCCATGGGCAATTATATTTTTAATACCGATGTTTTGCTGCAAGTGCTGCAAAAACGTTTCTGCGACGTACCGGCGCTGGACTTCGGCAAACATATCCTGCCCAAAATCCTGACCGACCACCGCACCTTTGCTTACGACTTCCAAAGCCAGGTGCTTCCCGGGGCCAAGCCGTATGAGGAACAGGGTTATTGGCGCGATGTAGGCACCATAGAATCTTTCTGGCAGACCAATATGGACTTGCTGGGGCCCAAACCTAAGCTGGATCTAGATAACCCGGACTGGCCTATCAACACCACCGCTTACCGCGTGCCCCCTACCAAATACCTGGGAGGCACGGTAACAAACAGTATGGTCAGCAACGGTTGTATCATCCATCCCAAGGCCAAAATCAAAAACTGCGTACTGTCCAGCAGCGTAGTCGTACACGAAGGCGCAGAGCTGGACGGCTGCGTCGTGATGGACAACTGTGAAATTAAAGCGGGGGCCAAATTGAAAAAAGTAATCATTGACCGCTTTAACGTCATTCCGGCCCGGCAGACCATCGGTCTGGACCAGGAAGCCGACGCGCAGCGTTATTATATTGACCCATCGGGCATTGTAGTAATTCCACGCGGAAAGAATAAGTTTCTGTAACAAAAAACATACGGAACGGGTCCCTGCCGGGACCCGTTTTTTTATTATAATTTAAGGGATGATTAAAAAGATTTTTTTGCGTGACCAGGACGAAATCCTGCTGGCTTTAGGAGTGCAGGACCGTAAACTGCGCGCGCTGGAAAAAGAATTTAAAATAGACGCCACCGTTAAATATAATGAAGACGGACAGGGGGCGGAACTGTCCTTAAAAGGGACGCATTCGCGCCTGGATAAAGCGTTGGCCCGGCTGAAAAAGATTTTGGAAATGTCGGCAAAAATGAAAACCGAAGAACCGGAGCGTGACCGAGTACCTTTTAAAGACAACATCATTTTCCGCCCGGAACATACCCGCCCCGTGGAAGCGCGCACCGAAAACCAAAAAAAATACATAGAAGCGGTTTTTGACAATGATTTAGTCGTATCCGTCGGCCCCGCCGGCACGGGCAAAACATTCCTGGCTTGTGCGTGCGCGCTGCGCGCGCTGGAGCTGGGCATGGTGGAGCGCATTATCGTCACGCGCCCCATTGTGGAGGCCGG
>CALUVA010000092.1 GCA_944324105.1 uncultured Elusimicrobiales bacterium
AGCATGCTGGAAATCCTCTACAGCCTGTTCCAGGGGCAGGACTCCGTGGCGTTAAAAGCCGATGTGGAACTGGGCGGCACGGACCAGATTTTTAACCTGCTGGTCGGCCGCCAGCTGCAAAAGCAAAACGGACAGGAAGCGCAGATTGCCATCACGGTACCGTTGTTGGTAGGCATTGACGGCGTGAAAAAAATGTCCAAATCCTACGGCAACTATGTGGGTCTTAACGACGCGCCGAACGACATGTTCGGCAAGCTCATGTCCGTATCCGACGAAATGATGATGAATTATTATGAGCTGCTCACTTCGGAAAATCTGGACGGAGTCAAAGCCATGCATCCCATGGAAGCTAAAAAACGCCTGGCCGGCCTGCTGACGGAGCGTTTCCACGGGGCGGAAGCGGCCAAAGCTGCGCGGGAAAATTTTGAAAAAGTATTCTCTAAAAAAGAAAACCCCGATGAAATGCCTTTGCTCAAACCTGCGGAAAACGCCCTGCTTTCGGCGGTATTGTTTGACGCCAAAGCCGCCGCCAGCAAGAACAAAGCCCGTGCGCTCATTGAACAGGGTGCGGTGCGCCTCAACGGGCAGAAACTTACACAGGACGGGCCGCTGTCTTTTAATGACGGTGACGTGCTGCAGGTAGGCAAACGCGCATTTTTTAAACTGTCCCGCTGACTATGAACAAAAGAACTTGGACTTATGCTGTTATCCTGTTGCTGATTGTCGGTTCGTTTTCGCTGTTCCTTAAACTGCATTATTTTAACGAGGGCGAAAGCTTAGTTTTTGAAATAAAACCCGGACAAACCGCTGCGGAAATAGCCCAAAACCTGAAAAACGCCGGCGTAATACAAAGCGGCACCTGGTTTAAGATTATCCTTAACCTCTCCTCTTCGGCCAAAGATTTAAAGGCCGGAAAATATGACCTGCGCAAAAACATGGCGGCAGAATCGGTACTAAACTGTATCAAAAGCGGCCGATGTCTGCATTTGGCCAAAGTAACTACTCTGGAGGGCTGGCGCAGCGAAGAAATAGCCGAAGTGCTGGCCGCCAATGAAATTACCGATCCGCAGGCATTTTTAGATATTGTGCGTAAGCGGGATTTGGAAGGATATTTGTTCCCCTCTACTTATTATTTTTCCGAACATACCCCCGCCTGGGCCGTGGTGGACGCCATGCTAGCCCAATATAACCGCAGCGTTAAACCGCTATTCAAGCAATATCCTACGGATTTAACAGAAAAGGAAGTGCTCACTTTGGCTTCCATTGTAGAGCGGGAGGCTATTTTTCACGATGAGCGGCCCAAAATCGCCGCCGTATATTTAAACCGCCTCAAAATAGGCAAACGCCTGGAGGCGGACCCAACCGTACAATATGCCTTGGGTTTTAATTTTCGCGAAAACCGCTACTGGAAAAAGGGTCTGACCTATAAGGACTTGCGCAATTCTTCCCCCTATAATACCTACCGCCACAACGGCCTGCCGCCAGGGCCTATAGCCAACCCAAGCTATGAGTCTATAAAAGCGGTTTTAAACCCGGAACCGAATTTTGACGCGTTGTATTTCGTGGCCGATAATACGGGCCGACACGATTTCAGCCGCACCTACAACGACCATTTAATTAAAAAGAACAAATACCGCAGAAAGAATTAAAAAAACCGCCGCAAGGCGGTTTTTTAAATATCAAACAGTTTTTCCAACGTCTGTTTTACCCCTTCTTGCTCATTAGAAGAGCAAACCCTATCTGCCGTCTTCTTTACCTCCAGAGGAGCATTGTCCACCGCTACGCCTAGACCAGCGGCACTTAGCATGGACACATCGTTTAAGCTGTCTCCAAATGCCAAGGCTTTTGTAAGAGAAATGCCCAAATGCGCGCAAATACTTTTCATGCCTTCAGCCTTTGTGGCCTGCGGATGCATAATCTCTATATGTCCCCATCCGGAATAAGATATTGTCAGATTTTTAAACTGAGTTTGCAAAGCCTGTATGGCAGCGGGAGCCGAGGCTTTTTGGGTAATATAAAAAATTTTATGCGGATGCAGCCCTGTCGGAGCGGAAGAGAGAGGAAGGACAGGAACGCCGGTAATGCGACTTTCGTCCACAATACGCGGATCGGCTGGATTTTCGGCATACCAATTATCGTCTGCGTATACACTGCAGGCCGCGTCAAAAGCCTGACGGTGCATAAAATCCCGCACGGCTTCAGTATCCTCTGGAGAAAGACGCAGGCTTAGTATGGGGCGGCGGCCTTCATCCAAAGCCAAGGCTCCGCCATAAGCTATCAAAGGTCCACGCGTACCGATTTCCGCCTGCAAAGGATACGCCGCCGCAGGCATGCGTGCCGTTACGATGACAAAAGGTATACCACGCCGCTGTAAAACACGCAAAACCTGTGCCGTGTCCGCAGGAACATGATGGGCGGAATTTAACAAAGTACCGTCTAAATCGGAAAATATAATTTGAAATTTGGCCATAAAAAACTTGCGCCGCATGTATGCGGCGCAGAAAGTATTAAAAGTCTTCAAAAGAATCGCGCGGAGGGATTAAATCCTCATACATATTACAGGTCAAACCCAGGCAAACAATCGGCATTCCGTGGTTGGCATCTTTGCAGGCTTGGGTACTGCAGGTAAAACCCTGTATTTCTCCGTCTTTTCCATAAGCCATATTCATCTGTCCGCCATCAGGATCAGTAACCTGTATATATTCTCCCACAGGGCCCTCTCCATATTCAGCCACCGTGCCGTCTTTATAAGTATAGGTTTGACAATCCCCGAGGGCTACCCCACCCACTAAAATATGGCACCCGTCTTCCACGCTGACCAAATCATTATCCGGTTCTGGGTTGGGGTCGGGGTCGGGTTCTGGTTCCGGCTCTGGTTCTGGATCGGGCTCAGGTTCTGGCTCCGGATCGGGTTCGGAATCCGGTTCCTCAACAGATGAACTGCAGGGAGAAGGCAAAGCCGGTTCTTCATAGACGTCTTTACCAGTGAAGTCTGCACACAACCCCTGTGATTTTTCTGATCCGTCCGCTGCCTGACAATACACAGTATGGTTCCCTTCTTTATAATACACATACAAAGCATATTCTCCGTAGTCAGATCCTTTCCGTACAGCCTCCACTCCGTCTCCGTGCTCGCCGCCGCTACACAGACGCAGCGACCATTTTGTTTCTCCTGCGGTGCAAATTCCCTCAGAATCTGCCGCACCGGGCAAACAGTACAAATCAGAAGCAGATGCCCTATTATCGGTTGCAAAAGCCAAGCGTTGCCAATTAGTTGTATAACGGCCCGTATTCATCAAATGCAAAGCTTGAGATCGGCGCACATTACCAAATAAAGTTTCCACTTCCGCCATGCGGCTGCGTTCCACCGCTTTACCGTAATACGGCAAAGCAACCGAAGCTAATAACCCCAGGATAAGAACAACCACCAGCAATTCTATCAAAGTAAATCCTAAGCGGAAAAAAGAATAAGAAGAAAAAGATTTCATAGGTTAAATATATCAAAAAAATGATTAGAATACAATATAAAAAAATAAATATCCGGGACTCTGGCAGGGAAATCCCGGAGTATTTTTATTTGTTATTTTCTAAACGCCAACGGCCGCAGGGAGTTAAGCACACACAGTACGGCCACCCCCACATCGGCAAATACGGCTTCCCACAGGTTGGCCAGGCCCAGCACGCCCAACAGCATGACGGCGGCTTTGACCACCAGGGAAAACCAAATATTTTGTTTGACGATTTGCACCGTAAAACGGCTCAAAGCCACGGCCTGCGGGATTTTGGAGGGTTTGTCATCGGTCAGCACGACGTCGGCCGCTTCTATGGCCGCATCGGAGCCCAGCGCCCCCATGGCAATTCCCACATCCGCGCGGGCCAGGACGGGCGCGTCGTTAATGCCGTCTCCCGCAAAAAGCAGGGTACCTCCGGCGGGCCGGGCGGAAAGCAGCTCCTCCACTTTCTGCACTTTGTCCGCCGGCAGCAGGGAGGCGTAGTAATGGTCCACCCCCGCCTGCTCCGCAATGCGCCGTGCCGCTTCGGGCGCGTCTCCCGTCAGCATGACGGTTTGGGCAAAACCCAGCTCTTTTAAATCCGCCACGGCGCAGGCGGCATCCGGTTTTAACGTATCCGACAGGGCCAGACAGCCCGCATATTTTCCGTCTACGCGCACAAACACCGCCGTGCCCGC
>CALUVA010000093.1 GCA_944324105.1 uncultured Elusimicrobiales bacterium
GGTGCTTTTACTGCTCCAAATAATATTTGGCTGGCTCCCATGGCCGGCGTAACAGATGGACCGTTTCGCGCTTTGTGTCTGCGCGGCGGCGCTGGCGTGGTCTGTGCCGAAATGGTGTCAGCCCATGCCCTGCATTACGCCAACCCGCGCAGCTTGCGCATGTTGCGGGTGGATGAGCGGGAAAAGCCCGTATCCATGCAGATTTTCGGTTCGGACGAACAAACCATTGCCGAGGCCGCCCGCGCCGCCCAGGCCCGCGGGGCCGATATCGTGGACATCAATGCGGGCTGCCCCGTAAAGAAAATCAATAAAGCCGGCGCAGGCTGCGTGCTGATGAAAGACCCCGCACATTTGGGCCGGCTGGTGGCGGCGGCAGTCAAAGCCGTCAGCGTGCCCGTTACGCTCAAAACGCGTATCGGACTCAAAAGCGGCGTTTTGCTGGGCGATGAAATCGCCCGCGTGGCGGAAAACGAAGGGGCCTCGGCCGTAATCATTCACGCCCGCGCGGCGGAAAACGTGCATAATGGGGAGCCGGATTTGGATGCACTGGCCAAAGTGTGCGCGGCGGTCAAAATCCCCGTCCTTGGCAACGGCGGCATCAAAGACGGCCAAACCGCCCAAAAGTTTTTTGACGCGGGCTGTGCCGGCATTATGGTGGGCCGTGCGGCGGTGGGCAATCCGTTTATTTTTAGGGATATCGCCTGTGAGCTGGCGGGGGAAAAGCCTGTCCCGATGACCCGGCGTCGGCGGATAGACATTTATCTGGCGCTGATAGAAGAAAATGTGGCCCGCTACGGGGAAAAAATAGGCGTGGGCCGCAGCAAAAAAACCGCCGGCTACTGGCTGCGGGATTTCCCCGGTGCGGCCGACGTGCGCGGGCGTTTTGTGCGCCTGGAGACGTTGGCGGACATCCGCGCGCTGTTTGAGAGCCTGTCTTTTTAATTTTCCCTATACACGGCCTTTTTGTTTTGGTATAATATACAGGAAACCACGAGTCATTAATGCGGCGGCCACCACTCCGCTGCGCTTTAATAACAAAAGGTAAACAAGAAATTATGACGAAAACTTTTCTGCCTTCCGTCAAGGAAGTTGAAACCACCCGTAAATGGCATCATATTGACGCCTCGGGCCAAACCCTGGGCAGACTGGCCACCCGTGTGGCCGTGCTGCTGATGGGCAAACACAAAAGAACCTATACCCCTCATATGGACTGCGGTGATTTTGTCGTTGTGACCAATACGGATAAAATCAAAGTAACCGGCAACAAAATGGAAGAAAAAATTTATTTCTCCCACTCCGGCTACGCCAAAGGCGCCAAGGAAACCCCGCTCAAACGCCAGTTTGAAAAGGATTCCACCAAAGTGCTGGAACTGGCCGTTAAACGCATGTTGGACGTTAACCGCCTGCGCGCCCCGCGCCTCAAACGCCTTCGCCTGTTCAGCGGTGAAGAGCATGAATTCGCCGGCAGATTTGCCAAATAAGAGGGATAAGTTTTTATGAACAATACCAAAGAAATTAAAACCGGCCGCCGCAAAACTTCCGTCGCGCAGGCCAGACTGGCAAAAGGCACGGGCGTGATTACCGTCAACGCCAAAGCCTTGGCCGACTATTTCAAAGGTCATGAAAAATACCAGGCTACCGTAAAAGCTCCGCTGGTGATCACCAGCCTGGACAAAGAATATGACGTCACCGCCAAAGTGCAGGGCGGGGGGATTTCCTCCCAGGCGGGCGCGCTGCGCCACGCCATTGCCCGCTCCGTGGCCGAAATCAGCGAAGAGCTGAAGAAAACCGTCAAAAAAGCCGGTTTCCTGACCCGCGATCCCCGTATGGTGGAAAGAAAGAAACCGGGCCAGCCCGGCGCCAGAAAACGCTTCCAGTTTTCCAAACGTTAAGCGTTTTGTACGACAATGTTTTACAAACCCCCTTCTTCGGAAGGGGGTTTACTTTTGGGCGTGCTTTTTGCCATAATGGCTTTAGAGCAAAAAAGCTCGTTTGATTTAGAAGGTTAAATAGGCTCGTTTTTGGGTCCGCATTCCTCGCGGAGCATCCGCCCTAAAAAGCGGAAGTTATCACCCCAAAGACGGCGTGGCTATTTAACTGTGTAAAGCATTACACAGTAAGGCAACGCCGTTGATGGTGCGTGATAACTCCATCAACGCCGCGTTGCCTTTTTTATTTGTTCGGGAGGGAGTATTTGGACAATTACCCCGTAAGCGTAAAGGAGAGATCACGCTCCTTTGCCGCGCGCCCGGCGGCCATATCCCCGCCGCGGCGCATACGGGAAAAACAAAAGGGGATTTTTGTCCATACCCTATAATTGCTGTTTTTTAGCGCTTTGTTTTTAGCCCCGCAAGGGGACAGTTTCCCACAGGGGAAGCAGTTTTCACCTAAAAGCAAGGTTGTTTTTCTCCGTGTAAAGCATTCATGGAAAGGCAGCTTTGTTTTGGAATGGGTGAAAGCTTTATAAAGCAAACGCTGCCTTTTTTATATGGATTTAACCCATCCCCCCTGCCGGACTCTTAACGGTCCGGCAAGAAGCCTCCGGTGCTCTCATCCCGGGGGCTTTTTGTTGGAAAAGTCCGCCGGAAGACGGAGGAAGAGGCCTATTACGAAAACCCCCGACACAGTCGGGGGTTTTTATCATTTGGATTCTTTGTTCTCAAAGACGGGAGCTATATGCGGGCTGGCGTCCACCAGGTCTTTAATGGGTTTAATGACCTTGGCCTGCGTGCACAGCGTGCACGGTCCGCCGATACAGCCGCCTTTGCAGCTCATCACTTCCAGCAGCTGGAAGTCTCCCACGCCTTTGGCGTAGGCGTTGAGCATCAGCATGGACTTTTTATCCAGGCCGTTAATTGTCATCATTTTAATGGGACGGTGCCCGTTGACGGCGGTTTCTACGGCTTTGGCCACGCCGCCGGTAACGCCGTAATAGCGGCCTTCACCGGATACTTTGGGATCCAGCGGGGTTTCTTCGCACTCGGCGGGGTTGATGCCGCGCGCGTCCAGCAGGGCGCCCAGCTCTTCATAGGTCATCACATAGTCCACATTGGGGTCTTCGCGTCCTTCTACGCGTTTGGACACGCAGGGCCCGATAAACACCACTTCATAGCCGTTTTTCTTTTCAATTTCGGCAATGTAGGACATCGGGGTGTGCGTATCGGACACAAATTTCTGCAAAGCGGGCAGGTGCTTGCGTACGGCCTGTATCCAGGCGGAGCAGCAGGACGTAGTCATAAATTTATCGCCGCGTTCCAGGCGTTCAATGAGTTCTTTTGCCTCGTTGCGCGTGGTTACGTCGGCCCCTTCGGCCACTTCGGTTACTTTGTCAAAACCGGCTTTTTTTATGGCCGTCAGCAACTGCGGCAGGGTGGCGTTAAACTGGCCCACAACAGACGGAGCCACCACGGCGCAGACTTTGCGCGTGCTTTTCATGGCGCTTAAAATGTCAATGAGCTGGCTGCGCTCCATAATGGCGCCGAACGGGCAGGCGTCCATGCAGTGCCCGCAGGAGATACATTTGTCAAAATCAATCTGCGCAAAACCGTTTTCCCCTTTGTGTATGGCGTCCACGGGGCAGGACTGCTCGCACGGGACGGGCACATAGGTAATGGCGTTGTAGGGGCAGGCGGCCTTGCACTGGCCGCAGTTTTTGCACTTGTCGGGGTCAATATGGCTTCTGCCGTTGACCACTTTTACCGCGCCGAATTTACAGGCGGTTTCGCAGGCGCGGGCCAGACAGCCCTGGCAGGCTTCGGTAACGATATGGCGGGCCTTTACGCAGCCTTTGCAGGCAATATCCAAAACGGTTAGCGGTACTTCGGGGGTGTCTTTGCGCAAAAGGGCCTGTTTGGCGTAATCATTAAGAGAAGTGGCTTCGTCGTCCTGCTCCACGGAGCAGCCCAAAGCGGCCAGCGTGCGGGCGCGGAATACGGCGCGTTCCTTATAGACGCAGCAGCGCACGTCCAGCTTGGCGTCGCGCGGAATGACGTCATAGGGAATGCGGTAAGCCGCGGTTTCCAGCGTGCCCTTGTCAAAGGTTTCAATCACTTTGCGGAGGGCTTGGCGTTTAAAACTGATGGCTTTGTTATCGTTCATATTAATTACATTTTACCATATTAATATAACGGCTTTTTCAGTT
>CALUVA010000094.1 GCA_944324105.1 uncultured Elusimicrobiales bacterium
ATGCGTGCCGGACTGGCGCAGAAAGAACCCAAAATCCTGGACTTTTGGAAACAAATCAACCTTTACCAGGCCATACTGAAGAAAAACGAAGCGGGCAAACATTTTGTGCTGCACGACGGGCCGCCGTATGCCAACGGCGCCATTCATATCGGCCACGCTTTGGACAAAACCATTAAGGATATTATTTTAAAAAGCCGCGCGCTCATGGGCTTTTATACGCCGTATGTGCCCGGGTGGGACTGCCATGGCCTGCCTATTGAGCAGGCGCTGATGAAAGAGCTGAAAATAGACAAAAAGCACGTTACCGACGTACCTGCCTTCCGCAAAAAAGCGCGCGCCTTTGCGGCTAAATATATAGACCTGCAGCGCCAGGGGTTCAAACGCCTGGGCGTACAGGGCGAATGGGACGACCCGTATCTGACTATGGCCCCGCGCTACGAAGGCATTACTATCGGCGTATTTTTGGATTTGATTGAAAAAGGCTACGTCTACAAAGGCCAAAAAACCATTACCTGGTGCCCGCATTGCGAAACGGCCCTGGCTGACGCGGAAACGGAATATAAAGACGCTTCCTCTCCGTCCATTTACCTGCGTTTTAAAGTGGTTAGTCCGACCAAAGAAGTATTCGGGGATTTGGATTTTTCCAAACCGGTGTCTTTCGGCGTGTGGACCACTACTCCTTGGACCATTCCGGCCAACCGGGCGGCCGCCGTCAATAAAGAAGAAAATTACGCCGTCCTGCAGGACGAACGCACGCAGGAATATTATGTGGTGGCGGAAAAACTGGCCGAAGAATTTTTGAAAAACACCGGCCTGAAAGCCCGCCAAGTAAATACCGTGCTGGGCGAAAAGCTGGTCGGCCAAAAATATTTCCATCCGCTGACGCAAAAAGAAAACCCCGTCATTTGGACGGACTTTGTTACCATGGACGCCGGAGTAGGCATCGTACATATCGCTCCGGGCCACGGCGAGGACGACTTCCACGCCGGCAAACAGTGGGGCCTGGAAACCTTCTGCCCCGTGGACGAAAAAGGCTGCTACACCAAAGACGCCGGCATTTTTGAAGGCATGAATGTCTTTGACGCCAATCCGCTGATGGTAAAGAAATTGGATGAACTGGGCGCGCTGATTAAAGAGCAGGAAATTGTGCACAGCTATCCGCATTGCTGGCGCTGCCACAGCCCGATTATTTTCCGCGCCACGGAACAGTGGTTTATGAGCATTGACAAAGACGGCCTGCGCCAAAAGCTGATGGATAATTTGGACCATGTCCGCTTTTATCCCGCCGGCGGACGCGAACGTATGCGCTCCATGATCGGCCTGCGGCCGGACTGGTGTCTGTCCCGCCAGCGTTTCTGGGGTACGCCTGTTACTATTTTGTACTGCAAAAAATGCGGAAAGGCGCAAATTGACCACAATCTTTTTGAGTTTGTCAAAGCGCGCGCCATGAAAGAAGGCTCCGATTTCTGGTTTACCGACCCCGTGGAAAAACTCATGCCGCAGGGTTATCACTGCTCCTGCGGATGCACGGAGTTCAGAAAAGAAACCGATATTTTGGACGTGTGGCTGGACAGCGGCGTGTCCTGGGCGGCGGTGCTGAAAGACCGCGGGCTGGACTTCCCTGCCGACGTATATTCCGAAGGCTCCGACCAGCACCGCGGCTGGTTCCAAAGCTCTTATATCCCGTCTTATACGCTGGAAGGCACGGCCCCGTTTAAAACCATTTTGACGCACGGCATGGTGCTGGACCAGCAGGGCCGCCCCATGCACAAATCCCTGGGCAACAGCGTAGACCCGCAGGACGTCATCAACAAATACGGCGCGGATATCCTGCGCCTGTGGGTGGCGTTTTCGGATTATCAGGGCGATGTGCGCATCTCCGATGAAATTTTGGGCGGGCCGATTGATACCTACCGCAAGCTGCGCAATACGGTGCGTTATGCGCTGGGGAATCTGTCGGACTTTGAGCCGGAAAAACACGCCGTGCCCGCCGCCGAACTGGCGGAAATGGACCGCTATATGCTGGGCCGTTTGGACCAGCTGATTGCCGAAGTGCGCGCCGGATATGAAGAGTTCAATTTCCGCCGCGCCGTGCGCGCCATTACGGACTACTGCATTTTGGACCTGTCCTCCTTCCTGCTGGATGCGTCCAAAGACCGCTTGTATACGCTGGGGGCTTCTTCTCCGGCGCGCCGCAGCGCGCAGACCGCGCTGGCCGAAATCGTACGCACGCTGCTGCAGCTGCTGGCTCCCGTCTTGTGCTTTACCTGCGAAGAAGCCTGGCAGGAACTGCTGAAAATTCCCGCCGGAAAAGGGCTGGCGCAGAGCGTGTTCCTGTCCGATATGCCGCAACACGCTTCTTTATCCGCCGATGCGGCGCTGGAAGATAAATGGACGCGCATCCGCCAACTCCGTGAGGACGTGCAGAAAGCGCTGGAAGAAACCCGCCAGAAAGGCATTATCGGTTCTGCGCTGGAAGCCAAGGTCATTTTAAAAACCAATGATGCGGAAACGAAAAAATTCCTCTCGGAAAACGCCGCGCTGTGGCCGGAGATTTTCATCGTGTCCGCTACGGAAGTACAGGACGGCTCCCTGCCGCTGGAAGTGGCGGTGGAGCATGCCCGGGGCCAAAAATGCGCCCGTTGCTGGCAATGGAAAGAGGAAGTGGGACAGGAAGGGCGCAAACATACCGACCTGTGCGACCGCTGTGCCGCTGTGCTGGAGCGGGAGGGACTGATCGTGCCCGAGGAGCAGACCGTTGCCTAACTGGTTTTCCCGCCTGCGTGACTGGGCCCGCGCGCATAAGGCCGAAATTTGGACGGTGGCTGTGCTTTTGTTTATAGACCGCCTGACCAAATGCCTGACGCTGGCCTATCTGGCGGATACAGATATCATTGTCGCGCCGTTTTTGCACTTGCGCTATGTGCAAAACACCGGCGCGGCTTTTGGTATAATGCAGGGGGGAAACCTGATACTGATTCTGGTAACCCTGCTGATTATCGGCTATCTGATAAAATGCTGGAAAGAGCTCTGCGCGTACGGCCCGCTGGTTAAATGGGGGCTGGTGCTGATTTTGGGCGGCGCATTGGGCAATCTTTATGATAGAATAGCGTTAGGGTTTGTCGTGGATTTTATAGATTTAAGGGTGTGGCCCGTGTTTAACGCGGCCGACAGTTTTATCACGGTGGGCGGTGTTATGCTCGCGGCGGCGTTGTTGTTTACGCACCGTACGTCCCAACGGGAGGCAAAATGAGAAAAATTTGGTTTATTGGTTTATCCGTCTGTATGCTGGCTGCCTGCAGCGGCGGGGAGACTGCATTATTTCGCAAAGCCCAGGTTGCCGTTGATAAAGGACAGTTTGAAAAAGCTATACGTTATTATTCCACTATTATCAAAAACAATCCGGAAAACTACGTTGCTTATGCCGGCCGGGCCCTGGCTTATGAGCAGCTTTCTCCCAAAGAGCCCGGAGATTTGAAAAAAAACAAAGAATTGGCGGTTCGTGATTACCAGCAGGCTATTTCTCTTAATTACCGCCGTCCGGAGTTATTTAATAATTTGGGAGCGGCTTATATTGACCAGGGAAAATATGAAGACGCGCTTTCGCAGCTGAACCAGGCTTTGGGATTGCGGCCCAACTATTTTATGGCTTTGCTCAACCGTGCCGTAGCTTACAGCAAACAGGGTAAAATGGGGCAGGCTTTGGTCGATTTTTCCGAAGCGGAGCGTTTGAATCCTCAATCTCCGCTGTTGTATTTAAACCGTGGTTTGGCGGAATTTGCCGCTGGATATTATGAGGCTGCTGCCCAGGATTACAGCCAGCTGATTGATTTGCAGCCCAGCAATCCCCGTCCGTATCTGGAACGGGGCCGTACGCTGATGAAAATGGAAGCCTATCAAAACGCCATGGATGATTTCCAGAAAGCTATTGCTTTAAGCCCTAATTACGCCATGCCCTATTTTTATGCAGCGGAATTGATGTTTAATAAAGGGGATACAGACCAGGCGCTTTCTTATGCCGAGAGAGCCAAGCTGCTGGCGCCCAATTATGCCCCCGCCTATGAAATGATGGGCGATATGCTGGCCCTGGAATCGCCGGTGGAAGCGACGCAGCATTAT
>CALUVA010000095.1 GCA_944324105.1 uncultured Elusimicrobiales bacterium
TCCGGCTCAAACATATTTTTGGGCCGCTTAAAGAACGCGTCCGCCGCGTCGCCGGTTTCTTCTTCCAGGGCCAAAATGGCCGGCTCTCCCAGCGGCGGCAGTTTTTCTTCAAAAGGCAAATCTTCCTGCTTTTCCTGAACCTGTTTGGCGGCAAACACCTGCAGGTCCGGCAGTTCCGAAATCTTATTCAGGCCGAACAGACGCAAAAATTCGTCCGTTGTGCCATATACCATGGGGCGGCCGATAGTGTCGCGCTTGCCCAGCACGCGCACCAGTCCGCGCTCCAAAAGCCGCTCCAGCGGGGCGGCCACATCCACGCCGCGTATCATTTCCATTTCCGCGCGCGTAACGGGCTGTTTGTACGCGATAATGGCCAGCGTTTCCAGCGCCGCATTGGACAGGCGCGTGGTCATCTTTTCATTATATAATTTGCGCACCCAGCGGCCGTATTCCGGCTTGGTGCACATTTGGTATCCGCCGCCTATTTCCAAAATGCGCACGGCGCGGCCGGTGTCCTCATACTCTTTGGCCAGCTCCTGGATAATTTCCAGGACGCGCTTGGAACTGATATGTTCCACCACTTCGGCAATGCGCGAAGGTTTTAACGGGCGGTCGGTAATAAACAGCAAATTTTCAATGATTTGTTTGGCTTCCCCGCTTTCCAACAGTTCGTTTTGCCCTTCTTCCGGCGCGGCGGGAGCCTGCATGGGAGCTTCGTCCGAATCGGCAGAGGCAGGCTGTGCGGAAAGGGTTTCTTCCCGGGCGGCGGCTTCATGCTCTGCCGAATCCTGCGCCGTTTCTGCGGCGGCGTTTTGCGCCTGTTCCGCAGTCTGCGGGGCCTCGTCAACTGCTTGGTTTGGCGTGTCCGCGGCAGAAGCCGCGTCTAAAGTTTCTTCCATAAAATCTCCGTTATCCGGCCGCTTCGCCGTGCATAAGCTGGCGGAAGTCCGTATCTTTGTTGTCGGGGTTTAAATAAATGCGTATCTGCCCGTCCTGCTCATCCTGCCGGGCCAAAAGTTTTTTGATTTTAATCAGCTCCAGTACGGCCATAAAACACGTAATAATGCCGCGCTTTTTGGTTTCCCCCACAAAAATATCATCCAGCAGCACCCACTGGCGGCGCGAGAGCATATCCACCACTTTTTCCATTTTGACCTCTATGGGGAACTCCTCCACCTTCAGCAGTTCCACGCGCTTGCGCTCGTCCAGCCGGTCAAAGGCGCGTTTGACGGCGGAAAGCAGGTCAAAAAGCTGCAAATTAAGCACCTTTTCGCCGTTGTCAAAAATAGGAGCCGATTTATAAAAATTGTCTTTGTTTTCTTCCAGCTTTTCTTCCAGAAATTTGCCGGCTTCTTTATACTTCTGGTATTCCAGCAGTTTGGCAATCAGTTCCTTGGCCGGGTCGGGCCCTTCGTTTTCGCTGGTAGGCACCTGGGAGGGCAGCAGGCTTTTGGCTTTAATTTGCATCAGCGTGCTGGCCATAACCAGGAATTCGCCCGCGATTTCCAGGTTTAATTCCTTCATCACGTTTAAGTATTCCAAATACTGCTTCGTGATTTCGGAAACGTTTACGTCCGTTACGTCCAGATTGTCTTTTTTGATAAGGTGAAGCAGAAGGTCCATGGGGCCTTCAAACACGTTAATGTGGACGTTAATCGGCGCGGTATTTATCATTTGATTACTTTCATAGCCCGCTTGGCCTGCTCCAGCGTAACGGCGGCCGATGCGCGCGCGGCTTCTTTGCCGCCGTGCAAAATGGCCTGCAGCTGGGCTTTGTCATTTTCAAAAATTTTGCGTTTGTCCAAAAATCCCTTCAGCTCCGGCTCCATCAGCGCAAACAGCTCTTTTTTGCACGCCACGCAGCCCAAAGCGCCGGCTTTGCATTCTTCACAGCGTTTCTGCCAGTTCGGGTTATAAATTTTGTGAAAAGCAAACACCACGCAGCCCTCCGGATCGGCGGGGTCGGAGGCCTTTTTCTTGTTGGGGTCGGTGTACATGGACATGACTTTTTTGCGCACGCTGTCCAAATCTTCCCCCAAATCAATGGTGTTGTGGTAAGACTTGGACATCTTGTGTCCGTCCAGCCCGGGCACGACGGCTACCTCCGTATACAAAGGCTTGGGCTCTACAAATACGTCGTCCGTTTTATAGATTTCATTAAAGCGGCGCACTATATCGCGCGCGATCTCCAAATGCGCGGTCTGGTCTTTGCCCACGGGCACCAGGGAGGCTTTGTGTATCAGGATATCCACCGCCATCAGCACCGGATAACCCAGAAAACCGTAAACGGAAATATCCTCGTCGGCCAAACCTTTGACGCGCTCGGCCAGCGGGGTGTTTTCATCTCCTTTGAGCTGGCCGGCGTATTTGCGCGCCAGCAGTTCGTTTATCTGGTCTTTATACGTGGGGTTACGGTAGAGCCAGCCCAGCGGCGTAATCATGCCCAGCAATGTGTTAAGCTCGCTGACCTCGGGCACGTCGGACTGGATAAAAATGGTGCATTTTTTCGGGTCTAACCCTGCGGAAAGCCAGTCCACCAGCATTTGCTCGCTGTTGTGGGCCAGGTTTTCCGTATGTTCGTAGGAAGTGGTCAGCGCGTGCAAATCCGCCACGAAGAAAAAACATTTGTATTTTTCCTGCAAAGCCACGAAATTTTTCAGCGCGCCGTGATAATTGCCCAAATGCAGCTTGCCCGTCGGGCGCATGCCGGATACGATAATGTCTGTACTCATAATTCCTCTTTAAATGCCGAATATTTTGCCCAGCAGGCTGACGACCAAATACATCGGCGGATATAAAATATAACGGAAAAGCCCCGTAATAATCAGCCCCAGCACCACATACATGCCCCAGCGGCCGAAAAAGCGGCCATAGGCCATGGCGGTATTAAGCGGCAGCAAAGCCTCCACAATGTGCCCGCCGTCCAGCGGCGGAATGGGCATCAGGTTAAACACGGCCAGCAATACGTTAATCTGCAGTCCGTACACCAAAAATTTGACCGTCTGCGCTGTACCCTGCGGGGAAAGCAGCCCGCTGACCAACACCAGCTTAATAAAAAAAGCGCATAATACCGCCAGCAGCAGATTGGCCGACGGCCCCGCCAGCCCCACCAGGCCCATGCTTTTGCGCGGACGCGGCAGGCGCATGGCATTGACCGGCACGGGCTTGGCCCAACCGAACATCGGCAGGCCCGACACATAACACAAAGCCGGCACGGCCACCGTGCCGATGATATCCACGTGTTTCAGCGGATTAAGCGTCAGGCGGCCCATCAAATAAGCCGTATCATCCCCCATGCGGTATGCCGTATACCCGTGCGCAAATTCATGCAGCACAATGGAAAAAAACAAAATCGGCACTACGATAAACAAATCCATAATGGTATTCTACTAAAATATCAGGCGTCCGGGCATAAAAGAACCCGGGAATTTTCCCCGCTTACGGCCCCTGCTGCGGCTGCCGCAAACGCATGGCAGGCCAGGCCGGCGGCAAGAAACGCCCGCCCCGCAAGGCCGCCCACACAGGGAAAGCCGCGCTTTGGCCACGGCGGCAGGGCCCGCCGAAAAGACAGGCGAAGCCGTTATTATCCCGCTTCGCCCGTTCCAAACTGCTTACATCCCTTATTTAATAACCGTGCCGACCTGCCCCGTGCGGTAATGCACAATGCGGATTTCTATGCCTTTGGCCTTGGCCAGCCGCACCGCGTCGGAATGCAGCACGCTGGCGCCGTTCAGGGCCAGCTTATACATTTCGTCAAAATCCAGCACTTCGTATTTTTGGGCCTGGACGTCTTTGTTGGGGTCGGCGCTGTACACGCCGTCCACATCTTTAATCATTTCCACATGCAGCGCGCCCAGCTGACTGGCCAAAAACACAGCCGACACGTCCGACCCGCCGCGTTTAAGTGTGGTGATTTCTTTGTTTTCTCCGATGCCCTGAAACCCGGCCACCACGGGCACATGCCCTTCGGCCAGTTCATGGGGCAGCCGGTCGCCTTTGAGTTTTAAAAT
>CALUVA010000096.1 GCA_944324105.1 uncultured Elusimicrobiales bacterium
CTGTAGGAGGTTTTTAAAAACCTTTTCCGGCCCGCTTCAAAAAATGTATCAAAAAAAAAAAACGAGTCAAGGGGGTGCTGTTTTGCCCAAGCAAACGGCACAATCAAACAAGGGACACAAAAAAGCGGGATTTATATTTATTTTAGCGTATGAGTTAAGAAGAGAAAATAGTGTAAAAAACTGGATTGATTTGATTTCCGCCTTTGCTGTCTGTCGCACAAAATAAAAAACCCCGCCGCTAAACAGACGGGATTTTTAATTACGAAACCGACGCAGCGGCGGTTTCCGGCGGAACTTCCACTCTTTCTTCCGTTGAAGGTTGTGAAATCTGCGGTACGGTTGTTTGTGTATCAGGGAGCACATCAGCGGTCGTTTCAGCAGGCACAAGCTGGCCCATTTCCGCCGTTTTTTCCGTTTCCGGCTGGGACTGAACAGCCTCTGTCATTTCTTGCGTTTGAGGCAGGGCCGCCGTTTCCTCCTCCTCCGTCACATCGGCCTGCGTATCGGTGGGCGCGGCTTCTTCCTCCTTGTCCTTCTTTTTAAATAAACCGAAAAAACCGCCTAAAGTTTTTTTGACGCTGCGGCTGACAAAGTTATTTCCCACGCCCTGCGTCACCAGCGACGTCACCGACGAAGTCATGCTCATGCTGCCCTCGGGCTCCTCCAGCGTGCCTCCCACGGTCAGCGTCAGCGGCATGATACCGTCTTCATAATGCCGCCCGGGCGCGGCGTTGACTTTCAGGTCCAGCGTCTGCATTTTGAAATTCATATCGCCCGTTAAATTAAAAGACATCAGGTCAGACACAAAAGAGCCTTTTTTAATTTCCGCTTCCCCGTTGGTAAACGTCATGTCCGTGGAGAAAAGCTCAAACGCCAGCCGTCCGTCCACTTTCTGGTCCGTATAAGGCACCATAATTTGCACGTCGTTGCCGTTTTCATCCTTGACGGTTTGCACCACCATATCGGCCGGCTTGTCTTCTTTGCCCGACACGGCGGACACCACGCCGCTGCCCAGCCCGTTGAGCACGGCAAACACGTTTAAGCTGTTAATCACTTTGCTGACGGCGCTTAACGAACCGAACATCACTTTGGTCAGTATATTGGCATTGGTCAGTTTGTTTAAATCTTTAATTTCGCCTTTGCCCGTTTCCAAAGCCAGCTCTCCGTGGGCCTGGTCCAGCGTCAGGGTCAGCCCCTGCAAGTCCGCGGCAAAATGAATATCATTGCCCCAAATATACGGCGCGTCCAGCGAGTCTATATCCGCTTTGGCTTTTAAATTCACGGGCGGCAGTACAAAAGATGAAATGTCGCCGCTTGTGGTATCCGCCACGGGGGCCGGTTCCCGCGCCGCCGTCTGCGCAGAAGCGGCCGTCTCCGGCGCGGGCAAAGCCAGGCGAGCGGCATGGAACGCCACATCGGCGTCTATGATTTTTCCGTTATAAGCCGCGGACAGACTGCCATCAAAATCCCCGCCGTTTAACTGACCCGAAAAAGCGGGTATCTGCAAATCTTTCAAATCCGTTAATACGGCGCGCATAGTAAAATCCGACAGGGTGCCCGCATACGGCACGGCCGCGCCTACGGCCTCCAGCGTCACGTCAGCCGACGCGGTGGACGGCGTACCCTGCGCCGTACCGCTGACCACACCGAGCGGCCGGTACATCTTCAGCGGGGATACGGCTTCCCCGGCGGCATGCAAATCCGCTTTAAACGCACCGGATAGATTAAAATCCAATTCCGGTGCCCAGCTGACGGTGCCGGACGATGAGACAAAAGAGTTCAGGCCCTGCGCGGTAAAAGAGGAAATTTGCGCCCTGTTTTTCCCCCAGTCCGCCGACGCGGCCAAGTAAACAGAAGCTTCCGGCAAGGCAATAACGGGCGCGGAAGCGGGGCCGGAAGAATACACCACGGCGGAATTTATTTGCGTTTCCAACGACGCAATCTCCGCCCGCCGCGCGGCCAAATCCGCCGACGCTTTTACGGACAGCTGCGCCTGCGCCGCTTCAAAAGACGGCACGTCCGGCACGGCAAAACGCAGCAGCGTATCCGATATATCCTGTCCGTTTAACTGCAAAGAAACAAACGGATTTTCAAAGTTTTCTATGCCGCCTTCCAGCACAAATACGCCGCCTGTATGCCGCAGGACCAACCGCTTGATTTGAACGGCCGCTGCCGCCAAATCCAAATTCTTCAAATCCGGCCAGACGGTCAGGCCCAGCTCCGCTTTTTGTTCGGGCCAGCCGCGGCCGTTATAAGTAACGGACGCATTCACGCTGACGGGAAAAGCGCCGTCAAAACCGAAATTGCGCGCGGAAAAGAACAGCCCGTCTATTTCTGCCGATTGGTTCTTTTGCTCATCGGTAAACAAAATATGTCCGTCCGTCAGCCGAATTTGGCGTACGCTTAAATTCAGACTGAAAGGTTGGGTTTCCTCCGCGGCGGCGGGCTCGGCGGGATTCTCCCCCGTGCCAAATAATCCGTCAAAATTAAAAGTCCCGTCCGCATAACGGACAACATGCACGTCCAGCCCGTTTACAATGACGGCATACACCAAAATTTTACCTTGCAACAGCTGCCACAAGCTCCAACGCAGAAGGACGTGTCCGGCGCGGAACAGTTCACCCTGCTGTGTCTGCTCAGCAGAGGACGCCACAGCCACCCTGTGCAAATCCAGGCCCGTCAGACGCGCCGAAATATGATGTATTTGCACAGGCCGGCCGGCGGCTTGGGATATTTCTTTTTGCAAAAAGTCCTGCACAGGCTGCCACGGCAGTATTACCCATAATATCACCTGCGCCGACAGCCACAGACCGCCGATCACCGCCAGAATTACATAAAGCACGTCAAGCGCTTTTTTCATCTTTCACCGTCCGTCGGCTAAATACGCAGCCGCAATAAGTTTGGTTATAAATTTGCATTTCCTTTATCAGCGCACTGCGCAGCTGTTCCGTGCCGCCTTTGCGCCAGTTGGTCAGGTCATAAGGAATATCTTCCTTTTGCGCCGCTCTTTGCGCCGCAGCATTGACCTGATCTAAATCTTTGTGGCGTGATATGCCCAGCACCGAAGAAAACGCCGTAAAGCCGTGTTCTTTGGCATAGTTCGCCGCACGCCGCAGGCGCAGCTCAAAACACACGCTGCAGCGTTTGCCGCGCTCCGGTTCCTTTTCCAAGCCTTTTACGGCCTGACACCAAACTTCCGGCTCATACGGCAGCTGTGCAAACGGCACGCCAAAACGCGCGCAAACGCGCTTATTTTCAGCCAAACGCTTTTGATATTCCGTTTCATTGTCAATATTGGGGTTATAAAATAATACCGTAAATTTCCGTCCCTGGGCGGCTAATTTTTGAATTACGCCGCAGGAACAGGGTGCACAGCAGGACAAAAGCAACAGTTTCTCTTCGGTCATGACAAAATTATAGCAGTTTTAAATCTCATCAAATCTTTTGTTCGGCCCATAAAGACCTCGTGTAAATTCTCCTTTGCTCCAAATGTCAGCATTTTCAAGCTATTGCAGTCCTAGAGAAAACGGAATAAAAAAGCCCCGCTTACGCGGGGCTTCCAATTACGCTCTAAACTATTTTTCTTCCGTTTCGTCTTCTTCCGTTTTGAAAGAATCTTCCAGCAGTTGGCCCAAAGTCGGTCGCGGCGCCTGTTTGAGGTACTGAGCGACGACTTTGCGGTTCTGCACTTGGTCGTATTTCTTAACGGAGAGATTGACCGTGAAGGTTTCGGGGTCCACACCCACCACCAATGCGGAAATCACGTCCCCCGCCTGGGCGGTAAAATCACGTCCCATTTCAAAGGGGCTGATAAAACCTTTGGTGTTGTTTTTGCCGATGGTGCATTCTACGCCGTTTTCGGGGTCCACCTTGGTAATCGTCGCCTTGACGGAGCTCTTATACGGATAGCGGCGTTTCAACGCGTCGGCCGGATTTAAGAACAGCTGTTTGAGGCCAAATTCCAA
>CALUVA010000097.1 GCA_944324105.1 uncultured Elusimicrobiales bacterium
GGCGTTTAAAACTGATGGCTTTGTTATCGTTCATATTAATTACATTTTACCATATTAATATAACGGCTTTTTCAGTTATGAGGCCTGAGGGACGCAAACAATTTCGTAAATTTGGGCCCTAACCCCCCGCCTTGCGCCTTACGTAACTGCCATTATTCTGCGGGGCAACTTGCGGCGCAAATAGCACTCAAATTTGAAAAATCAGGGCAGCGGACGCACATGTTTTAGTAACGCGGGACGGCATAAACAAAACCGGCTTTTTCAGTTGTGAGGCCCAAGAGGCGCAAACAATTTCGTAAATTTGGACTGTTTGTCTGCCAGTCAGGGCAGGCGCAGTACGGCGGTAAGCGGGCGGTGGTCGGAAGAATCTATTTCCGGCACCGAGGATTCCACTACTTCCAGCCCGCGCACAAAGATATAATCCACTGTCCGGCGGAAGTACCGCGTGCGCAGATCGGGGATAAAGAGGACTTCCCGCAGGCCCAGTTTCTGTGCCGTCAGGAGCAGCTCCTGATGGCGCTTTTTGCTCCACACGTTAAAATCGCCCGCCACAATGACGGGGCCGTTAAAGCGGGCCAACAGTTCGGCGGCGTTTTGCAGGGTGCGTTTAAAAGGGCCTATGCCCGTAAAATTAATGGCGTGCAGATTAACAACCAGCAGGCGCGTGTCAGCCAGCGGGTAAATCAGACGCATGGTCATTTTGGGTATATGCAGCAAAGGTTCGCGCACGCTGGCGTTAAATAAAATATCGGCGGCTGCTGTGCGGCAGCCGGCGGCAATGCCGGTGGGAATTTTGGCGCGTGGGGATAAAAAACTGATGGCGGCATTCCAGTTCAGTCCGCTTTGACCGACGGCTTCGGCGCAGGCGGACCCCAGGCGCGCTTCCTGCGCCAAAAACAAATCACTGTGTGCGCACAGGGCCAAAAAATCCCGCTTCCAGTTTTCGTGTTTACATTTGTGCCAGTTCCACACGCTCAGGCGGAACGTGCGTGGCAGGCGCTCCAGAGATGGGGCGGGACCGGTATTGATAAGCGGGATGTCAGGCAGAAGGGGATTTTTCATAATTAATAATAAGGCGTTAGCAGCCTAAACGCATTGTCGCGCAGGGTGCGCAAAAGCGGCGGGTGCAGGTGTTTTTCATATGGTACGCACACTGCCTTTTGCTTTTTGTGTTCTATGACTTGACGTACCTGTTTGGCCAGGGAGGGGTCAAAGCATTCCATATTACTTTCAAAGTTCAGTTTAAAACTGCGCACATCCCAGTTAGCCGAGCCGGCAAACAGCCATACTTCATCCACTAAAAACAATTTGCTGTGGTCAAACGGCGGCTCGGTGCGGTAAATTTTAACACCTTTGGACAGCAGCCGGCGGAAATTGGCCTGCATGGCCCAATCCATGCCAAAAATATTACTTTTCTGGGGTAGAATTATTTCCACGCTTACTCCGCGCATGGCGGCCGTTTCCAAGGAGGAAAGCATTTCGTTCTCCGGCAGAAAATACGGGGTAACGATACTGACGGTTTTTTGCGCGCAGGCCAGCGCACCCAGGCACAGGCGTTCTATTTTGCCGTAATCGCCGTCCGGCCCGTCGGGTATAATGCGCGCGGGGACGCTTCCTGGAGAGGGGGTTGTTTTAGATGTATGCGCGGAGGCGGGCATAAAGGCCTTTTTACCGGAAAAAATCCAATCTTCTTCAAACAAACGTATCATTTGTTTGATGACGGGCCCCTTAACTTCAAATGTTACATCTTGTATGGGGGCTTTAGGCTTTTCTGCCACCAGGTTTCCTTCGGCCACATTCATTCCTCCAAAGAATGCTGTTTCCCCATCAATAATCATAATTTTGCGGTGATTGCGTAAATTAACAAAAGGCAAATTGACGGGGCTTTTGCTGGGCAGAAAAATGGAGAACTTTATGCCTTTAATTTTTTTGACAGCCGCGGCGATATTGGGCCGGCTGTAGTTGAGTCCCACGCCATCTATAAGCATACGCACCTCTGCCCCGTTGTTAACGGCTTGTTTTAAAGCAGGCAGAAAGCGTTGACCTGCTTTGTCATTATTAAAAATATAACTGGCGATAAGTACTTGCTTTTTTGCTCCCGCAATGGCGGCGCACATCAGCGGGTAAGCTTCATCCCCATTAATCAGCGGCCGGACGGAATTGCCTAGCGCCAAATGCTGCGGGTGCACTTTATATCCCAAACGCAGTAATTGCAGAAAAGAGGGGGGAACTTCTTTTTCTATTTCTTCGGCGGTCTTGCCCGTCAGCGTAAAAATATCCGCTCCGCCGTTGTGCAGGCGAAGCGCCTTGCGCCGTACCCGGTTAATGCCCAGAATAATGTAGGCAATGCTGCCGATTACAGGAGCCAGCCATACCAACCCCGTCCATCCAATGGCGCTGGGGACGTCATCTTTGTGCAAAATAATATGCGCGGTTACTACGCTCTGCAGCACCAGCCATAGGCATCCCGCTATAGTCAGTGAAGAAAACCAATCCATGCATTCCCCCTTTTCTTTACTTTAGATTATTATAAGAAAACATGCCCGTTTTTTTAGGATTAGAGCCCAAACTTTATTTGTCGGCCTTTTTCAGAGAGGGAGTGGGCAAAAGGGTGGGGTTGTTTACTCGCGGCAGATTGGCCCGGTCCCAGGCCGTTCCTCCGGAAATGAGAGCTTTGCGTACCGTACGGTTTTGTCTGGAGGAGCGAGCTGTCTGCCGTTTTGTTTGGGGGGAAGATCCTTCCGCCTGTTTTTTTAGAGAATCAAGATAGCTGTTTTTATCTGCTTCGTTCTCAAATGTGTGCGACAGTTCATTCTTTTCAAACAAAAACCAACGGTTGTATGGGGAAGGGGTATTGATGTCTCTGTAAAGCATTTTATATAAAATCGTTCCTTTGGGCAGAAACTCCGAACTTTCTGCGGAAATTTGCCCTGCGTAAAAGGTTTCGAACACGGCTTGAGGCAGCCCGATATTGATGCCATATTTTTTATTTACGGCCAGTACGTCGGCTGCGTTTGCGGCGGCGGCTACAAAAGTTTGCGGGCTTTCGGCTTTAAAAAGGAACTTGCGGAAGTCTCCTCCGCTGTAATATTCCACCAGGGCGTACTCTTTTCCTGTGCTGCGTACAATACGGTCTTTGTCGGATACGACGGGTACGGCATAAAGCACTTGCTCGCGTGTTTTTCCGCGCAGTTTGCGCGTAAGCTGTACGGCGCTGAAATTCCACAAAGAAGGTTCGTTGGGCCGGGAGACGGAATCGCCCGTCATTTCTATGACGATTTCATCTGTTTCCTGGGCTGCAGCCGAACAGAACAGGAAGCAAAGAACAGCCGCACAAAGATATATTTTCATAAATTCAGTCTAGCATTTTCAAAAGGAAAAAGAACCCCCTTATTTTGTTTGTCTGGGTTTTAAAGAATGTTTGGAGGGGTCTGCTTAAGGCAAATGAAAAAGAAATGTTCTTAAGTTTACAGGGGCAAAAATCAAAAGGCCTCTGTTAAGAGGCCTCGTCAAATACCCATGTGCTCAAATACCGCTCTCCCGTGTCCGGCAGCAATACCACGATATTTTTTCCCGCATTTTCGGGGCGATGTGCCGCCTGCAAGGCCGCATACATGGCCGCACCGGAGCTGATACCGGCCAAAATGCCTTCTTCTTTGGCCAGGCGGCGGGCCGTGTCCGCGGCTTGTTCGTTGGTGACGGGGATGATTTCGTCTATGACGCTGCGGTCTAAAATAGCCGGTACAAAACCCGCGCCGATGCCTTGTATTTTATGCGCGCCCGCGGGTTTGCCTTCCAAAACGGCCGAATCTGCCGGCTCCACGGCGATGATTTGGGTGTTGGGGTTTTTCTTTTTTAAATACCGTCCTACGCCCGTAATCGTGCCGCCAGTTCCCACGCCGGC
>CALUVA010000098.1 GCA_944324105.1 uncultured Elusimicrobiales bacterium
CCGCCCAGTTCCACATCGGCTTTTAACGCCACGGAGTCCTGCCCCTGGAACAGGCTGTAGAGGATTTCCAGCATGCTGATAGGGTTGCCTTCTTTCATGCGTTTTTTGAAATCGTCGCGTTCCAGCACCTGCGCCACCGTTACTTTGGAGAGCGTCTGCAGCAGGTCCTTGCCTGATACAAACGGGTCCAGCCATTCGCTGTTAAAGCGGATTTGGGTTTGCTCCGGTTTTAGAACTTTAAAAGCCTGCTCGGTATAGGTTTTGGCATTCTCTAAAATTTGCTCGCGCGGCAGGACGGGGCGGGTGGAGTCCCGGCCCGACGGGTCGCCGATGGCGGCGGTAAAATCTCCGATGACCAGCACGGCGGTGTGGCCCAAATCCTGAAAACGGCGCAGCAGGGAAAGCACCACGCTGTGCCCTAAATGCAGGTCTGCGCTGGTCGGGTCGCAGCCCAGCTTAACAATCAGCTTTTTACCGCTTTCCAGCTTTTTTTGCAGGCCTTCCACATTCACTACATCCACGCATCCGCGGGTTAAAAAAGAAATCTGTTCTTGTATATTCATAAACTCCTCATGGGTCGTTCCTCTTGATGTGTGCGGCGCAAAACCGCGCGCGGCGGGGAAACTCTTTATATTTTATCATATACGCGCGCACCTCGGGTTTAATAGAAGTCGTACGGGTCGGCGATTAGTTTGAAATCCGTTTTTTTGGAAGGTTTTAAGCCGTCCAGCGCGGCCACCAAAGCGGTGTATTGTCCGTTGGCGGCTTTAAAGAGAACGTATTGTTTTTTGTAAGTGTCCGTTTTTTTGCCGGTGCGGACGGGGCCCAGCGTTTCGGCGCAGAAAGGGGCGGCCGCACTCATAATACGGGCGGTTTCGGCCTGGAGCAAAGTCAGGTCTTTGCTTTTCAGCAGGACTTTGACCATTTGTACAAAAGGCGGATAGGCAAAACTTTCCCGCGCCAGCAGTTCTTCGCGCGCGCAGGCTGCGTAAGAGGCGTGCAGGGCCTCAAACGGGAAAATATCTTCCGAGCTGGCCTGAATAACCAGCCGCGGGACCAGGTGAGAGGACAGCCGGTCTTTGAGTTTAAACAAAAGCTGGCCGAATTTTTCGGACGCGCGGAAATCGGGGCTGTCCAGTTCCAGGTCCGCATCGGCCACCGCCGCCAGCGTGACCCGCGGCGATAGCACGGCGTCCAGCGCCTGGCGGGTGCCGACCACAATGTCGGCTTCTGCGCTGTCCAGCGCGCGGCGCACGGCGTGGCCCTGCCCGTCTTTATTTTTTAACGTGTCCGAATCCAGGCGCAGTACGCGCGCCTGCGGGAAAATTTTGTTCAGCTCCGACACAATTTTCTGCGTGCCGCCGCCGCGGGATTTGAAAATTTTGTTTTGGCACTGCGGGCAGGTTTGCTGGGTGCTTTCTTTGTGTCCGCATTTTTTGCACAGCAGGAAATCCTCGCCTTTTTCATTCTTTTCGCGCGCCAGGATGGCGCCGCATTTTTTGCATTTGGCATAGGCGCCGCAGTTTAAGCAGTAATAGGCATTGCTGTAGCCGCGGCGGTTTAAAATGACCAGGGCCGCCTGGCCGTTTTGCAGGTTTTCCTGCAGTTGCTGCAGCAGGAAATCCGACAGCAGGGCCGAGCGCTGGCCTTTTTTGGGGGTAACTTTGGTTTGGACGCTGTCCTGCGCCGCCGGCAAAACGATTTCTTCGCTTTCACCCCGTGCCGCGGCGTGCAGGGCCTCCAGGGACGGCGTGTCCGACGCCGCCACAAAAAGGGCCTCATGCTGGCGGCAGCGCTGGGCCAATAAGCCGCGCAAATGAAAATACGGCTTATTTTCTTCCTGTTTGTAATTGTCGTTTTCTTCTTCCAGCATGGCGGCTAGGCGCAGGTTTTTGAACGGCAGCAGGCCGCCCGAGCGGGCCGATACAATCAGACACGGCAGGCCGTTGGAGACGCGGGAAAAAACCTTTTTCTTTTGGCTTAACGGCATTTTGCTGTGCCAGCCGAATACATAATCCGTCCCGAAAAGCGGCCGGAGCTTTTGCGCCAGGTTTTGCGCGGCCAGTACGTCGGGCAGGGTAATCAGGGCCTGCCCGCAGCCCTGCAGGGCCCGTGCGGCCAGGCGCAGGGCGATTTGGGTTTGCCCCGCTTCGTCCGGCCCGCTTAAAAGCACGCGGTGAAAGCCGGCGTTCAGCTGCGCGCTCAAACGCTCAAAAACGGCCGTCTGCTCTTTATTAAGCGTCAAAACGGGGGGGATAAATCCCTCCTGCGGCAGAGGGTCGGGTTCGGTCAGTTTAAAATACGCCTGCGGCGGAACCAGCGCAAATAAAATCTGTCCGATCGGGCCGCCCCAGGTGTGTTTGATAAAATCTGCCAGCGTAAAAAGGTCGGAGCCGAATACGGGCTGTTCGTCCAGCACGCAGGCGATTTCTTTAATCAGGGTATGGTCGGGAAAAGAGGCGCTGTCCGTAGTTTTTACCACCAGGCCGGTAGTCAGGCGGGGGCCGAAAGGGGCCGTTACACGCACGCCGGGCCTGACGCGGCTTTGCAAATCAGGCGGGACGGCGTAATCAAATGTGCGGTCCAAGGGGACGTCAAAAACGACCTGGCAGAACATAAATTACGCATGGGGGCGCTTGAGGCCCATTTCCGCCATGACCATTTGCAAATCGGCCCAGGCGTCTTTTTTCCAGTTTGGATTGCGCAGAAGCGCGGCGGGGTGATAGGTGGCTAAAATTTTAACGGGTGTTTGCAGTTCCACGGTGTCCAGATGCAGCAGGTGAAAACGCCCGCGCAGCGCGCCCAAAGACTTGGTGTCGCTGATCAACGCCTTGGCCGCCACTCCGCCCAGCGCCACGACGTATTTGGGGGATATAGCCGCAATTTGCCGCTCAATGTATTTGCGGCAGACGGCGATTTCCCCCGCATTGGGGGCACGGTCATTGCCGCGCGCTTCGGGATTTTGGGGGTTGACCATGGGGTGGCATTTGGCAATATTGCCGATGAATACCTGCTCACGCTTCAGGCCCATGGCCGCAATCATTTTATCCAGCAGTTGGCCGGCTCGCCCGACAAACGGGCGGCCGCTGTGGTCTTCGTCAAATCCGGGGCCTTCGCCGATAAACATCAGTTCCGCGGCGGGGTTGCCTTCCCCGGGCACGGCATGAATGCGCGTCTGCCCCAGCGGGCAGCGGCGGCAGGCTTTGATTTCTTCGGCGATTTTATCCAATGCGGCTTGTTTTTCCTGCGGGGTCACGGGAGCCTCCTGCACGGGGGCGGTTTGCGGCGTCTGCGCCGCTTCGGCGCGGACGGCGGCGGAAACGGAGGCAGTCTGGCCAAATAAGTCAGTGTCAGCGGTTTCTGCGGAAAGATGTTGAGCCGTATTTTGTGCGGCGTCTGCCTGATGCCCAGGTGCGTGCATTTCTGTCATTTGACCGGCAGGGTGATTTTCTGCTTCTTTATGCGCCGTGCGGGCAAATTCTATGGTTAAATGGTCCTGCGGCGTGTTTTCCGGCGTCTGCCCTGCGGCGGGCATGACTTGCTCCGCGCCTCCCTGCGGGGAGGACAGCGGCGTCAGTTCGTCCTCTTCCCGCGTCTGCAGGAAGGCCTTAAACTGCCGGGCCAGTTCACGCACGCCGTCTTTCATACATTACAGCTTCATCGGCTCTTTGGCTTTGCGTTCGGCTTCTTTGCGGGCTTCTTCCTGGGCGCGCAGTTCGGCTTCCAGGTTTTGGCGGCTGATTTCCAGCACGGCATCTTTGCTCATGCGGCCCGAAAGGATATCGTCCAAAGCCACTTTGATAACGGCGGCATTGGGCTGGTTTTTATATTC
>CALUVA010000099.1 GCA_944324105.1 uncultured Elusimicrobiales bacterium
CTGTGGTGTTCCAGGATAATTTCCTGTTTTCCGGCACCATACGCGACAATATTTTAATCGGTCGCCGCGGGGCGACGGAGGAAGACTTGCGTCATGCGGTGGAAAACGCCCACCTGGAAGAATTTATCGCCACGCTCAAAGACGGCCTGGATACGGAGCTGGGCGAGCGCGGCATGACGCTGTCCGGCGGGCAGCGCCAGCGCGTGGCCATTGCGCGCGCATTTATACGCAATGCGCCGGTGGTGGTGCTGGACGAGGCTACCAGTGCGCTGGACAATAAGTCCGAAGCGATTGTGCAAAAAGCCCTGGACAACCTGATGAAAAACCGCACGGTGTTTGTGATTGCACACCGCCTGTCCACGGTGGTTAATGCCGATAAAATCGTGGTGCTTAACGGCGGGGAAATTGTGGAAGCCGGCACACACGAAGAATTGTTGGCACTGGAGAACGGTGCGTATAAAGCATTGTATAATGCGCAGTTTAAACACCGCAAATAATCTCAAAAGGTGTTTTCTGACGCGGGGCAAAATTTATTTTGCCCCGCTTTTTGTGTGTAAATACACTCTGCAGAGTTGTTTAAGACAAGCAAAAGCAGAGGAGATGCTGAATAAAAGCCCTTCAGCATGACGGCATAAAATAAAGTCATTCTGCAGAGTTGTTGTTCAGAATCCCGGCCCTGTTGTTTTTTTATTGTGTTATCCCGAGCGCGTTGGCGGGAGTTTTCCGATGAAAAAACACCCCGCACAAGCGGGGTGCTGTTTTGTTGAGCATGTTTAATAACGGTACGTTACCAGTCCGCTGCGCAGTTTGGGCTCAAACCAGGTGGATTTGGGGGGCATAATCAGGCGGGCGTCGGCCACTTTCATCAGTTCTTCCATGGATGTGGGGAACATGGCAAAAGCCACGGCGTATTCTCCGCCGTTTACGCGTTTTTCCAGCTCTTTCAGCCCGCGTATGCCGCCTACGAAGTTAATGCGCTTATCCGTGCGCGGGTCCCCTATGCCCAGCACGGGGGCGAGCAGGTTGTTTTGCAAAATGCTCACGTCCAGCGCGCCTACGGGGTCGGCTTCGTCAAAAGTGCCCGCTTTGGCCGTCAGCGTATACCACTGCCCCTCCAAATACATGCCGAACTGATGGCGTTTTCCGGGGCGCGCTTTTCCGGCGGCCTCCATGTCAAATTTTTCGCTGATTTCCCTCAGGAACTGCTCTTTGCTCCGCCCGTTTAAATCTTTGACCAGGCGGTTGTAATCCATCACATGCAGCTGCCCTGCGGGGAAAATGACCGCCAGGAAAAAATTATAATTTTCCTGCCCCGTATGGTGCGGGTTTTCCGCTTTACGTTTGCGCGCCACATTGGCGGCGGAGGCGGAGCGGTGATGCCCGTCGGCGATGTAGAGCACGGGCAGCGCGTTGAAAATCTGGCGCACGGCGGCTATGTCCTTGTCGTCGTCCATGACCCACAGCGTGTGGCCGATGCCGTCTGTCGCGGTAAAATCGTAGGCAGGGGTTTTTTGTGTAATTTTTTGCACCAGTTCGTCCATGGGCTTTTGGTCCGGATAGGTCAGGAATACGGGGCCCGTGGTGGCGTTCAAGGTGTCCACATGCCGCGTGCGGTCCGCCTCTTTGTCTTTGCGCGTCAGTTCGTGTTTGCGGATAATGCCCCGGTCGTACTCCTCCGCGCTGACGATGGTCACCAGTCCGTACTGCGTGCGTCCGTCCATGGTTTGCGCGTAAATGTAAAAGCAGGGTTTGCTGTCCTGTTTTAAAATGCCGCGTTCAATGAATTTATCCAGGTTTTCACGGCCCTTGGCGTATACCTGCCCGTCGTACAAATCCACGCTTTCGGGCAGGTCAATTTCCGGCTTTTCCACATGCAGGAAAGAAAGCGGATTGCCCCGGGCCATTTCGCGCGCTTCGCGCGAGTTAATCACGTCATAAGGCGGGCACGCCACCTGTTCGGCGCGGCCGTCGGGGCGGTACCCCCGGAAAGGTTTTACGGTAGCCATTTAGTTCACCTTGTGCAAAAATTTGCCCGTCGCGGCATATTCATTAATGATTTGCACCGTGCACTGCGCCACCGCGTCCTGCGCCTGGTCCGTGCTGGCGCCGATGTGATGCGTACCGTAAATGTTTTCGGCTCCGGCGTAGGGGGAGTAATCAAAAGCCGTGTCATTGGCTTTGGGCTCGGTTTCATATACGTCCAGCCCCGCTTTAATGCCTTTTGTTTTGACGGCCTCGGCCAAATCTTTGGCCACCACCAGCCCGCCGCGCGCGGCGTTGATGAAAATAGCCCCGTCTTTCATCGCGTCAAAAAATTTTTTGTTAAACAGGCCTTTGGTTTGCGGCGTTTCGGGCACGTGCACCGTAATCACGTCGCACATGCCGGCCAGCGTGTAAATATCCGGCTCCGGCGTTACGCCGGCGGCGCGGAAATCATCGGCTTTGTCGTTGGGGTCATAGGCCACCACGTTCATGCCGAATGCTTCGGCCCGTTTGGCCACCTCTTTGCCGATAGCGCCCAGCCCGATAATGCCCAGCGTGCGCCCGTAAAGCCCCTTGGCCTTGCCGTATTCGCTTTTGTTCCATTTGCCTTCGCGCAGGTCTTTGGTGTTGTGGTAAATACGGCGGTCCAGTGCCAAAATAAGCCCCAGGGTCAGCTCTGCCACGGCGACGGAGTTGGTGCCCGGGCAGTTGCACACCGCCACGCCTTTTTCGGCGGCATGTTTGACGTCAATGGTGTTGGTGCCCGCCCCGGCGCGGATAATGAGTTTTAATTTTTTGCCCGCGTCTATAACGGCGGCCGGTACTTTGGTGCTGCGTACGATGAGTATGTCTTCGTCCGCTATGGCCCCGACCAGGGAGTTTTCGTCCAAAGACGGGTCGGAGGTAATTTTATGCCCCTGTTTGGCCAGTTCTTCGGCCCAGCGGGAGGGGAATTTGTCCGCGATTAAAATGTTCATTTGGCCTCCTTGCGCAGCTGCGCCACAATAGCGTCCACGGCTTTGGTCAGTTTTTCGTATTGCTGTGTGCCGTGAATGTCCACAAACGGGAAGCAGGCGATGCGCAGCGAGTTTTGTTTGACGGAAGAATATTTTTTAATCCCGTCCTGCAGGTTCGGCAGGCCGGTGGCTTTTAAAGCTTTGCTGATTTCGGCGCAGTCTATTTTCGGGTCCGTGATTTCCAGGGTCAGCGTGGTGTAAGAGCGGTGCGCTTCGTCTTTAATCAGCGGGGCCAGCCAGTCGGTGCTGCTGACCCATTTCATCAGGTAGTCGTAATGCGTGCGGCACAGAGCGTCCATGGCTTTCAGCCCGCCGTTTTCGTTCATCCATTTGCACGCTTCGTTGAACATCCAAATATTGGTGGTGCTGGGCGTGTTGACGGTTTGGGCCTTTTCCTGGGCTTTTTTGACGGCTTCGGTCAGGTCCAAAGAGTACGGGATACGGCGGTATTTTTTGGCTTCTTCTATGCGTTTGACCGCCGCGGGGCTCATAATAATCACGCTGCTTCCGCCGCCTACGCCGAAGCATTTTTGCATGGAAAAAACCATCACGTCAAACTGATTCCGCGGCAACAGGCGGCCGCCGGCGCAGGACGTGCAGTCCCAGGCTATCAGCGTGTCTTTGCCTTTGGCGCGCCAGGCTTCTTCCAAATATTCATTGGGGATTTGCGTGCCCGTGGAGGTTTCATTGGGCGTCAGCGCCACCAGGCTGGCGTTGTAGTCGGGTTTTTCTTTGGGGAAAAACTCGCCTTCCGCGGCTTCTTTGAAATCTTTTTTAACGCTGTCTTCCAGGCAGGAAGCGATTTTTTTGCA
>CALUVA010000100.1 GCA_944324105.1 uncultured Elusimicrobiales bacterium
AGCAGGCTTAAATAAGCGTCATGGATTTTTTTGACTTCGGCTTTGGTGGCTTTTTTTCCGGTAACCATTTCATAAACGATGGAAAAATTATCCGTATCCGTGCGGCCGGATATCAAGCCGTGTTCAAATTTGGGTTCTTTGCCGTAAAGTTTTTTAACGGCTTTGGTGAGCGCGGTGCGCCCGGCACCGCCGGCGTACACCAGGGTGCCGTCCAAATCAAAAAGTACCAACTTTTTCATTTCTTTGCTTCTCCTTGTTTGCTGACGATGCCCGTCACAATATAAGCCCCACTTAAGGCCAGTATCAGACCGAGCACTTTGAAAACGGTAATTTTATCCAGCCCGAGCAGCACTGACATCATAAACGTCATCACGGGATAGGACAGGATAATGGCGGTCGCTTTGCCCAAGTCCATATGGCGTATGGCGTAATACCAAAACGTATTGCCCAAAAAATAGTTAATCACTGCGCTGAAGGCCAGCGTCCACCACAGCGCGGGCGCGGGGCGGAACATCAGCCCCTGCGTGCACGCTACATATATTATAAGCAAAAACAGCGCCGGAAGGGCAAACAATGCGCGGGCAGCCGCAATTTGCGCCGGATCCATATCCGGCGGCAGTTTTTTAGCAAAGATGTGGCTGAGCTGGAACATCCACAGGCAGCCCACAATCATCAAATCCCCTTTCAGCTGCACCGAAAATCCCGTCTGCCATAAAAGCAGCGTTACGCCCGCCACCACCAGCAGGGAGCCGCCTATTTGTTTAAGCGTCGGGGTTTCTTTTAAAATGATCCAGGCCAACAAGATGGAATAAACGATTTCAAACTGGTTTAAAATGGCCGCATTGGTCGGCGTGGTGTAATTTAAAGCAATCATAAACACCGTCATGGGCAGTGCCGTGCCCAGCGTGCCCAGGCCCAGGTATTGCCAAAACAGCTTTTTGTCAAACAGCAGTTTCCATCCGCCTGTTTTATTCAGATGTGGCGTAAAACATATCAAGGCGCCGATACAGCTTAAAAATAAAAACAGGGCCGAGGTAACATACGGCGTGGCGTACTTGCCGGCAATCAGATTGGCCGCTGTGACAAACCAGGCTATCCATATAGCGGCGACGGGAGAGAATGTTTTCATGCGTACTCCTGTTGTTTTTTAACGATTAAACTGACCCAGTATGCCCCCGCCAGCGTCAGCCCCAGGCCGAACAGTTGGTACAGGTGCAGGGGTTCCAGTCCCAGTGTCAGCGATAAAAGAAACGACAAAACGGGATAAGAGAGGTAAATGGCCGTTACTTTGCCCAAATCCAGCGCACGTATGGCCTGATACCACAAAATCATGGCCCAGCCGTATTTAAAAATACCGGTGTATAAAAGCACCCAGGCGGCCTGCAAATTGGGTTTTAGCGTCAGCCCGCCCTGGCAGGCCAGCACGGCCAGAATGACGGCCAACGCGGGCAGGGCATAGATGTTGCGTGCGGCGGCAATCAGGCGGTGGTCCAGCTGTTTGGGCAGCTTTTTGGCTACGCAGGAAGCGGCCTGCAACATCCAGGTGCACCCCACCACCATCAGGTCGCCCGTCCAGCGCGGAGTATATTGTTCTTTTAACAAAATGAGAATGACTCCGGCTAGAATCAACGCACTGCCCAGCAGCTGCTGTTTTGTGGGAATTTCGCGAAGGAATACGGCGGCTATCAGCAGGGAATATAAAAGTTCCGACTGCTGTAAAATGGCCGCGTTGCCCGGCGTGGTGTAATGCAGGGCCCACAGCAAAATGGAAAAGGGCAGGGCCGTACCGAACGTACCTATGAATAAAAATTTCCAGCGGGTTTCTTTGGCAAACAGTGCCCCCCATTGGCGCGCGCGGGTCAGCCACGGCGCAAAAAACGCCGCCGCCACGATGGTGCCCAGAAACACCAAAAGCACAGGGCTGATGACGCCTACGGCGTAACGCCCCGCTATGGGTGAAAAACCGACAATCGCCCAGCACAGCCACACGGCCAAAAGCGGATTCATGCCTGCTCCGAAGGTAAAAAGATATATAAAATTATACAAAATTAAGAAAGATTACCGACGGGAAAATCTCTTTTCCCCTGTCTTTTTTTCGTGAAGTTTGCCCGCGGAAATTTATTTTGCTAAAATAAATAAGTACTAAAAAGCAGTTTCCCTTTCAGGACAAACATTTTAGCGCGGGTGGCGGAATTGGTATACGCGTGCGTTTGAGGGGCGCATGCCTCACGGCTTGGGGGTTCGAGTCCCCCCCCGCGCATGGATTTAAATCCGGACGAAAGTCCGGTTTTTTTATTTATATACGAGCTGATTGCTTGGAATATGTTTTGGTGTTGGACTGTGCGGTCTTTTGGGCGAAAAAGGCCGTCCGGCGGGACTTTTAGGGGTGCATGATTTTTTCAAAACGGAAAAATTCGTCCTGTCCCAGGGCAGTTTCCCCCTCTTGCGGGCGGTAGCGGCTATCTCGGGAAATATGATGTTTATTAACAAATTCCACAATTTTAAAGCCGCATTTGTTGGTATAGAAGTGAATGTTGCGTTTTTCAAAATAAGGGGTTACCAATTCCCAAACTTTGGTTTGCGGATAGAGCTTTTCCACCTCCTTCCAGGCCTCCAATCCCAGCCCCTGCCCGTGGTAAAGGGGATCTATAAAAAAGAATTCCAAAAAGTTGCGGTGGGTTTCTCCGTTAATTTCCAGGACGGCGCCTCCGGCTTTTTCCCCGTTATAAAGGATGTAATAAGCCGTTTTGCCTTTTGCCTGTAGGGCGGCTTCTATTTCTTCTGTAGGAGGAAAGGGCTGCGACAGGTTGAATTTTTCTTTCAGCGAGGAAGAAAAAGCCCGCTGTAGTCTAATCGTAAAGTCGGGCCGGTCTTTTGGTAACACAAGACTTAAAGCAATATGGTTTTCCGTCATGGATTTTTCCCCTAAAAGTTATTGTGGCATATAACAGCCGCAATGGCAAGAAAAAACCCGCGCTTTGGGCGCGGGTTTTGAGGTATAGGAAAAACTAATTGGCCGTATCCGACGGAGTTTCCTCCGCAGGGACGGCAGGAGCCGCGGCGGCAGGGATTTGGACCGTATCCAATACGGAAGCAGACGTGCGCTTATTATACGCTACCGTCAATAAAATAGAAGTCAGGAACAATATAACAGCCAAAGCGGCGGTCAGTTTGTTTACGGCGTTGAAAGCGGTGGGGCTGGCAAAAATATTGTCCGCACCCGACGCGCCGAAGATACCGGCGGCGGAACCTTTGCCGCTTTGCAGCAAAACCAAAATAATTAAAAGAATACAAACAAAATAGTGGACAATCAGCAAAAGGGTCAACATATTTTTAATCTCCTGTAAAAGTAACGTAGTTATTATACAATTTTTAACGAGGTAAAACAAAAACAAATTTTTGCATTTTATCTGACGGTGTCTTCAAATAGAGAAATTGGTAACTTATATGGCTGAAAGGGGATTTTTTGGAAAAGCGGATTTAATTTAGGCCCTTTGCCGCAATTTACCAAAAAATCGTAAAATTTGCGGCCATATGAAGGATTGAGGGGGTTTTGATATTTTGCTGCTCTTGGAATTTACTTCCTGGCATAAATAGACCGGGCCCCAAACAACAGGGCCCGGTTTGTGGTTCAGAATTTACAGTTGGCAGGAATAATTGCCTTATTTGGCCAAAGCAGCCAAACCCGGCAATTCCTTCCTGCATAAATAGACCGGGCCCCAAACAACAGGGCCCGGTTTGTGGTTCAGAATTTACAGTTGGCAGGAATAATTGCCTT
>CALUVA010000101.1 GCA_944324105.1 uncultured Elusimicrobiales bacterium
CTGCGGCGTTCGCTGTGGCCCAGAATGGTGTGCGTGGCGCCGGCGTCTTTGGCCTGCACGGGGGAAACCGCGCTGGTAAAAGCACCTTTGTCTTCCCAGTGTACGTCCTGGGCGGCCACTTTAATGGAGCTGTCTTTGGCCAGGCGGGCCACTTCGGCTAAAGAGGTGTAGGAAGGGGCAACAATAATTTCAGCATTGTTTTTATTGTCTGCTTTTTTCAGCGCTTCCACAAGTGCGGCAGATTCAGCCAACGTATTGTGCATTTTCCAGTTTCCGGCGATAATGGGAGTTCTCTTAGTCATTTCTGTTTCCTCTGTAAAAAGATAAAAATTCATCGTCCGGCGATAGGACGACCTATAATAGATAGTATCATAAAAAACCGCGTTTTTAAAGAGGTAAATTTATTTGTTTGTCTTCTGTACGAAAATACAACACATTTGGGGCAGGTTTTTAGGCAGGATATATAAAAACCCCGCCTTTCGGCGGGGTTTTATTAAGCAGATAAGGCTTACTGTACACCGTGCATCCAGCGTTTGATCTTGCCGGTCATGATCCACATAATCACGCCAAACAGCATAGACAATCCCGCCGGAACGGAGAACAGCGTGGTCAGGCTCCAGGATTCGTAGTAGCTGGCCAGCCAGCCCGCCAGCAGGTTGCCGCCGAAGCTGGCCATCAACCAAATGCCCATGAACAGCGACATGAATTTGGCCGGCGCCAGTTTGGACACCATGGACAGGCCCACGGGGGAGAGGCACAGCTCACCCATCGTGCAGAACATATAGGTCAGTACCAGCCAAATGGCGCTGACGGGGCCGTTGGCCGCGTACAGGCTGGCGCCGATAACGACGGCCGTAAAACCGATGCCCTGCAGGAACAAACCCCAGCCGAATTTGGTGGGGATGGACGGGTTTTTATCACCCATACGCAGCCACAGTTTGGCGAAAAGCGGCGCAAACAGAACCACAAAAATGGGGTTGACCGCCTGGAAATAAGACGCTTTAAGCGTAATCTCACCGATAAACGGCAAGACCGGGTGCAGGTTCGTTGCTTCTTTGGCAAAGAAGTTCAGGGACGTACCAGCCTGCTCAAAGAACGCAAAGAAGAATACGGCGAAAAATACAAAAGTGAAAATCGCTTTGATTTTATCCCATTCTTCAGAAGTGAGCGGTTTGTTGGCCGCAGCAGCGCGTGCTTTTTCGGTGGCGTCGTCTATATCACCGCTTTTGGTAACGGGTTTGAGTCCGATGTGTCCCAAGTATTTATTTTGGGAAACCAAATACCAGATCAGACCGATAATCATACCGGTGCCCGCGGCCATAAAGCCGTATTTCCATTTATAGGCTTCCAGCGCGTTCATGGGGTCGTGCGGCTCGCCCAAAAATCCGCAGATGAAAGGCGCAAAGAAAGCACCCAGGTTAATACCCATGTAGAAAATGGTAAAACCGCCGTCTCTGCGGGGGTCGTTGGGTTCGTATAATTCGCCGACGATGCTGGAAATGTTGGGCTTAAAGAAGCCGTTGCCGATAATAATCAGCACCAGACCGGTGCCCAGCGCCAGCTGCGGCGGGATAATTTCATACGAGGCCAGCACAAACTGCCCCATTGCCATCAAAATGGCGCCGATGGTGATGGAGTGGCGTTTGCCGATGTATCTGTCGGCCAGGTAACCGCCCAGGACGGGGGTTAAATATACCAGCGCGGTAAACATACCGTATATTTTGCTGGAGGTGGCCTTGCTGAAACCGATGACGGTGCTGATCATAAACAGCGAAAGCAGCGCCCGCATGCCATAATAGTTAAAACGCTCCCACATTTCAACCATAAAAAGCATATACAACGCTTTCGGTTGGCCTTTTTTGGTTACATTATGTTTGACTTCTTCGTCAGTCATCTTTTATCCTCACTGTGTCATCACAAAAAAAAGGGTACTCCATATTCTACAAAAAATCGGGTAAAGAAGGACGGATAAATTTTACAGGCCGGCCGGCAGTGCGTAAGAGAACGCTTCTTGTATCATGAGTATGGATTGGTACATGGCATACACAAAATAAGCGGAAAACAGCCCGATGCAGAAAGTCCACATCCATTTAGCTGCCGGGCTTAATTTATGTGAAAGCCAGACCGTAATTAATGAGAAAGGCCCTACTATTAAGGTAAGTAACAGTACGCCGCCGTGGTCATACCAAAAGCCCATGCGCGGGCGCAAAGCCCTGCCGCAGTGGCGGCAATAAGCGTCGGTTTCATCTACTGTAAGACGGCAGCGGGGGCAGGAAATCATTAAATATCTTCTCCTTTGGCGCGCAGGTAGCGTTTAATACGGCTGCGGGCGTTGGCGGTTTTGGCAAATTCCAGCCAGTCGCGTTTGGGGGCGGCGTTTTTCTTGGTAATGACTTCACATACGTCACCGGTTTTAAACACATAATCCATGCTGACCATGCGGTTGTTTACTTTGGCTCCCATATAATGGTCCCCGATGTCTGTGTGAATGGCATAGGCGAAATCTATGGGAGTGGCCCCGTCCGGCAGCGGTTTGACGTCCGCCCTCGGTGTAAATACGAATACCTGTTGCAAATTGATGTCGGTTTGAAATCCTTCCAAAAATTCGCGCGGGGCCGTTAAATCACGCTGCCATTCAATCCACTGACGTATCCAGTTTATTTTTTCGTCAAAGTTTTTGTCTTTTTTGCCAGCGCCGAGTTTGTATCTCCAGTGCGCGGCGATGCCGTATTCGCAGGTGCGGTGCATCTCTTCAGTGCGGATTTGTATTTCTACGATATCGCCGGTAGGCACCAGCACGGTGGTGTGTATGCTCTGGTACATGTTGGCTTTGGGGGTGGCAATATAATCGGTAAACGTACCTGCTAACGGTTTAAAACGTGAATGTACAATGCCCAGCGCTTTGTAACAGTCCGCCACCGTTTTGGTAATAATGCGCACACCCAGCGAATCCTGTATTTCATTAAACGTCAAATGCTGTTTCTGCATTTTGCGGTAAATGGAATAATAGTTTTTGGCACGCGATAACAGCCGGTATTCCAAATTTTCCTGTTGCAAAGCGGGTTCCAATTCTTTTTTAAATGCGTTTAAAGCCGCTTCCCTGTCGGCGGTGCGTTTTTCCACCTGTTGTACCAGGTCTTTATATTCTTCGGGATATAAATATTTGAAAGCCAAATCTTCCAGCTCGGTTTTAATGGTGAACATCCCCAGACGCTGGGCCAGCGGGGCATAGAGGGTAATGGTTTCGTAGGACTTAAACTTTTGTTTTTCCGGCGGCATGACGTCCATGGTGCGCATATTGTGCGTGCGGTCAGCCAGTTTAATCAGGATAACGCGTACGTCTTCAGCTACGGCCACCAGCATTTTACGCCAGTTTTCCACGGTTTCTTCATCGGTGGAGGAAAACTTTAAATCGCTGATTTTTGTTACCCCCTGCACCATATGGGCCACTTCTTTGTTAAATTCTTTTTTCAGTTCTTCGGAGGTAACGCCTGTGTCTTCCACCGTGTCGTGCAGCAGGCCGGCGCAAATGGTTTCTTCGTCCATTTTAAAATCCAGCAGGATTTGCGCCACCGCGCAGCAGTGGTTGAAATACGGCTCGCCGGTTTCGCGTTTTTGGTCTTTGTGGGCGTTTTGGGCAAAGCGGTAGGCTTTCTCCAACATGGCCGTGTCGGCGTTGGGGTTGTATTCTTTAAATTGCGCTACCAGTTCGCTCAGCTGCATAAATTATTTTTTAAC
>CALUVA010000102.1 GCA_944324105.1 uncultured Elusimicrobiales bacterium
GTGAGACTTGAACTCACGGCCCCCCGCTTAAAAGGCGGATGCTCTACCACTGAGCTACGAGCGCGAAAAACGGTCAAATAACTTCAAGGGTTTGGGTGCTTCGGGTCAAACCCTCAACATATATATTATACTAAAATTTTATCTACAAGAAAAGTCTTTTGTCTTTCTGTAGAATTTCTGTTAATTTATTATAGCAAATTTTTATCTTTTGCGCCGCAGCAAACGGATTTTGCTAGAATATGTATATGCGGTATATTTTATATCTTTTTACTCTCGGTCTGGTTTTTACTGCCGGTATGCTGGTAGGGAACTTTTACATTCCCACACGCAACGCCAGCCATGCAGCAGCTGTTTCCGTTCCGGATTTAGACCGCGTTAACCCCGCTTTGGACCTGGCCACCCCGCAACAGGCACAACGCAATATTGCCATACTGACGGAGGCGTTAAACTCCTGTCCTGTCGTAGTAGAAACAGAGCGAGACCGGCTATTTAATGAACTTTCTTTATTCTTAGCCCTGCAAGATTTTGAACTGAAAAAAGCTGCTTATGCTGCAGAAATAGCCAAAAGCGTCAGCGGCACCCCGCCTACCAGCCAGTTTACCACCGCAGCAACAGCATACAGCGAAGCAAAAACCCGCACAGAACAGCTGGCTGATCAGCTTTTTCCTCCCATCCTGCCGCCAGAGAGCCAATCCTCCACCGGCACAGCTACGGCTGTTTCAACAGCTACGGTTTCCCAACACATTACAACGGCTTCTTCCAGTCAATCTGTAAAAAAATAATAATTTACTCTAAAGAATCCGCCTGTCCGGCGGTTCTTTATTTGGAATATTTATCTACAATCAAATGTTTCGCCCGGCGCCCGTTTAAACGTGTTTGCGGAGAAATAATGGCATCTTCCAGCTGGCAACCTGTCAACTCTGCCCCTTCCCCAACGGAAACATAAGGCCCAAGTACGCAATTTTCCAGCCGGGCACTTTCGTCTATCCAACATGGCGGCGTAATACTATTGCTGCGGAAAAATCTTTCGGGTATATGTGAATGCCGCTGGAGTAAAATACGGTTGGTTTGCAACATAATCTCCATGGTGCCGCAGTCAAACCAATCGTCCATTTCCACCGGCATAATATCAGCCCCGCGCGCCAACAGCAGGGACAAGGCATCCGTCAGCTGTATTTCATTTTTTACCGTTTTGCCCGAGGCAATTACCTCTTCTAAACAAGAAAACAACTGACCCGCTTCCAAAAATGAATAGGCGCCTATCAGGGCCAAATTGCTTTTGGGATGCTCCGGCTTTTCTTCAAAACTAATTATCTTTCCGTCTTTCATCTCCACCACACCAAAGCGGCGCGGGTCCTCCACCGGTTTGACGCCTACGGCATTACGTCCGCACTGCACCAAAGGACGCAAATCCCCGTCAATAATGGTATCGGACAAAACAATCAGGCACGGCCCCGTTACGGCGTTTTTTGCCATATATACGGCATGGCCAAGTCCTTTGGGTTCTGTTTGTTCTACAAATACGGCCTGCAAATGTGGATAATGGCTGCGGACATAATCAATCAATGTCTGTTTTTGATAACCAACAATAAACACCGCCTTGCGGATACCGCAAGCCTCAATCTGTTCCAAGATATGCGCAATAATAGGCTTACCTGCTATACTGAGCATGGTTTTAGGACAATACTGCGTAAACGGCAAAAGTCGCACGCCCTTGCCCGCCGCAGGAATAATGGCAGTATAATCACTCATATGGGTAGTATAGCAAAAAGTACAGCTTTTCCACCCGAAATAACGCCAACACAGACAACAACGCGGAACAAAATAAATTTTGTTCCGCGTATAAAAACATATAATACAACTATTGTCTCCGACCGTCAGTTTCTTCCTGTCTCCTTCAACAGCTCTTTATAACTTTCCAGCTGCAGCGCATATACTTCCTGCGCTTCCTGCGGCGTATATTCACTGCGGTACGTCCAGTTGTCATCACAGACCGTACCGGGCACATTTACGCGGTCCAGCGTACCGATAATGTCCTGCCAGGAAAACATCGTCAGCGCGGAGCCGGATGTCAGCACGCGGCGCAAAATAGCGCGCTGGGTATCGAGGTTAAAAGGCACATTTCCATCGGTCTTTTGGGCGGAAATCATTTCCCAGATATTTGCCCGCTCGCGCTGGTCCATGGTTTCCCACCAACCGCGCACCGTTTCGGTGTCATGCGTGGAAGTGGTACACAGGGATACGGCCGGGAAATTGCGCGGCTCACGGTAATAGCCGTTGTCTTCCCGTTCCCAACGCAACACTTTATACCCCGGAATTTTCATTTCCACCAACATATGGCGTACATAGTTGGGGATAACGCCCAAATCTTCCCCCACAGGCATGGCCCCGCCGGCGCTTTCCAGCACCATGCTTAAAAACGCATAGCCGCGGTCAATTTGTTCCTGTTCCACCAGAATGTCAAAGCCGCCCTTGTTGTTGCCGGACTGGAAAATATAGGTGCGGAAAAAACCGACCAAATGGTCCAGGCGGAACAGGTCATACAGTTCCACCGCGCGCTGGATTTTGCGCCGCCACAGGCCAAAATTATCCGCCTGGATGTGTTTCCAGTCATAGGCGGGCAGGCCCCAGCACTGGCCGTTTTCGGAAAACTGGTCCGGCGGCGCGCCGACGGAACATTCCAGGCGGAAATTTTCACGCTCGCTCCAGACTTCGGCGCTGTCCAAATTCGTGCCGAAAGGGATGTCCCCGAATAAATACACGCCGGCGGACTGGGCACAGGATTTGGCCGCGCGCAGCTGCAGATCCGCCTGCCACTGCACATAGGCAAAGAAATCCACATACTCGCGGTACTGTGACTCAAAGGCGGCCACGGCTTGTTTGTCATACGAGGCCAGCCCTTCCGGCCAGTCCGTCCAGGTTTGCCAGCGGTAAAACTCTTTTAATGCGCGGAAAATACTGTACGGCCGCAGCCACTGCGCCTTGGCGGAGCGATATGCTTCAAAGGCCTGGGCCTGCGCCGTTCCGCGAGCCATTTCATTTTCCAGAAAAAACTGATAGGCCTGCCAAAGCACTTTTAATTTGGCATCTTTTACGGCCTTGAACGGGGCCCGGTGATACAGCCGCCAGGCCGCGATGTCTCCCTGCAAATTATTTATTTCTTCCTGTGCACGGGGAGAAAGCTTCACTTCGCGCACGGCGCTTACGTCAATATAAACGGGATCTACGGCAAAAGCGCTGAGCGCCGAATATGGGCAGGTTTGACCTGGGGCCGTTTCCTGTATAGGCAGAATTTGCACAATCTTTGCCCCCAAACCGCCCAAAAAACGCACCCACTGACACAGGGAGGTAAAGTCCCCCACGCCCCAGTCCTGCTCAGTTTTCATGGCTGCCAGCGGCAATAATATTCCGTTACTGCGGCGCGCCAAAAGTTCCTCATGTACGCTCATAACCCTTTTTTCCTCTGCCGTCTATTTGCGGACGACGGCCTCTATTTCAATGGAAGCCCCTTTGGGCAAAGCCGCCACCTGCACAGTGGTGCGGGCGGGCGGGTTTTCTTTAAAGACAGAAGCGTAAACGGCGTTCATATCGGCAAAAGCCGTCAGATCCGTCATAAAAACGGTGGTTTTGACCACATGTTTAAGCTG
>CALUVA010000103.1 GCA_944324105.1 uncultured Elusimicrobiales bacterium
AGCGGGGGTTTTCTTTTCATAGGTTTAGTGTACGCCGTGCATCCATTTTTTGATACCCTTCATACTCATCAGCAGTATGCCGGACACCAAAAGCGGCACCACCACCAGCCACAGGAAAAACTGCACATTGCTGATTTTCTGGAAGTAGCCCGAATACACGCCGGCCAGTTTGTTGGCCGCCGCATTGGACAGGAACCACACGCCCATTAACAGCGACACATAACGCGCCGGGGCCAGCTTGGTTACCATGCTTTTGCCCACCGGTGAAATGCACAGCTCGCCGAATGTATGGAACAGGTAGGTAAACGCCAGATAAAACAGGCTGATTTTGGCATTGCCTATCAGCGCAAACGCACCCAGCAGCATGACCGCAAAACCCGCCGCCAGCAGCCACAAAGACACCACAAATTTGGCGGGGGTGGAAGGCTCTTTGCCTTTTTTGGCCAGATTAATCCACAGTTTGGAAAACAGCGGCGCAAAAATGACGATGTAGAGCGGGTTTAAAGACTGAAACCAGTTGGCCGGTATTTCCCAGCTCCAGCTGCCCAGCGTGATAACGCGGTTGGTGTATTCATAGGCAAACAAATTCAGCGCCGCGCCCGCCTGTTCAAAGGCCGCCCAGAAGAAAATGGTGAAAAACGCCATAATGGCAATCACCGCGATTTTGTGTTTTTCTTCCGTCGTCAGCGGGGCCTGGTTTTTGGTTTCGGGCTGTTTGCGCATTTTCATATAGGCCGCATATCCCAGCACCAGCACCGCGCCGCAAATCCAGGCGGCCGTGTGGCAGCCTTTCATATACAGCGCAATCACGCACGCGCCCAAAAAGACGGCCCACAGGGCGGGGTCTTTGTAAAAGACGGGTTTTTCCGCCGGAGGCAGCCCTTTGCCCGCCAGGTATTTTTTCTGGCCGAAAAGGAAGGTACACAGCCCGATCAGCATGCCGATACCCGCTATCCAAAACGCCGCTTTATAATTGTTTTGCGCGGCAAAATAGCCTACGGCCAGCGGGCCAAAAAACGCGCCGATGTTGACGCTCATGTAGAAAATGGTAAACCCGCCGTCGCGGCGCGGGTCGTCTTTTTCGTACAGCTGCCCGACGATGGCCGTCACGTTGGGCTTAAAAAACCCGTTGCCCAAAATCAGCAGCCCCATGGCCAGCTGCAGCATGCCCATGGTGGGCACGCTCATAACAAACATACCTGAAGCGATGAGTACCGAGCCCAAAATAATGGACCAGCGCTGCCCCAGGTATCTGTCCGCCAGGAACCCGCCCAACAGCGTGGACAGATACACCAGGCTGGTAAACGTGCCGTATATGTTGGCCGCGCCGGTTTTGTCCATCTGCAGCAGATAGACCATGTACAAAATTAAAATACTGCGCATGGCGTAATAGCTGAAGCGTTCCCACATTTCCGTCAGAAACACCAGCCACAGCGCCACGGGTTGTTTGTCCTGTATGACTTGGTTTTGGCTCATGTCGCCTCCCTGTGCAAAGATAGTATACTGTACTAAATATTTTGCTTTTCGTCGCGGAAAATTACGGGAGGGGAAAAAGAAGGCCCCCTTTTGGGGGCCTTCGGCTACTTCAGCAGAATGTCTTTTCCAACGGCGGATTGCAGTTTGATTTTATCCACCGTTTCATAATGGTACGGATAAAGCACTTTGGGTTTTAAGCGCTTGGCCGCGTCTACAAACATTTCATCGGTCATGGTGTAGGGCAGGTTCTTGGGCAGGAAAGCCACGTCCACGCCGGAGATGTCCGCCATTTCGGGAATATTTTCCGTATCACCGCCCAAATACAGCCGGAAATCGCCGAAGTGCAGTACATAGCCGTTGCCCCAGCCTTTCGGGTGCCAAAACTTGCCGTTGGGCTGTTTGTGCACCAGGTTGTAGGCGGGCATCGCGTCAATTTGCACGCCCTGCCAGGTCTGGCTGTCGCCGTTGGACAGAGCCGAAGTACCCTGCGGCAAGTCTTTGGCCGCCGTGGGGGAGGCGATAAAAGCCGTGCCTTCTTTTTGGGTTTCTTTCCAGGCTTTGGCGTCCAAATGATCGTAATGGTCGTGGGTGATTAAGACCAGATCTGCCTTGGGCAGTGCGGCGTAATCGGCCACGGACGAATAAGGGTCAACCTGAATAATTTTGCCGTTCCAGGTAATTTGCACCGAGCCGTGCCCCAGCGGCAGCACGTACACATCTCCGGCAGAAGTTTTATATAGGTCTCCTTGCGGGTTTTGCATAGCACAGCCTCCTAAAATCAACAGTCCCGCCCACAGCAGGGCCAGTTTTCTCATGCGTATCTCCCTATTTAATAATACTGTGTACCAGCTTGTACGGTTTGGGCTTGGCAGCCGTGATTTTGACGGCTTGGCCGAATAATTCCGCCCCCGCTTTTAAGCGTTTGGGGTCGGAGGCATACAAGGTGGCGATAACGTCGCCTTTTTTCACGGCGTCGCCGGCTTTTTTATGCAGCCAAATGCCCGCGCCGAAGTCTATTTCATCTTCCATGCGGTCGCGGCCCGCGCCCAGCAGTACGCCCGCGCGTCCGGTCAGTTTGGCGTCAATAAATCCGACATATCCCTTTTTGTCAGCTTTGAATTCAAAGGACAGTTTGGCGTTTTTAAGGTATTTCTCCGGCTCGTCGGCTACTCTGGGATTGCCTCCCTGCCATTTAATCATATCGCGGAATTTATGCAAAGCACTACCGTTGGAAATATATTCTTCCAGCAATTTGCGGGCTTTGTCCAAATTCTTTTCGCGCCCACTGATGACCAACATATGCGCGCCCGTTTCTATGACGGCCTCGTAAAAGTCCGGCGCCAGATTTTTGTCGCCTTTTAAAATTTGTAAGGTCTGGTATATTTCATTGGCGTTGCCCACGGCGCGGCCCAGCGGTTGGTCCATATAGGTAATCAGCGCGCGGCAGTTCAGCCCCAGCAGTTTGGCGGTGGAAACGAGCATTTGGGCCAGCTTTTTGCTGTCGGGCAGTTTTTGCATAAACGCGCCGGAGCCGTATTTAACGTCCATCAGCAGGCTGTCCACCCCTTCGGCGTATTTTTTGGACAGGATGCTGGCCACAATCAGCGGGCGGCTTTCCACGGTGCCCGTGGCGTCGCGCAGGGCGTAGAGTTTGCGGTCGGCGGGGGCCAGGTCTTTGGTCTGTCCGAACATGCACACGCCGAGCTTTTGGATTTGGCGGTGAATGAGTTTGGCGGGGATGCGTATTTCAAAATTTTTAATAGACTCCAGCTTGTCCAGCGTGCCGCCCGTGTGCCCCAGCCCGCGGCCGGACATCATGGGCACCGCCACGCCGGCGCAGGCCACCAGCGGGGCCAGCGCCAGGGACACGCCGTCCCCCACGCCGCCGGTGGAATGTTTGTCCACTTTGGGCATGTCAATGTCGGAAAAATCCAGCCGGGGGCCCGTATGGGCCATGGCTTTGGTCAAAAGAGCGGTTTCTTTATCGGAAAGGGGATGCAGAAAACAGGCCATTAAAAAAGCCGACAGCTGATAATCGGGTACGGTTCCCTGGGCTGCGGCTTGGGCGACAAAATCAAACTCTTCGGCATTTAGGGTTTTGCCGTCGCGTTTTTTAATAATCAGGTCAATCATTCTCATGGTGCGGCCTCCTCCG
>CALUVA010000104.1 GCA_944324105.1 uncultured Elusimicrobiales bacterium
TTGAGCCTGTACTGCGATTTGGTGGCCAACGAAGTCAAAAAATTAAAAGGGGAAAAGGTGGTGCGGCAAATACGCGCCACGGTGAACCTGCCTCTGGCGGCCTATATTCCGCCCGACTATATCCCTGATGACAGTGACCGTCTTAAATATTACAAAGAGCTCATGAGCGCAGACGAAGCACGGGCGCAAAAAATCCTGGACAAACTGGCTGACCTGGCCGGGCCGGTGCCGCAGGAACTGCACAATTTAAACCGCGTCCTGCAAATTTCGCGCCGGGCGGGGCTGTTGAAAATTTATCATGTGGAATTTGCCTACGGTGCGCTGGACCTGCTGTTTACCAGCGATTTCCAGATGCCCCCCGACCTGCCCGCACGCGTACTGGAAAAATACGGCCCGAGCGTACAGTTTATCAAATCACGCAACGGCGACGGACTGCGCCTGCGTTTGGACAAGGGGCAGGATCCCGTACAGGAAGCGGAAAAGGCCATTGGCTTTTTTGAAACCTTCTTAAAACCCCAAAATGCTATAGTATAGGATATGAAGAAATATTGCCTTTTATTTTTACCCTTTCTGGTACTGACCGCCTGCCAAAAAACACAAGAACCGTCAGCCGACGGAACCGAACCGGCAGCGGCTGACATTATCGTTGCCCGGGTGGGGTCGGATGTCATTACCCAGCAGCAGTTGGATGACCGTCTGTCCGTGCTGCCGCAGGCTGACCGTAAATTTGGACAAACAGCCGTCGGCCGGCGCAATTTTATCAACTTGTTGGCGCGCGAGCGGCTTATTGCCCTGGACGCCAAGGATGAAAAATTGGACCAGTCCGACGTATACCTGACCGCCATGGAAGACAAACGGCAGCAGCTTAAAGATATTTATGAAGAATACGGCAACCAGCTGCTGGGCCGTTTGTGGGAGCAGAGCTTGGCAGAAAAAGGGCTGTTAAACGTTACGGATGAAGATATTTCCGCCTATTATGACAAATATCCTTATGAAATGACAATTAAGCAAATCATCATCTCTGACGCCCAAACCGCCGATGCCGTATACCGCGAGCTGCGCCGCGCCAAAAGCCGCTGGAATACGCTGGAAAAACAATACTCCACCGCACCGGATCAGAGCAAAGGCAAAGAAATTACGTTTATGCCCGGGGAATTTATACCGGAGCTGGAAGTCATCGCGGCAAATTCCCCCACTGGAAGCGTACAAGGATTTGTCAAAACCGCCCAGGGATTTCATATAATAATGAAGACGCGGGAGCATAAGCTGACTTTAAAAGAAGCCGCCCCGCGTATACGTACCGTATTGGAAAATCAAAAAATAGATGCCGTATTAAACGCTTTGCAAAATAAATATAAGGTGGTAATTTATGAAGAAGATGAGTAAATTTTTGTTGCCCGCACTGGCCTTGTGCCTGGCGGCGGGTGCGCAGGGAAAAGTCATGGAATCCTCCGTGGCCACCGTTAACGGAAAGCCCGTGTTGGCTTCGGATTATGACACGTATTATGAAGGGGTTATTGAACAATACCAGGCGGCTGCGCCGCAGTTTTTGGAACAACCTTACGCCAAAGACTTTTTGGGTAAGGAAGTGCTCAAAGAACTGATTTCCAAAGAACTGCTGTACCAGGCTGCCGATGAAGCCAAAATTACGGTCAAAGACTCAGAAGTAGACGAAGGCATTAACGAAATCAAAACCCGTTTCATTGTGGATGAAGACGGGAAACAGGATCCCAAAGGGGCTGACAAACGCTTTAATGAAGCACTGAAAAAACAGCACATGACGCTCAAAAGCTATAAAGAAAAAATCAGAAAAGACATCTCCGTTAAAAAGCTCATGGAAGCGCAAATACAATCTACCGTCAAACCTGTGGAAGAAGCCGACGTCAAAGCCCTCTACGCCAATGTGGAAGCGGCTATGAAAAACAATACCAAAGCGCTGAAAAAACTGGAAAAAGAAGACCCCATGAAACTGCGCGAAGCCCAGTTGATTGCAGCCAAACTCAAACAACTGTCCGCCGAACAGGTGCGCGTGGGACACATTTATCTGGCTGTTACCCCGGAAACTTCCAAAGAAGATGCCAAGAAAAAGGAAGAGTTGGCTAAACAAATTAAAAAAGAACTGGACGGAGGCATGGACTTTTCTGCGGCCGTCAAAAAATATACCGAAGACAAAACCGCCCTGGCCAGCGGCGGAGATATGATTTTAATTAAAGGCATCGCTCCCAAAGAATTGGACCAGCAAGCCTTCTCTCTGGCGGTGGGCAAAGTCAGTGAGCCGATTAAAACTGACATCGGCTGGCATATCATTAAAATTAAAGAAAAACGCTCCGAAAAAGAAATCGGTTACGAAGACATCTCCCGGGATTTGGCACAATATGTCGCCCAACAGAAAATCCAAACCGCTTTGGGCGAATACATTAACGGTCTGGCTGACAAAGCCGACATCAAAGTAACCAAAACCTTTGAAGTGGACGCAGCCATAGAGGCTGAAGCGGCCAAACGCGCACAGCAAGAAGCCAAAAAAGAAGCGCAGACTGCTGCCGGAACGGATAAAAAAGCCGAACCTGCTAAAGAAAGCGACGCCAAAAAGTAATTATTTATACACACTTATTTAAGGCGGCGTCCGCAAAACGGGAGCCGCCTTTTTAAAATTATGCCGAAAAAAGAAAAAAAACTTTTATTCATCACTGCCGGGGAACCGCTGGGCATCGGGCCGGAAGTAACGCTCAAGGCTCTCAAAGACCCCCGCGTACAAGCCGCCTGCGACGCGGTCATTATCGGGGAACCTTTTTCTTTAATTGAGGCAGGATACACGCCGAATCTGGGAGCGCTGATACCGGTTGAATCGTTGTTGGCGCGCCCGGACAAACGCGGGCCTAGCGCCTGGGGCGGGGAGATTTCTTTTAAAGCCCTTCAAACCGCCTGTAAACTGGCCGCGCAAAAACGCGGGGCGGCGGTAGTCACGGCCCCCATTTCCAAGCAAAGCTGGGCCAAGGCCAAAGTGCCTTTTACGGGCCATACGGAATTTTTGCGTCAATATTACGGCAAGACGGCGCTGATGATGTTTGTCAGCGGGCCCATGCACTGCGCGCTGGTCAGCGAACATTTTGCCATTAAAGATTTGCATAAAATTATCACCAAAGCACGCATTGTCCGCGCCGGCAAAGATTTTGCCGCCGCACTCAAGAAACTCGGTTCCCCAAAACCACACATTGCCCTGTGCAGCCTCAATCCGCACGGGGGCGACAACGGCCGTTTCGGTAACGAAGAAGCCAAAGTCATTACCCCCGCCGTGTCCGCCCTGTGCGCGGCCGGCATCCATGCCGAAGGCCCCTACCCGGTGGACAGCCTGTGGCTGGCGCATGCGAGGGGAAATTTTGACGGGATTTTATGTATGTATCACGATCAGGCCCTGCTGGGGCTGAAGCTGGCCGCCAAAGAACCTATCGTACACGTCACGGCGGGGCTGGACTTTTTGCGTACTTCACCCACGCACGGCACGGCGTTTGACATCGCCGGACAAAACAAGGCAGACCCTGCCAGTATGGCCGCCGCTCTATTGTTTGCGGCGAA
>CALUVA010000105.1 GCA_944324105.1 uncultured Elusimicrobiales bacterium
CACTATCCCTGCACGCAAACGATCCCGCTTCACCCCTTCCACCGCCTGCCCATATGACGGCATTATTGAGGTGAAAAGGATAGCAAAACTAATAAATAAAGAAAGGAGTTTGGTCATAAGTACCTCGTTATAATCTCATGGAATCCACATAAAGGCTACACTTTTACATTTATAGTATAACACCCGCTCTCCATAAAGTACATAGGCCAAAAGGGTCCTATTAGCGGGGAATTTGGTCCTATAAAAATCTGGGACCTGCTGATCATAAAACGCTAAAAAACACCGACTTGCAACTGAAACAGTAAAAACTCTTCTTTAGAAGTTTTACAACAACATCGATATACATTAAACTTAATCCACAGAAAAAAGGAAAAATTTAGGAAATATTTTAGACAATAAATAAAAGAAGTATAATATATAAGGCCCGCGCAAGCGGGCCGCTTTTCGGTTGGATTTATGAACATAGGCAAATTTAAACTTTCACGCAAATGGACCATTTTTTCCGTAACGGCCAATGGGACGTTTATGTCCACGCTGTCGGCGGGTATCGTAAATATTGCGCTGCCCACCATGTCGGCGCAGTTTAATGTAGACCTGGACCATATACAGCTGGTGGTCAGCATGTACCTGCTGGTGCTGACGTGCCTGCTGCCGGTATTCGGCAAGCTGTCCGATCTTTACAGCCGCAAATGGATGTACCTGGGTGGATTTATCGTTTTTGGTGTAGGAGCCTTGATGGGGGCGGTATCCAAGTCGCTGGGCATGATGCTGCTGGCCCGTGCGGTTCAGGGGATAGGATCATCGGCCATGATGGCCACGTCCCAGGCGTTAATTGCACAGATTTTCCATGGCAAATCCCGCGGTAAGGCTTTCGGCGCCATCGGTGCGGTGGTGGCCTGCGGCAGTTTGGCCGGGCCGGCCATAGGCGGAGCCTTAATTCAGCTGTGGGGGTGGCCGTCGGTATTTTGGGTGTCGGTGCCGATATGTATTATCGGAGTCTGGAGGGGAATTTATATTATTCCGCGTTTCAAAGCCGTTAAAAAAGCCAAAATGGACTGGTACGGCGCCTTATGCTACAGCCTGACGAGTTTTGCTTTTTTGTATGCCCTGAACACGGGTTCTGCCAGCGGGTGGGGGTCTGCAAAAATTCTGACCTGTTTTGCTTTATCCGTTGTCTTTTTCATTTTGTTCCTGCGGCGGGAAAGAACCTCTCCCAGTCCGTTTATAGGATTGGATATTTTTAAAATTCCGGCCATTTCCTACGGTATTATAGTGGCAGTACTGGGGTTTATGTCTTTATTTACCAATTCGGTGTTGCTGCCTTTTTATCTGACGGACATTATGCACATGGACCCCATTAAAATTGGCGCACTGATGTTGCCTTTCCCGCTGACACTGGCGGCGGCTTCGGCCGTGTCCGGCGCCTTATGCGCGCGCTGGCCCGCACGGATTATTACTACGCTGGGATTTGTATTTTTGTTTATATCCACGCTGATGTTTGCTTTTATCGGCACCAGTCCGAGCATTTCCTATATCATCTTGGCACAGCTGGTCATGGGCGCGGGAAGCGGCACGTTTCAGGTGCCCAATAACAACACCGTCGTCAGCGCGGCCCCCAAAGAAAAACTGGGCGTGGTGGCCAGCGTCAACGCTTTGGCGCGCAACGCGGGTATGATTATGGGTATTGCACTGTCCGTAGCCATTTTTACGCTGGTACGCAAATACGCCGCCGCAGAGGGAGTAGAAATGGTGCCCGCCTTTATACGCGGTTATATGGCAGCTATGATGTTTGGCGCGCTGTGCGCGCTGGCAGGGGGAATACTGTCAGGCAAAAGAGATTAAGAAGAAAGTTTTTTCCTAGAGAAGAACGTAGATAAAAGGGGAAAAACTATTTCAAAAATATCTAGTTGCTTGATAATTGTTTATGATGTTCTCTTGTAAAGATAAACAAAAGATCTGTCGCCACTTATTACGCAAAATATTTATCTATACAGAGACTATATTCTTATAAGCCATGACAAAGGGAAATTAAGAGTTAGTCACGGATGTTTCTTTTTTCCAGGTTATTAAAACAAAAAATATAGCGAAAATAACACAAACAGCACAAGCCCCATACAGAACACCCCAACCCCATTTATCTATCAGCAAGGCTGCGCCAAGATTTGCTCCCAAAGCGGTCCCAAATAAGTAAGATACCATAGAACTAAAGCCATCTGCAGAAGCCATGGCTTCCTGCACAGTCACTCTAGAGAGCATTACTCCACCAATTAAGATTTTAGGCGCTTCTACAAAAAAACCAATGGCAGCGGCAAATAAACAAGTTAACCCCATATGTGCAGGGCTTGCAAAGGTGTAAAAACCATAGATAGCAAACAACAATATAAGTAAATAAATTAAAATAACAGGAGCACAGCGACCTTTAAAAAAATGGGTAACAATATATCCGCCCAAAATACCGCCCGGAACTCCGAACAAAGGCATTATGTTATAAAACCACACTACTTGTACTTTATCAAATCCGCGCATATCATATAAAAACTTTACAATCCAGTCTAAGGTACTTAAACGCACAAAATAAATGCAGCACAGAGCGATAGACAAATACCATATATAGGGGTTGATAAAAATATATTTTTTCAATGTATTCCACTGCGAAACATTTTTCTTCTCCAATACGACCGGTAATGGGTCATTGTGGTATTCTTCAACAGGAGGCAATCCGACAGAAACTGGTTTGTCTCTTAAAGAGCAAAACATATATACAGACACTAATATCCCCAGCAAACCGGGAACATAAAATACGGCTCGCCAATCCGGCGAGTACTTCAATAAGAACGCTACCAGAGCGCCAGCAAGCAAGGTTCCAACTGTCTGAGAAGACCCCCACCAAGTCCATTTTTCTGCTCTTTCTGAAGGCGAAAACCAATAAACCAAGGTTTTAGCAATAGACGGAGAAGCAATAGCCTGACAAAAACCATTTAATCCCCAGAAAAAGACTAACAGGGCCTTATTCTGTAAAGAACCGTAAAAAAGGTTAATTACGGAAGATAAAAGTAGACCAGAAGCTATAAAGAAACGAATATTTACTCTATCAGCTAAAATTCCGCAGAAAAATTTTCCTATTCCATAAGTCACGGAAAAAGCCGCGGTGATAATACCCAAATCTATCACGTCAATGCCCAATTCTTCACTAAATATATGCAATGCAGGAGAAAGATTTTTCCGGGTCAGGTAAAATCCACAGTAACCAATATATACAGCCAGAAAAGTACGAATACGCCAAGACATATATCTCTTTTGCAAGAGAACAGAATCTTCATTTTTTTGGAAAGAAAATCTAAAAATATTCATAAATAAAATTTAAGTATTTTTATTATAACACAAAAACCCGCTCCTGCGAGCGGGTTTTTTGTGACAGCAACAGATTAATAATTTTCCGGATGAATCATGAAATAAGCCTGCGGGTGCGCGCACACGGGGCACACTTCGGGGGCTTTTTCACCGATGTGAATGTGGCCGCAGT
>CALUVA010000106.1 GCA_944324105.1 uncultured Elusimicrobiales bacterium
GTCGTGCGCTTCTTTGGTTAAATCCGTATTGCGGCCGGAGGCGATGTCAGCCGTCAGGGCTTGCTCGTAACTGCTTAGAGCGCGTTTGGGGTCCCGCTCCGTTCCGCAGCCGGAAGCGTATAAATCCCCTAACAGCAGCCATACGGCGGGGTCCTTTTCCTGCGCGGCCAGAATACTGACCCATTTGAAAATCACGGGATAATATTTTTCGTCTTTTTCCCGGTAAAAACGCTCCGCCAAAGAGTACATGGCTTCTTTATCGCCGGTTTTGGCCTTCTGTTCCAAATCTTTATACAGAGCCTTTTTGGCTTTTGGGGAAAGATATTGACGCTGCCAAACCCCGTAGCCGGCACTGCCAACAGCTACCACAAATAAAAAACAAATGATAAAAAGTTCCATAGGTTTAGTATAGATTATTTTAGGTCCACAGCAAACCCCTTTTCACTGACGGTGCCAAACTCTAACATCACTTCCGTCAAAGAGTGGAAAATATCGTATTTTATTCACTAGATGCTATCAGCCCCATAAACCGTACAACACCCGACAGCGCACTTTCCCTGAAAGATGATGGGCTTAAATTTAAACAATTATGCCAAATGCACTCCCCCGGCACAGCCATAACGTGTAAACGATGAGAGCCGTCAAATAATTTCTAACCCGGAAGATGATTTCTCCTAAAAGCAGGGCGGGGCCAACCTTTATTTTGCCCCGCCCGTCTAAAACACAAACAGCGTCGTCCTTTTATTTGACGTTCTTGGAAATGTATTTGCTCATATCAAACATGCTGATCTGCTTTTTACCTTCAAAAATAGCGGCCAGCTTGTCATCGGAGTTAATCATACGTTTGTTGGTGCTGTCCTGCAAACCGTTTTTCTTGATGTAATCCCACATCTTTTTGACAATTTCCGTTCTCGGAAGCGGGTTGCTGCCCACTACGGCTGCCAGAGCAGCGCTCGGGGTCAGAGGGGCCATAAATTTAGCGTTAGCTTTTGCCATAAATAAATCTCCTGTATTGGGTGATATACATACCCCAGGGGGTATCTGTTTTTATTTTAGTAAATTAGAAGGCAAATTGTAAGAGGCGGTAAAACCTCTTACAATTTGCGGTTAAAGAGCCGTTATTTCGCCGCGGCTTTCACTTTCGGCGCGGCGGCCAGCACTTCCTGGCTGACGCCGTCGGCGTATTTTTTGAAGTTTTCCACAAACGCCTCGGCCAGTTCTTCGTATTTTTTCATATACGCTTCTTTGTCCTGCCACAGGTTCATGGGATTCAAAATTTCGCTGGGCACGCCTTCGCACTGCGTCGGGATCTGGAAGCCGAACACAGGGTCGGTAATAAACGGCACTTTGGCCAATTTTCCGTCCAGCGCCGCATTTAAGAGCGTGCGGGTGTATTTAATGCTGATGCGGTTACCCACTCCGTACGGCCCGCCGATCCAGCCGGTATTGACCAGCCAGCAGTCCACATTATGCTCTTTGATTTTCTTTTTGAGCAGCTGGGCGTACACGTCCGGATGCAGCGGCATAAACGGACCGCCGAAGCAGGTGCTGAAGGTGCTCTGCGGCTCTTTGACGCCCTTTTCCGTACCGGCCACTTTGGCGGTGTATCCGCTGATAAAGTGGTACAGAGCCTGGTCGGGGCTTAATTTGGAAATCGGCGGCATCACGCCGAAAGCGTCGCAGGTCAGGAAGATAATATTCTTCGGGTGGTCGGCACGTTCGCTTTCCACGGCATTGCTGATGAAGTTCAGCGGATAGCAGGCACGCGTATTTTCGGTCAGGGAGCCGTCGTCCAGGTCCAGCTTGCCGGTTTCGGGGTCAAACACCACATTTTCCAACACGGTGCCGAAGCGGTGCGTGGTGGAATAAATCTGCGGCTCGGCCTCGGCGCTGAGTTTGATAACCTTGGCATAGCAGCCGCCCTCAAAGTTAAACACGCCGCTTTCGTCCCAGCCGTGTTCATCGTCACCAATCAACCCGCGGGACACGTCGGCAGACAAGGTGGTCTTGCCCGTGCCGGACAGGCCAAAGAAAATAGCACTGTCTCCTTTCGGGCCCACATTGGCGGAACAGTGCATGGTCATAATGCCTTTCTGCGGCAGCAGATAGTTCATGACGGTAAACAGAGCTTTTTTATTTTCGCCGCCGTATTCGGAACCGATGACCAGCACCATTTTCTTTTCAAAGTTAATCAAAATGGCGGTTTCGCTGTTGGTGCCGTCCGTGGCCGGATCGGCTTTCATGCGCGGCAGGCAGATGAGCGTAAATTCGGGCACGAAGCCTTTGAGCTCCTCTTTTTTGGGCTCAATAAACATATTTTTGACAAACAGGTTCGTCCATGCGCATTCGGTAATAGCACGCACTTTTAGACGAGAGGCCTCGCTGGAGCCCACATACGCGTCACGCGCAAAGAGCTCTTTGTCAGCTACATATTTTTGGGCTTTGGCAAACAAAATATCCCAGTATTTCGGTTCAATGCCCACATTGCCTTTGCTGAACCAGAGTTTGCCTTCCACATCGGGCGTTTTGACAAAAAAGCGGTCATTGGGGCTGCGGCCGGTATGTTTGCCGGTGCTGACGCACAGCGGGCCGCCGTAAACGATATTGCCTTCATTGCGTTTGACGGCTTCTTCATACAAGGCCGGCGTGGAATAGTTCCAGTACACGGTCTTATCGGTTTTCAGGCCGGAATGTTCCAGGCCGTAATCCGGCTTGTAAAAGTCCGGTTTCGGGTGTTTCATGTCCATATTTTTATCCTTCCTTTACGGAAATATTTTCCAGCGCCCGCTTTATTCTGCGCACGCCCTGCACGATGCTTTCTTCAGAAGCGCAAAAACTGATGCGCAAATATCCGTCCATACCAAAGGCGGCACCGGGCACCACCGCTACCAGGGCCTGCTCCAGCAGGTAGTGCGAAAGCGCCTGCGAATCAGGGTTGTAGCGGCTGAAATCGGCAAAGCAGTAAAACGTCCCCTGTGGTTTTTGTACAGTAACATGCGGTATTTGCCCCAGTTCTTGGAGCAGGACATCTCTGTTATGTTCCAACAAAGAACGCAGGTCCTCAATGCAGCGCTGGTCACCCGTCAGGGCGGCCTCAGCTGCGGCCTCGGACAAATCACTGTTGCAGGAGGTGCTTTGGGCCTGCATACGGCCCATGGCGCCAATCAAGGACCTGTTTTGCGACACCGCCCACCCGATACGCAGCCCTGTCAGGCCGTACACCTTGGAAACTCCGTTTGCGATCACCAGGTTTTGGCCGTCTTTGGCATATTCATACGGGTTGGGACAGCTGTTGCCGTCAAAAACGAGTTTATGGTAAATGTCGTCCATTAAAAGAAAAATATGTTTTTCTTCCGTCAGACGCACCACGCGCGAAATAAAATCCGCGTCAAAAATCTGGCCCGAAGGGTTGCAGGGGCTGTTAATCAGCACGGCTTTGGTCCGC
>CALUVA010000107.1 GCA_944324105.1 uncultured Elusimicrobiales bacterium
CCCGTTTATTTACCGAGCGGTAAGTTATACATATATTATAGATTAATTCGCCGCAAAAAGCGAATTTTTTCCGCCCGCTTTTCTTCTTTCTTATATTGTATTAAATACGACGGAAAAGAAAAATATTTTTTTGGATAAGCCCTTGCCGGCAAAGGCCGTGCCGCGTGGCCATATTGGCAACACAGGACAAAAACAAAGCCCCCGCCTTCCGGCGGGGGCTTTGTTTAAATGGCGTAAGTAAATATTTTACTTTCAAAAGGCTTTAGATCCACTTCAAGCCCCTGGTCTTTAAGCTGCGGCGTGGCATCCGTTTTCCCGCCGGAAAATTCCTCCGTTACCTGTTTCCCGTCCCCGACGGAAGCTTTTATTTTTACCAGGCATTTGGCCGGGGCCGCGCTGTAATTGATAATGACGGTGGAAGCGGTATTCATTTGTTTCCATGTCCAACACAGTATATTATGGTTGGAGCCGTCCCCGCAGCACGGGCTGGCTTCCGTCAAAGACCACTGCCCTCCGTGAAAAGCCGGCTTGGAGGCTATTTTAAGCAGTTTTTCATAATAGGCGCGAATGGGCGCGTCTTCTTTGAAAAAATCTTTCTCGTACTGTATGGGTACGCGGACGGGGTGCCCCATCATTTGGAACAAATAAATCATGCGCGCCCCGGGAAGCGTGGCAATAATCGTACTGGCGGCCAAAGATTTCTCCCGCCCAAAAGCCTTCAAACTTTCTTCTTCATCATGGTTGGCCGTAAAGCGGATAGAGCGCATTTGATACAAATGCTCCGCGCCCAAATGGGCTTTGATATCCTCGGAATTGGAAAAGCGCAGACGGTCATAAAGCACCTTGTCATAGGTGTAATCAAAACCCATTTGCTGTATTTCCCACTCCAAGCCCCAGTATACTTCGGCAATAAATTTAAAATCGGGGTGTTCTTCTCGCACTTTGTGCAAAGCAACAGACCAAAATTCTTCTTTTGGCAAATCCCCGCCGATAAATTCCCACCAGGTGTCACGGTGTACTTTGTTTAGTGTCAGCATGGCCATATCACAACGCACACCATCGCACAAAGACGCCACCTTCAGCAGGTTTTTAAGCATAAACTGCCGGGTTTTGGGATTAAAATAATTCAGCTGGGCACTGTCCGTCCACGGGGCAAAATACGGGTCGCGTCCGTGGGCAATCCATACGCCGTTTGCGTTTTGAAAGAACCAGTCCTTATGCGCGCGGGGTTCTTCTTTGCCGGTATTTATATATAAATCCGGATCAGAGTCCACATAGGGGCAGTCTATGGCCGTATGATTGGCCACAAAATCCAAAAATAACTCTATGCCCATCGCGTTTAATTTTTCATGCAACTGGCGCAGGCCTTCTTCTCCTCCCAAATCCGAAGCAGCTTCATACTTATAAATAGCATAGGGGGAAGCAATGACGTCTTCCGTCTTAAAATTAGGATAAACTTGGCGGATTTGCGCCAAAATGTCTGCATTTTCACGCGCGATTTGTCCGGCTTTGGGGCTCTGCTGCCAAACGCCCATCAGCCACACGGCGTCAAAACCGAGGGCTTTGAATTCCTGCCAATAATGGTCGGGAATCTCCTGCAGGGCAAAACGCCTGCCGTGCTCGGCCTGCAGACGCGCAAGCCACGCACGCGTATTTATTTCTAAAATATGCGGATTGGTCCTCATAACAAAACTCCCCTAGGTATTTTATAGCACTTTGGAACGCATTTGTAAACCCTCTTTTCTACCGTTCGGTAAGTTTCTTTTTCTTCCGCCTAGAAATATTATTTTTTCTCCTCGCGCGCGTTCGGAAAGCTCTTTATATCTCTGCGTCAAAAACAAGATTTTTTAGGAAAAAGAAACAATCATTTCCTCCGCAACACGAATTTATCTCTTGTAACAATCAAAAAACCCCGCCCAAAGGCGGGGTCTTTTAAATGAAAGGGAATTAATTCCCTTCTTCCGCTTCTTCTTCGTCCTTGACGACGGGCGCAATGCGGGCGATTTTATCTCCTTCTTCCAGTTTAACCAGGCGCACGCCCTGGGCGTTGCGGCCGACGGAGCGGATTTCTTCGCAGCGGATGCGGATGGTCATACCTTTTTCCGTTACGACCATCAGGTCCTTGCGTTCGTCCACCAATTTAATGCCTACGACGTTTCCGTTGCGTTCGCTGGTTTTGATGGTGATAATACCCATACCGCTGCGGTGTTGGCGTTTATATTCTTCAAACGCCGTCCGTTTTCCGTATCCGTTTTCGCATACGGACAGTACATCCGGCTGCGGCGCGTCGTTGGGCGCCTGCTCCATTCCCACCACTTCATCGCCTTTGGACAGGGAAATGCCGCGCACGCCTTTGGCCGGGCGGCCCATGGGACGCGCTTCATTTTCATCAAAGCGGATGGATTTGCCGTGTTTGGTGGCAATGATGATGTCGCTCTTTCCAAAAGTCATCTGGACGCTGATCAGCACGTCGCCTTCATCCAATCCCATGGCGATGATGCCGGTTTTGCGTATGTTGGCAAACTCTTTTAAATCCACGCGTTTGACGCTTCCCATTCGGGTACACATGGTCAGATAGGCTTTTTCCGTTTCGGGATCGTGCTTTTTGGGGTCAAAATCCTCGATTGCCAGGGCGGAAGTTACTTTCTCTTCTCCCACCAGCTGCAACAGGTTGACTAAAGCTTTTCCTTTAGACATACGCGTACCTTCGGGTATTTCAAAGGCGCGCAGGGCAAAGACGCGGCCGCGGTTGGTGAACATCAGTATTGTGGCGTGTGAAGATGTAATGAACAAATGTTCCATAAAATCTTCTTCTTTGGTCTTGCCGCCGATAATTCCTTTGCCGCCGCGGTTCTGGCTCTTGTAGGTGGACAACGGAATGCGTTTGGCGTAACCGTCATTGGAAATGGTGATAACCACATCCTCTTTTTCAATGAGGTCTTCCATGGAGAAATCCGTCATGTCCGGGCCGATTTCAGTACGGCGCGGATCACCGTAGTTTTTCTTTAAATCCGCCAGCTCATTGACAATGATGTCCAGAATTTTCTGCGGGTCTGCCAGAATGCCCTGCAGCTCGGCAATGAGTTTTAACAGGTCTTTCTGTTCCTGCTCAATCGCCGCCGAAGACAGCTGCGTCAGCTGATGCAGGCGCATATCCAAAATGGCCTGGGCCTGCACTTCGGAGAGCTTAAATGTGTTCATTAAGGCGATTTTGGCCGCCGGCACATCCTGGCTGTTGCGGATGATGGACACCACTTCGTCCATATTCGCAATGGCAATCAGCAAGCCGGACAGTATATGCTCTCTGCGCTGGGCTTTGTTTAAGTCAAATTTGGTGCGGTTGGTTACGATTTCCTGGCGGTGTTTGACATACGCTTTCATGACTTCTTTGAGCGACAAAATGCGCGGCCGTCCGTCCACAAT
>CALUVA010000108.1 GCA_944324105.1 uncultured Elusimicrobiales bacterium
CGCGGCCTGCATTTAACGGAAGTAAAACCGTTTGACCCGCGGGAGCAAATTTTGGAATACAAAGCGGGTTTTCGGAAAAGCGTTTTTTAAGAAAACTGACGGTGTATTTCCAAAAATTTTTCCAGCGAAATTTCCTGTGCCCGCGCCGCAGGCGCCACGCCCGCGCGGGCCAGCGCGTCCGTTACGCGTTCTTTATCCCAGCCGGACAGCACCAGCGAATTAAACAAAGTCTTGCGCTTATGCGCAAAGGCCGCGCGGACCAGGCGCGCAAAACGCGCATATTCCGCAGGAGTCAGAACAGCGGGCAGCGGCTCAAAAGTCAGCACCATGCTTTCCACCTTCGGCGGCGGGTTAAAACACGCCCTGCCCACGCGCAGCAAGCGGCGGGGCCGCGCGCGCAGCTGCGTCAAAATGCTGATGGGGCCGTATCCTTCCTGCCCGGCGGCGGCCAAAATGCGCTGGGCCTGTTCCTTTTGAAACATAAACACCGCCCCCGCAAAATGCGGCCAGGACAATACTTTATCTAAAATATCCGCCGCGTCAATATACGGCAGATTGCTGACAAAAAAAGTCGGCCTCGGCGGCAGGGTATCCAAATCAAATGTTAGAAAATCAGCCAGAACGATATGACCTTGCAGCTGCGGGAATTTTTGCAGCAGGACCTCACGCATGGCGGGGTCAATTTCAACCAGCGTAAAAGAAGGGAAATTTTTTTGAAGCAGTTCTTCCGTCAGCGCGCCGCGCCCGGGGCCGATTTCCACCAGGTCCGCCGTGGTTTGCGGCACCGCCGACACGATAGCCTCAATAACCTGCGGGCTGATTAAAAAATGCTGGCCGTATTTCCTCACTCCCCCTCCAGCACGTTTAAATTGCGTTTGGCGGTTTTATTGCCCGGGTCTTTTTCCAAAGCCTGCCTGTAATAGGAAGCGGCGGCTTCGTCCTGCGCGGCGATAACGGCCGCCGTGCCCAGCCCCAGCAGGGGCAGCGGGTCGGCAGCATTCTGTTTTTGCGCGGCTTCAAAAGCCTCTCCCGCCGCGCCGGCATTGCCGGCAAGCAGCGCGGCAAGCCCCTGCAAAATAAAATATTCCGCCGTCGGAGTTTGCAACACCTGTTCATTTAAGTCCGACTCTATGTCGTCTACATATTTGACCCAGGTTTTGCCCATGACCCAAAGCCCCATGTCATTGCCCACAATGCGCGGGTCATATACGGCTTTGGGTGCGGAGGTGCGGTCCTGCGTCAGCGCGGAAGGAGAGGCATAATCCATCGTGCGGCCCTGCAGAGTCATGTTGACGTCATATTTATCGGCCGCGGCGCTGACGGCGCGCTCCAGCTCGGACACCAGCTCCTCCACCTGCGCTTCACGTTCGGCGTCGGAACCGGCATTTAATACAAAAGCACGTTTAAAGGACATCGGCGAGGTGCCGTCCGCCGCTGCGGACGGACTTTGGCTGCTGCGCAAAGACTGGTAGGCCTCGGCAAAACGGCTGCCGCCCGTTTCGGGCGCCGAAGGCGGAGCTACGGGATTATAGTCCAAAGACACTTCCACGCTCACATCTTTGGCCGCGGGCACTTTCAGCAAATTGTCCTTGAACTTTTCAATTTGTTTACGGAATGTTTCCCCGTTTCGGCCGCTGGCGCGGTAAACGGCGTTTAGGGCCAGGCCGTCTGCATCAAACTGCACAATGGAAAAAGCCCCCTCCAGCACTTTGCGCGCGTCTTTTACTTCCCCCAGACGCATCAGCAAATACGCATAACGCAGGCGCACCACGAAATCCCCGGGTTTGGTTTTGACGGCTTTTTTGTAATATTTCAGCGCGTCGTCGTAATTTTCCCGCTTTTCATATAAAGCCGCCAGCGCCAGCTGGGCGTCTTCATAACGGAAAAACAGTTTTAAGGCTTTTTTATAGGAGGCTTCCGCCTGTGCGTCGCGCCCCATAAAATCATACAGCGTACCCAGCTGATAGTGATACAGGGCCTCCCGCGGGGCCAGCTCCACCGCGCGGCGGTAATGATCCAACGCACGGTCAAATTTTTCCTGCGCGGCATAAGTGGACCCCAGATTCATATGCGTATCGGCCTTATAAGGATTTAACTTTTCGGCTTTGAGAAAATTTTCCTGTGCCTGGCCGATATCGCCTTTCCAGCCCCAGGCGATACCCAAAAGCTGGTAGCCCATGGCATTGCCCGGGTCCAGACGCAAAGCCTCGCGGTATTCGGTCATGGCGTCGTCCACTTTGCCGCTCCAGTATAAAGAAGCGCCGTAAAGCAGGTGCGGCAGCGGGTCGGACGGGTTTTTAATAATGGCTTTGGCAAAAGAGTTAGCTGCATCGCGGTAGCGCGCCAGGGACATTTCCCCCATGCCGCGGCGCATGTCGGACACGGACTGGTCCAGCATAATGCGGTCCCACACCGTCTGGGAATAGTCGGTTTTCAGCTCCTGCCGGCCCCAGGAAAACGGAAAAAACGCCCGCGCCAGCGGCGCGGCAAACACAAGTAAAACTAATACGAAAACCGTTGTTTTCATATATGCTATTTTAGCAATATTCTATCCCGGTGTGGAAAAATGCCACACTCCAACAAAAACCCCGCCCAAAAAGGGCGGGGCCGAAAACAACCGGAAACGGGAAAGTAGGGGCTTTCTATGTTTGGCCGGTTGCATTCAAATATGCATATTATTCATTGCCACAGCAGGTAACAGTACGGTACTTATAAGTCCCTGTCAGCGAACTGCCTTTACTTATGGTACGCTTATAATATTTCACAACGCAGTCAAAGCCGTCCCAATAAAGTCCTTTGTATTTCGGCACCCCACATCTATATGCTCCACTGGAGGGAGACTCTGTAGACTGGCGGAAACAACCCTTACAGCCGTCTTTGTTATCGGGAAGTACCCTGTCCCGACAAAACGCTTCTATCCCATTATTAGCTAAATATTCATAATTAGTAATTAGAGAGGGGGTAGCTGTTGAATAAGCACACTCCGCCGGACACGACAGATTGTGTCCCATAGGACAAGAAACGGAAGTTATTTGCTTACTGCCAGACATATCGGCATAGACGTCCACACATGAAGAAGCAGATGGAGTGCCTGTAAATTGTTCAAAAATATCTCCATCGCAGGTATCCTGTGTGTTAGAAGTGGCCGAAGATGTAGTCCCGTAATAAAGTTTAGAAGAAGAGGAAGATGATTCGGATGAGGAGTTATCCCGATAATAATCTGTACAGACCGTTTTGGTATTTCGTGGGGCATCCGCACAAGAAAATGCAACAACGGTATTCCCGTGGCAGGTATCAGCTTTCAACGATGGAAGTATGTCCGTTGCAACCCAAGCCCCGTATGAAGTGGTGCAGTCCGTACTTTCCCCGCCGCAGTTTCCGAATGCCAACACTTTAAACGTCTTCA
>CALUVA010000109.1 GCA_944324105.1 uncultured Elusimicrobiales bacterium
GTTTTATTAAAAATTTTTTCGGCCAGTTTATAATTTTTTACGCAGTCGTCAATTTTACCGGCAATGCGGCTGATGCCGGCCAGCCCGCAGTAGGCATAAGCCAGGGTAATGTCGTCGCCGGACTTCTTGGCGTATTTGGCCGCCAGTTTAAACTGCGCAATCCCTTCGGCCAGCAGGCCTTTTAAGCGGTAAATGCCTCCTTTGGCCCAGCAAATAAAACTCATGCCGGCCCAGTCTTTCTGCTGGGTATAGGCCGAAAGCACCGCGTCCAGCAAATCCAGCGCTTCGTCCAAGCGGCCCCAGGCGCGCAAGGCCATGCCCATTTCCTGCATGGCGCGCACGATATATTCGTCGTATTCCAACTCTTTGGCCATGTTCAGCGCCTCGTCGGCCAGTTCATATGCCGCCGAAGAAACGCCCAGCGTACGGTAGCACGCGGCCATGGCCAGTAAAATATCCATGCGCTCCTCGGCGTTTAACGTGACCTTGAGCGCTTTGGCATAGGTTTCAATGGCGGGGCGGAAAGAGCCCAGCAGGCGGTGCGCTTCACCCAGCAGGAACAAAGCCCCCGCATCCAAATTCTTTTTGTTTTTTAAAGCGGCCAGTACCTGGGACGGTTTTTCGTCCAGCAGGGCCTGCAGTTTTTCGGTGTTGATTTTTTTAGCGGGCATAGTATCCTTATATTTTGAGGTATTTTTTAATTTCGGCCAGCGTGGCGGCCAGGTCATAGGGTTTGGCAATAAAATAATCCGCCCCCGCTTCTTTGGCGCGGTCGCGGCTTTCAGGGTCGGTCAGCGTGGACATAATGACTACCGGAATGCGCCAGGTCAAGTCATTGGTTTTCAGCATTTTGCACACTTCAAAACCGCTGAGTTTGGGCAGCATTAAATCCAGCAAAATCAAATCCGGCTTTTCTTTGCGCGCTGCCGCCACACCCTGCACGCCGTCGGCCGCCCAGACGGTCTGCACGCCCTCCAGCTCCAGCGCGCCCGTCAGGGCTCCGGCCAGACTTTTGGAATCTTCAATCAGGACTACTTTTTTCATGCGAGTTCTTCCGATTCGTCTTTAAATTTTTGGGCCAGACGCACATATTCGTGGGCATTGCGCAAAATACCGTTTATCTCGTCTTCGCTCAATTCGCGCACCACTTTGGCAGGCACGCCCATGACCAGCGAGCCGGCGGGAATGTTTTTCCCCGCCGTTACCACAGCCCCCGCGCCGATGAGGCAGTTGGGGCCAATTTCGCTCTCCAGCACCACGGCATTCATACCAATAAGACAGTTGTCGCCTATTTTGCTGCCGTGCACCACAGCGCCGTGTCCCACGCTGACGCCTTTGCCGATAATAGCCGGACAGTCATAATTAACGTGCACGCAGGCATTGTCCTGTATATTGCTGTTTTCCCCAATAACGATTTCGGCAATATCCCCGCGCAGCACCGCACAGGGCCAGACGGACACATTTTCCCCCAGCGTCACAGCACCCGCCACAACAGCGGTTTTGTGTACAAAAGAGTTCGGAGCGGTTTTGGGCGTCAGATTGTCAATGCTTTCCTTCATAAAAAGGCACCTCTTTGAGTTTTTTGGCTTTACGCGGCGTTTCTGAGAGTTGCAACCCCCAATAAATGAAAATACTTACAATGCCGGGCAAAATATAATACACCACGCGGTAAATCAGCGCGGCCGTCAAAGCCGCGTCCCAGTCTATGCCCATTTGGGCGAACACGGCGGTCATGGCCAGCTCCATGGCGCCCAGGCCGCCGGGCAGCACGGGAATTAAGGTGGTTACCATACCCACGGCAAATCCTGCCACCAGTACTCCCGCCGAAATATGTACGCCTACGGCGCGGAATGCAAAATACAGCACCAAAATCGTAAACAGCCAGTCCGCACAGACGTAAATAATCGTCCAGGTCAGTTTTTTCTTTTTCTTGTGTATCAGGTCTATGCCTTCATCCAGCTGGTCCACAAAATCGTCATAGCGGCCTTTGGGGATCAATGCGCGGAACACATGAAACAGGATTTTATTGAGCAGGCGGAAAATTTTGCGCACCCAGCGCGAGCGCCACTCATTGTTAAACAAAAATGCCGTAATAAACACGCATACGGCGCACATCAGCAAAATCAGGGAAAAATTTTTCAACAGCTGCATGGTGGTGGCCGAAGAATTAAAAAACATCAGCACCGACCCCTGCAAAATAATGATAGCCAGAACAAAATATAAAAGCACGCTAATGACAATACTGGCCGTAACGCACATGCCAAAGGGCACACGGCGGCGGTTAAGCAGGTGCGCGCGCAGGGCAAACCCGCTGACACCCAGCGAAGACACCACATAGTTTACCGTCGTGGACACCAGGGCAATGCCGATGGCAGCGCCCTTATTAATGCGCCGGCCCATAATGCGCAGCACTTCATAGAGGCTCATGCCCATGGCTACATAAATCAGAGCGGAAGAAAGCAAAGACAAAAACAGATATTTGGTTTGCACTTCTTCCCATATTTTAACGATACTGTCTTTTCCCTGGTACACCAGCAAAATAATGATACCTAAAGAAAGGATAATACCCAGTGAATAAATTAGAAATTTAACGCTTTTCTTCATAATGCCGCGCCTTTGGACAGTTAAACGCCCAGATTGCATAAATTATATAATTTATAAAAAGAGTTTAACAAAAAAGGCCGCGTTTTGCGCCTGCAAAGGATGTTTTCATGAAAAGTATTAAAGTAATCGGAGCCAAAGGGCACAATTTAAAAAACGTTACCGTGGAAATACCCAAAGATAAAATGGTGGTGGTGACCGGCCTGTCCGGCAGCGGCAAAAGCTCGCTGGCCTTTGACACCATTTACGCCGAAGGACAGAGGCGGTATGTGGAGAGCATGTCCGCCTATGCGCGGCAGTTTTTGGAGCTGATGGAAAAGCCGGACGTGGAACATATTTCGGGCCTGTCCCCCGCCATTTCCATTGAACAGCGCAACCCGTCCAAAAACCCCCGCTCCACTGTGGCTACGGTAACGGAAATTTACGATTATCTGCGCCTTTTGTTTGCGCGCGTGGGCAAACGCCACTGCCCGCAGTGCGGCCGCCCCGTAGAAAGCTGGAGCGTGCAGGGGATAGCAGCGGACATTTTAAAAAAATTTGCCGATAAAAACGTCTATATTTTCTCCCCCCTCGTGCGCGGCCGCGCGGGCACATATGAGGAACTTTTTACGCGTCTTAAAAAAGAAGGCTACGTCAAGGCACGCGTGGACGGCACCCTCTGCACGCTGGATACGCCGCCGACGCTGGAGCGCTACAAAAAACACACCATTGAACTGCTGGCCGACGAAATTTATGTGGATGAATTTGAGCGCGAACGCATGGTGGAGTCTTTGGAACTGGCGTTAAAATATTCCAAAGGGCTGGT
>CALUVA010000110.1 GCA_944324105.1 uncultured Elusimicrobiales bacterium
ATTCTTTTACAATTACCGGAGTACCACCCATGTTGATGAAACGAACCCTGGCCTGCGCGCTGTTGGCGCTGGCCGCTTTGCCCGCCTGTGCCCAGCTGCAGGAAGGCGTTTATGTACACGGCGTTATCCCGACGGAAAACGTAACTTCGCTGGAGCTGCGCCCGCGCTTTAAAGCCAAGGACGACAGCAAAAACGAAACCGTCGCCACGCTGGAATTTAAGCCTACTTTTAAATTAAACGATCATTGGCAATTTGGAGCGGAAATCCCGCTTTCGCGCTACAGCGAGGAAGGGTTTTCCGAAAAGGGGCTGGGCGATATTATGACCTCCTTTATTTATACGGACTATTCGCCCGAGAAAATATTTTCGTACGGCGTCGGAGCCGAAATCGTCTGGCCCACGGCCAGCCACGACAGCCTGGGCGACGGCAAAGTGGTGGCGGAACCCGAAGTATTTTTGGTGTGGCAGCTGGCGCCGTGGTTCTTTGTGGAAACGGAATACCGCCACATTTTTTCCATTGCCGGGGACGGCGGACGCGACGACATCAACGAAAGCCGCTACCGCATGATTTTCGGTTTCATGTTCCCTGACGAATGGTATTTTGAATTTGACCCGCGCTATACCGTGGACTATGAAAACCCGGGCGAAGCGGAGCTGATCGGCGAGTTTGAACTGGGCACCATGGTCAACGTCGGCTCCTCGGTTTACCTGCGCGGGGGCTGGCATTTGGCTGGCAACAAATATTCCCAGGACTGGGAAATTATGCTCGGCTTTAAAATCCTGTACCTGTAAAAAAGGCCCCGTGCGGGGCCTTTTTTAACGCTTAAAAGTTTTTACCTGCATGCCCAGCACCCGGCCGAGCAACAAAAGCGGCAGGACAATAAACACCGTTACCACGGCCGTCACCAAAATCATAATAAAACTAAACGCCAGCGCAATAAAACCGGACAGGAACCCCGCCCGCGCCTGATACACGCGTACGCGCTCCCGGGGTGTGTCCTGTGCCACGGGCAGGCCGTTTTCATCCAGCACTTCGGCTTCTATGACCTGGCTTTTCTTTTCTTCCATATATATATTGTCGCATAATTTTCCCCGCTTTGGACAAAGAATAAAGCATTAGCCGACACGGGAACGGGGCAAATTGCTAAAATATATACAGGTTACGCGTGAAGTCACATCACGTAAATTTACAAACCGAAGGAAGAACAACATGCTGCCTAAAGCGTACGAACCGCAAGAAGTGGAAGAAAAACTCGTCAATAAATGGCAAGAAGCCAAACTTTTTGCCGCCAAAGTAGATAAAAACAAAAAACCCTTTGTCATCGTTATCCCACCGCCGAATATTACGGGAGCCCTGCATATGGGCCATGCGTTAAACGATACCCTGCAGGACGCGCTGATCCGCGCGCACCGTATGTTTGGGCAGGAGGCCTATTGGGTGCCGGGCACGGACCACGGCGGTATCGCCACGCAAAACGTCATTGAGAAAAAGCTGTCCAAAGAACAGCACCTCTCCCGCCATGACCTGGGCCGCGAAAAATTCGTGGAAACCGTCTGGGACTGGTACAATGAATGCGGAAATGCCATTTTCAATCAATTTAAAAAAATGGGCTGGAGTCTGGATTTGTCCCCGGAAAACATCCGTTTCACCATGGACAAACAGCGCGCCAAATCCGTCTATGAATGTTTTAAACGCCTGTGGGAAAAAGGCTATATTTACCGCGGCAAACGCCTGATTAACTGGTGCGTACGCTGCTCCACCGCCTTGTCCGACATTGAAGTGGAACATGAACAGCACGCGGGCAAGCTCTGGCATTTGTGCTACAAAGGAGAGGACGGTGGCGAAGGCGTCGTCATCGCCACCACACGCCCCGAAACCATTTACGCCGACGCGGCCATCGCCGTCAATCCCAAAGACCCACGCTATAAAGATCTGGTGGGCAAAAAAGTCATTATCCCGCTGGCAAACCGCGCCATACCCGTTATTGCCGATGAAGCCGTGGAAATGGACTTCGGCACCGGCGCGCTGAAAATTACGCCCGCACACGACGCGACGGACTATGAAGTGGGCCAGCGGCACAACCTGCCCATGCTGACGGTCATCAACGACAAAGGCAAAATGATCAACTGCCCCGAAAAATACCTGGGCATGGACCGCGACATCTGCCGCAAAGAAACCGTCAAAGATTTGGAAGAAGCGGGCCTGCTGGTCAAAGAAGAAAAATACAACAACGCCGTTTCCGCCTGCTACCGCTGCCACAACGCCATTGAGCCGTATTTGAGCGAACAGTGGTTCGTCAAAATGGACAAACTGGCCGCGCCGGCTATTGCCGCGGCGGAATCGGGCGAACTGCAGTTCCACCCCGCCAGCTGGAAAACCCCGTTTGTAAACTGGCTTAAAAACATACAGGACTGGTGCATTTCCCGCCAAATCTGGTGGGGGCACCGCATCCCCGTGTGGTACTGCCGCCGCTGCAGCGCAAAAGGGCTGACCTTTGCCACGGACAAGCAGGGCAAAGAACAGCTGACCAAAGTGTCCTTTGAAGACGGCGCGCAGCCCATTGTGTCTTTTGAAAAACCGGCGCAGTGCCCGCACTGCCACGGCCACGACCTGGTGCAGGACCCCGATGTGCTGGACACCTGGTTTTCTTCGGCGCTGTGGCCGATGTCCGTTTTCGGCTGGCCGGACGAAACCGAAGAACTCAATTATTTCTATCCCACCACGTCCATGGTCACGGGCTATGAAATTTTGTACCTGTGGGTGGCCCGCATGGTGATGATGGGACTGGAATTTAAAGGCAAACTGCCGTTCAAAGACGTATTTTTAAACGGTATTGTGCGCGATAAACGCGGCAAGAAAATGTCCAAGTCGTTGGGCAACGTCATTGACCCGCTGGACATGACCGCCAAATACGGTACGGACGCGGTGCGCTTTTCGCTGCTGATGCAGGCGGTGCCGGGCAAGGATATCCCCTACGCCGAAGAAAGCATCACCGGCGCGCGCAACTTCTGCAATAAAATTTACAATGCTTCGCGCTTTATCCTGATGAATATGGAAGGGATAAAAGGCCCGCTGGCCATGCCCAAAGAAGCCAAAGAGCTGGCCGACCGGTGGATTTTGGACCGCTATGAAAACGCGATAAAAACCGCGCGCGAAGGCATAGAGAAATACAACCTCGCTCTGACCGCCACCACGCTGTATCACTTTTTGTGGGGTGATTTCTGCGACTGGTATATTGAGTTGGCCAAACAGCGCTTTCAAACCGATGAAAAAGAATACGTCATGGCGCTGTGCGTCAATATCCTGTACGGCACGCTCAAGGCCCTGCACCCGCTGATTCCGTTTATTACCGAAGAAATCGCGGCCAGCCTGCGCCCGTATGTGGACGAAAAAG
>CALUVA010000111.1 GCA_944324105.1 uncultured Elusimicrobiales bacterium
ATTGTGGGCGGGGAATTCTTCCCGCAGGAAGACAGCGGCAAAATACAAATTAACGTGGAAGCCCCCGTGGGCACCAGCTACCAGGACACCCAAAAAATTCTGACGCAGATAGAAGCCGACGTGCGCCGTATGCCGTATGTCAAAGACGTGCTTCTTTCCGCCGGCGTGGGGGACAACGGCTTTTCCGACTCCCAGCCCAGCAACCGCGGCAACGTGCGTTTTGAACTGGAAGACCGCGAGGTGCGCCACGGCATTACCACCACCAAATACCTGGATTTGACCCGCGAAATGATGAAAAAATACGAAGGACTGAAAACCAGCTCCTACATCGTTTCCGACGGGCCCGGCGGCCGTAAAGACGTGGAATTTTTAATCTCCGGCCCGGATATTGACAAGCTGACCGAATACGGACACGCCATCTTGGCCAAACTGGGCCAGGACCCGCGCTTTATTGACCTGGACCTGTCCGTGGACTTGTCCAAGCCCGAATACCGCGTAATCATCAACCGCGAAAAAGCCCATGATATGGGCGTCAACGTAACAGACATTGCCTCTGCGCTGCGCACCATGGTCGGCGGTGAGGACGACGTAACCAAATACAAAGAAGGCGATGAATTGTACGAGGTGCGTATCCGCGTGGGTGAGGAATACCGCGACAGTAAGGAAGCCGTCAGCGCCCTGATGGTGCCGGCAACCGTAAACGGGCAGGAGACCATCGTCCGCCTGGACAGCGTAGCCGACATTGAAGAAGGGTTGGGGCCCAACCAGATTGACCGCTTCAACCGCCAGCGCCAGATTACGGTGGAGGCCAACTTAAACGGACTGGACACCCGCACCGCGCTGGGCATTATCCAGCAGGCCTATGATTCGCTGGACGCCTCCAGCGAATACAGCGGCGGCACCAGCGGCAGCGCCAAAGAAATGGGCCGTATGTTCCAGTCGTTCATCATGGCCTTTATTCTGGCGTTCCTGTTTAAATACATGATTCTGGCCGCCCAGTTTGAAAACTATTCGCACCCCGTGGCTATTATCGTGTCTTTGCCGCTGACGATTCCGTTTGCCATTTTGTCACTGCTGATTACGGGGCAGACGCTGAATATTTACAGTCTGCTGGGGCTGTTTATGTTAATCGGCGTAGTCAGCAAAAACGCCATTTTGCAGACGGACTATACCGACCAGCTGCGCGCCCGCGGTTACGGCCGCACCAACGCCATTTTGCAGGCCAACCGCGTGCGTCTGCGCCCTATTTTGATGACCACGCTGACGTTGGTGGTGGCCATGGTGCCCATGCTGATTTCCAACGGCGAAGGCGCCGAATCGCGCCGCAGTTTGGCCATTGTTATTGTAGGCGGACAGGCTTTGTCCTTGCTTATTACGCTGTTGATGACGCCGGTAACGTATATTTTGATGGACGAATTCGGCGCCTGGCTGAATTGGAAGCTGCGCGGTATTCCCATACCGGAGGACAAGGACCAGGAGGTCATTTTGCCGGAAGTACCGGCGGATTAACGGCTTGTGTGTATATAAAGGCCCGCGGATGCGGGCCTTTTTTATGGTCGCTTGGGTCTTTTGGACCGGCGCTTTTGGGCCCAATGACCCTTGCCGAAGTGCGGCTTTTATAGGATACTATTTATATGAAAATATGGAATAAATCTCTATCGTTGGGTTTAAGTTTTATATTTTTTCTTTCTTCCTTGCCGCTGGCGGCACAGGAAAGGTTTTTCCCCCGGTTTGCACAGCCAAAACCTTCCTGGGGAAACCCTTTTTCGCCGGCTCCCTCCTCTACCATACTGCAGCCGCGTCAGCCTCAAAATAAATTGCTGAATGCATTGCAGAAAGCTGCTTTCACGCGGCAGACGAATATGACGGTGCAAACTTTGTTGGCACAGTTTGGGGCGCAGGGTCATGTAGACGGGGCGGCGTTTACGGCGGTAATAAGTGATGTGGCGTATATAAAAGGGCTGTCTGCAGAGGAGGCGTCTTCTTTGGTCTATATGGCGATGTTTGTAGATGGTAATGGGAACTGGGATGCAAAACTATTGGATACGGTGTTCGCCTGGCTGGGGGATTATAATGAAAAAAGCCCCGATTTTGCCTTGCAGTCTTTTTACGAAATGACGGCTGTTGCGTTGGGACATCATCCTTGGATGTGGAAACAAGTGCTGAACCGGGCTTTTGAACAAGTAGAGGTTTCCGCCAGACCGGGGAATACCGCCCGGCGTGGATGGTCGGCGGCGTTGTTAGCGGATTTGGCGACTGATATAACGACAGATATGGGTATCGAAAAGGCTTGGACCAAACAGCAGCGCGATTATTTTGAACTTAAACTGGAGCAATTGATTCGCAAATTTAACTGGATGCAAAATGACCGTGCTGATTATAAAATGCGCGGTATTAAAAATGTACTGGGGGCCACTAATCAGGGCGTTTTAATTTCTCTGTTTGCGCAGGCTAACAGTTTCTTTTCTATGAAGGATGACGACGGTATACTCAAGCAAATGGTCAGTGCCGGTGGTTTAAACCCGGTGTTTCGCGCTGCAGCGGGTAAAGAAACCGCAGACCGTTTTTCAGATACTGGGGAAAGTTTTTATCTGCACTCTCCTACGCCGGGGACGGACGGAAACGGACATTTTGTCGATTCTCCCAACGGCAGAAGACATTTTATTCTCGGTACCCTGGTGCAAGCCCTGTTTTTGTCCTATGACACGCGTTCCGCTGCCGAAAGTTCTTCTTTAATGCAGCAGTTCGTACGTCAACATTTGCAAACAGACCGCGAAGGCCATTTCCGCTCTTATCTGTATATCCCTTTGACGGGGATGCGATTGGGAGCAGCCATTCATTTTGCCAAAGCTTCCCTGGACGGCTGGGACAAAGAACAAGACACATTGCAGAAAGAACTGTACAGTAAACTTAAAAAAGGATACCCCTGGAATGTCGTCTGCACAGGTGTGCAGGGAGCTTGTGAAGTAACTGCTGAATGGATAGCTTTAGGAAAATTGTTCAGCGGTGTTTTCCGTGCCATGGGATGGGGTGCTAAAGCTGCCGGAAGACAAGTGATAAAAGTATTGCCGGCCAAAACGCTAATGAATATGGCCTTGGTACAAATAGCAGCGCAGCAGGGCAAAAAGGCCGTGATACGCTGGAGCCGCCAAAGCATTAAAGCTGTTTTGCAGAAATGCGGCTGGAAAAGAAAAGCGGCGGTTGTGGGAGAAGGCTTGTCTGTACCTGGAAAGTATTCCGGGCATAAACGGCAAAAGCAGCTTTCCCGCTGATATGGAAGTGTTTTGTAATAAAAAATCCCGCCGGCAGGCGGGGTTTAAAGAAAAGGTGCGGGCGGGAATCGAACCCGCGAATATGAGTTTTGCAGACTCACGCCTTACCACTTGGCCACCGC
>CALUVA010000112.1 GCA_944324105.1 uncultured Elusimicrobiales bacterium
CCGTCGCGTTTTAAGCCGTGTTTAATGATTTCAAACACTTTGTCCACGGAAATTTTGGCCTGTTTTTTGTCCAGCACGTGGCGGGTGAGATGGCGGATTACGTCGTCCTTGTTCATGTTGCTTTGTCCTTGTTTTATTTGTTGCCGCGGTTGACAAAGCCCATGGCCTGCAGCAGCACATGAGGCTTTTGCCCCTGACAGACGATTTGCCAAATGGCGTCAATAATCGGCGTGTTTAAATTGTTTTTGCGCGCAATATCGTAGACGCTTTGTACGGAATTGACGCCTTCGGCAATAGTGCCCACTTCTTTTTTGGATTCTTCCAGCGTCAGACCGGAGCCGAGTTTTTCGCCCAGGCGGCGGTTGCGCGAAATGGCAGACATACAGGTCAGTATTGCATCGCCAAAGCCGGCCAAACTGTACACAGTGTTGGGGCGTCCGCCTTGGCTAACCAGCACGGAGTCCATTTCCTGCAAAGCCTGGGTAATGAGGGCTGCTTTGGAATTAGCCCCGTCACCTATGCCGTCAATCACGCCCGCACCGATGGCCAACACATTTTTAATGGCACCGCCGTATTCCACCCCGCGTCTGTCCGAAGCCGGCACCACGATAATTGGGTCTCCGTCAAAGACGGGGCGTATTTCGTCTACCAAAGCGGGGTCTTTGCCGGCCAGCATGATTTTAGTCGGGACGTCCTGCGCCACCTCCAGCGCAAAGCTCGGCCCGCTGAAGGCCAGCGCCTTGTCTTTAAGCTGCGGCAGTTCTTCTTCAATGATTTCGCAAATGGTTTTAAAGGTTTTGTCCTCTATGCCTTTGGACGCGCTGACTACGGGCAACACCTTGCCGTTTAAAAGCGGCTTTAACTGTTCGCGGCAGAAGGAGCGTATGGCTTTGGAGGAAATGACAAACACCAACATATCCGCGTCCTGTACGGCTTCTTTGACGTTGCCGGTCAGCTTGATGTTGTCGTGAATTTTGAAATTGGGGATATTGGGGTGGCGACCCATGGTCTGCAAGGCGTGCAGCAGCTGTTCGTTGTACTCCCACAGGCGCACATTGTAGCCGCGTTTGGCCAAATGCTGGGCTATCACGCTGCCCCAAATTCCCGCGCCGAAAACGGTAATATTATTTATTTTCATGTTTTCTTTTTTTTGCGCCGTCTTCAAAAGCCAGTTCTTTCTTGGCAAGCAGGCGTTTAATATTGGGAATATGTTTGTAAATAACCAACAGGGCTATGGCTAAGGCCATAATATCTACGGCCAACGGATGGCTGCCGATAGAAAAACTGGCTATGGGCAATACTATGCAGGCGACGATAGAACCAATGGAAATGCGTCCCCACAAAGCCACGCATACCACAAACGCCGCAAACGCCAGCCCCGTCGGTATGGGCAGTAATGCGGCAAATACACCGGCGGAGGTGGCCACTCCCTTGCCGCCGCGGAATTTGAGGTAAATAGTCCACATATGGCCCAAAATAGCGATTGTGCCGCACAAAATGGCCGGCCAATAGCTGCCGGGGAAAATATGCAGGGCCAGGCAAGTGGGGATAAACCCTTTCAGGCCGTCAATTAAAAAAGTGGTTACGCCAGCCCATTTACCTACCGTGCGGTACACGTTGGCCGCGCCCGGATTGCCCGAGCCGTGTTCCCGGATGTCTATGCCCATTACTTTACGGGCAATCAGGTAGCCGGTGGGAACGGCCCCGAGCAAATAACTAAATAAAACCAGCAGCAGTACTTTGATAGTCATATATTTATTATATAAAGTTTGGCCTTTCTGGCAAATGTACAAACGGATGACGGGTGGTAAGAAAAAAGATTTTTATATATACTTAAAAAAAGCGCAGTTTTCCACGTGGGAGAGATTATGAAGAAAGTCCTTTTCATCTTTGTTTCAGCCGTGTTTTTTGTCGTTTCCGCCGCGGCCCAGGATAAGCCGGTGTTTTTTGCGGAAGATTTTTTAAACCAAACAGTGATGACTGTGCAAAATGACCGCACCGGCCAGCAGTGCCACGCCGTGCGTATTTTGCCCAAATGGTATTTGACCGCCGCGCATTGCGTGCGTCCGTATTGTGATACGGAATGTTTATTGACTTTTAATCTGCTGCAGGGGGATGTGCGGGCCCTGGCGGAGGTACATCATACATCTGCCGAACCAAAAGTATTTACTCCGCGTCAGTATCATTTGGATGATGCAAAAAATATTCGTTATGATGTGGCGCTTATCCGCTTTGATCCAGGCCCGGAAGAATATTTTTTCTATGACGCCCGCGCAAAACTGGCTTTGGAAGAAAAAGATTTTCTTAAAACCCTTAATAAATCCGAATATGCCGAACAGCGGGCCCAGTGGCAGGCGCTGGCGTCAGCCCGTCCCAAACTGTTGGTGGTGCCGGATGAAAATGCCCGTCAGGTCCGTCAGCCTCTGGCCGTACCGGACCTGCGCAGCGGCAGTATCTTTTTTCATGATAGCCGCGCCGCGGATTTTTATTATTTTCCGCAGCTGCATCACTACATGGGCGGCAATTTCGGCGTGGAAAAGGGAATGAGCGGCGGCGGCGTGGTGCTGCCGGGGGGGAACATTATCGGGGTGGTGTCTGCCAACTTAAACAGCCAGGGCCGCATTATGGTGTATAACGAAAAAGATGAAGAGGTGGGATATATGCCGTATTCTTCGGACTACTTTTTGTTTACGCCTATCAGCCGCCAAAATGCCACTTTTATCCGCGGAACCATTTCTTCGTTTCATGAGCCCGGCCGCAGTGCCAATTTGTCCAACATTTCCCCTCGCGAAGCGGAACGCTCGGACGTAACGCTGCAAACCGCTTTTGGCGGCGCGCTGACCGTGCGGGATATTACGGAAGCCCGGCCGCAGTAAGCCTTTTCTCCAGATCCCGGCGATTTCCTTCCGTGGCCATGACGCGCAGTTGCAGGCCGCCGTCCGGCAGGGCGCTGCGATGCAGTACCAGGCAGCGCATATAAATCTGTCCCAGTAGTTTAGTTTGGTCCGCGCGCAAAGATAGAGTATATACCTTCCATTTTGTTTGCAGGGCCTTTTCCACAGCGGCCAACAGCGGCAGCAGACCTTGCTTATTTTGCGCGCTGATAAATACAGCCTGGGGGTATTGTTCTTTCAGTGCACGCAGACGCGGTGCGGGAAGCAGGTCCGTTTTATTCATCACGTCTATGACGGGCAGGCGCGGGATATGCAAATCCGTTAAAATCTGGCGTACGGTACGGCTTTGGCTTTCCCGCAGGGGAGAGGACGCGTCATGTATGTGCAAAAGCACATCGGCAAAGGCGGTTTCTTCCAGCGTGGCGCGAAAGGCCGACACCAGCGCGTGCGGCAGTTTTTGAATAAATCCCAC
>CALUVA010000113.1 GCA_944324105.1 uncultured Elusimicrobiales bacterium
CCCAACTGTTCCACGATGATATTTTTCACTCTTTCTTGCACGTTTTCTACAGACATGTTGTCCTCCGAATTTACTTTTTAAATATAAAGTCCGCCGTTCACGGCCAGCACGTGGCCCGTAATATAAGCCGCGTCCCGGCTGGCCAAAAACATAACTGCTTTGGCGATGTCCTGCGGTTCTGCAAATCTTTTCAATGCAATGGCCTCAAAGGCCTTTTCCTTCATTTCTTCGCTCATGGCGTCGGTCATGGCCGTACGCACAAACCCAGGCGCCACCGCGTTAACGCGCACGCCGCGCGAGCCAAACTCCTTGGCCAGCGACTTGGTCAGCCCGATAATCCCCGCTTTGCTGGCGGCGTAATTGGCCTGACCGGCGTTGCCCATTTCCCCGATGACGGAAGAAATGTTGACGATATTGCCGCTTCTTTGCTTAAACATCACTTTTAAAGCGGCTTTGGACATCAAAAACGTCCCCGTCAAATTCACATTTATAACGGCGTCCCAGTCTTCGGGGCGCATGCGCACCACCAGGCCGTCTTTGGTAATGCCGGCGTTGTTAACCAGCACATCCAGCCCGCCCAATTCTTTAACGACGGCAGCAACAAAAGCGTCACAGTCTTCGGGCTTGGAAATATCGGTTCTGACGGCACAGACTTGACCGCCGAAGGAAGCCAAATGCTCTTTGGCTTTTTGCAGGGCGTCCTCATGCGTGCCGCATATGGCTACGTCGGCCCCGGCTTGGGCAAAGGCTTCGGCAATGGCCAGGCCTATGCCGCGCGTCGCACCCGTAACGGCTACTTTCTGGCCTTTAAAATCAGTCATGGTTTCCCCCCTCTTTGGCGTATTCGTCTTCTATACGCTGAAAGGTATCCTTCAGGGCGGCTATTTTTTGGCCCACATCCCCTATAAAATCTTTTTGTACCAATTTTTTAGCCGTTTTTAAAGCGTTAAAAATAGCTACGTCATTGGATTTGCCGTGCGAAATAATCGCCACACCGTTCACGCCCAGCAGTGGCGCCCCACCGTAATTGTCTGGGTTGGTGTGGTCTTTGACCGCCTTAAAAGCACGTTTGGACAAAAGCGCTCCGCACACAGCCAGCGGGCGCTTTTTGATTTCGCGCTTAATCATATTCAAAAGGGTTTTGGCCAGGCCTTCCGCCATTTTTAATACGATATTGCCCACAAAACCATCGCAGACGATAACGTCCGTTTCGCCGGTGTTTACGTCGCGGCCTTCCACGGTGCCTTTAAAATTGACGCCGATTTCGCGCATATGCGGCACGGTGCATTTGACCAGGTGGTTGCCTTTGGTTTCTTCTTCTCCGATGGACAAAACGCCTACGGACGGGTCTTTGACGTCAAAGACCTTTTCCATATAAGCGGCCCCCATCACGGCAAACTGCAACAGGTGAATGGGTTTGCAGTCGGCGTTGGCACCGCCGTCCAACAGCAGGCTCACGCCCTGATAAGTGGGCATCGGAGTAGCGATGGCCGGACGGAGCACGCCTTTGATGCGGCCCATGCCAAACAGCGCGGCCACCATGGCGGCCCCGCTGTGTCCGGCGGAAACAAAAGCATCGGCCTGCCCTTTATGCACCAATTCGGCACAAACGACAATACTGGCCGTTTTTTTGGAGCGCACTTCCCGTGCGGGGTCGGCCCCCATGTCTATGACATCGGGGGCGTTCACCACGGAAATATTTTTGGGCAGATCTTTATAGCCCAGTGCGGACAACTCGCGGCGGATGACGGTTTGGTCTCCGACCAAAATAATTTCCGCATCCAACCGTTTGGCCGCCTCTACGGCGCCACGCACGTTTGGTCCGGCTCCGAAATCCCCGCCTAAAGCGTCCAGGGCTATTTTAATCATGGCAAGATTTTATTTGGCTTCTTCTTTCTTGGCCGCCTTCGGGGCGACGACAACACGGTCTTTGTAAAACCCGCAGGAAGGGCAGACATTGTGGGGCAGGCGCATCGCCTTGCAGTTGGGGCATTCCACCAGCTGCGCCACTTCAATCACCGAGTTGTGAGAGCGTCTCATGTCTCTTCTGGAACGGGTATGTTTTTTCTTCGGATTAGGCATTGTATTTACTCCTGTGCATTTGACACGTCAAATGAATTTACTTAAATTTTCCTTTCAGCGCCGCAAACGGCGACAGAACGGGCGGCTTGCAGGCGCAGGGACCTTGGTTTAAATCCTTGCCGCACTGGGGGCAAAGGCCCTTGCAGTCACTCTTGCATAAAAACTGAATATCCTCGGTCAACGCAAGCGTTTGCCGCACAAGTAACATTATATCAATTATTTCGCTTTGTACGCTATAGCTCTCCAAAAAAGATTCGTCAAAATCCTGCACGGTTTCTTTGAGGCAGCGGTCGCAGCGTACGGTACGCTTGCCCCACACCCGCCCGCGGGCCATGATTTCTTTGCCCGCCGGCCAAAACTCCAGCTCCGTGCGTACTTCGGTAATTTTATTGGGCGGCGTGAAAATATCTTCAAAATATTTGGGCGCCAGTTTGGCAGAACACTTCAGCCCCCCGTTGCGCAAAATGTCCTGCGTGCGGAAACGGAGGTCTTCGGGCACTTCATAATTTTGGTAAAAATCGTTTTCCGTCATATATTAATTGTAGCAAATTATAACTATCCGCAAGCCGCCCCAAAGAATAGGGAGCGTCCTGACGGACGCTCCCCTGCGGGTATCTTGCCGGACACAAGGAGGTCCGACAAAATCAAATACGCCGTGATAGGATATTTACCAACCGTTGTTTTTATATCCTCCGCCCAAGCAGCTACACCACAATGCTGGAGCTAAATGGTAAGAACAAGTGCAGTCATTATACATCTGCTGACATTCTACCTGGGAACGACTCAAAGAACCCAAATCTTCCACATAGACACAATAATTTCCGTCTTCCCATAAGCCCGTGCATACTCCTCCGGGAACTGTGCCGGAAGGACATCCATATCCTTGAGGAGCCACTGTTTGCTCATATCCCCCACCGGTAATCCAGGTATTGTCTTTATCATAACAGCTTCCGTTGTAATCTTTAAGGGTAAATCTAGCGGGCCCTGCGGAAATGCCCGTCATCTCCGGGGTTTCGCTCCAACGGCAAACAGATTCTTCCCATGTATAACAATCTGTATCGCTGAAAGAGCTGGATGGACAGCATTCAGATTTATGGGATAGTTTATAACTGCGATTCGTGCATTGATTGACTTCCTCCCCCGCTCCGCACACCAAAAACACCCCGCTATTGCCCCGAACTGTTAAATTTCTCCAGTTTATCTCATGATTATTTCCATCACATACCGGAAACTC
>CALUVA010000114.1 GCA_944324105.1 uncultured Elusimicrobiales bacterium
CCCTGAAACCCGGCCACCACGGGCACATGCCCTTCGGCCAGTTCATGGGGCAGCCGGTCGCCTTTGAGTTTTAAAATATCCGCCCCCGTGTGGGTATCGGTGGTAATGAGGCCGATTTGGCTGCCGGTCAAGGACACCGCCGGTACACCGATATCTATTAAAGCAATGGACAGAAGCGCCACGCTGACGCGCTCGCCGGTGGTAATAAGCATATCCAGCTCCCGCTTGTCGGGGTTGCGGCTTAAGCTGTAGGCATGGTCCAAAAGCACGTCGGTCAAATTGCCGTTGGCGGAAGCCACGATGACGGGCAAATACCCCCCTTCATAGCGCGACTTAATCAGCTGTGCCGCCATACGCAGTTTTTCCTGGTTGGCCAGCGTATTGCCGCCGAATTTCATAATGCAAATCTGTCTTTTCATGCCTGTTCCTCCGCCCACGGGGCAATGCACTGGCCCTGCAGCATTTCATCATATGTGCGGCGTTTGCGCACCACGGCGTATTGGTCTTTGTACACCAACACCTCCGGCGGCACCGGACGGAAATTGTATTCCGACGCCATCGCCTCGCCGTATGCGCCTGCACACATTATAGCAAGCAGCCGCCCGCTCTGTACAGGTTCAATAATGCGGTCTTTGGCGAACACGTCGCCGGATTCGCAAATGGGCCCCACAATGTCCGCCACGACGGGGGCCACCCCTTCGCGCCGCACCGGCAAAATGCTGTGCCAGGCCTCATACATGGCGGGGCGGATTAAGTCGTTCATGCCCGCGTCCACAATAATAAAGCGTTTCTGTTCCGTCTGTTTGGTGTACAGCACGCGCGTTACCAAAATGCCCGCCGTACCCACCACGGAACGGCCCGGCTCCACAATAATATTTTTATTCAAATCTCCCAGCGTCTCGCGCACCACCTGGGCATAAGCGTGGCAGGTGGGCGGCAGTTCCACATTATAATTAATACCCAGTCCGCCGCCGAGATCTATATTTTCCAGCGTGATGCCGTCCTGCTCCAGCTGGCGCGTCATGGCGGCTATGCGCGTAAACGCCAGGCGGAACGGCTCCAAATCCAGCAGCTGCGAGCCGATATGCACCGCTATGCCCGCCACGCGCAGGGACGGCATTTGCGCTGCCGCGTGGTAGAGGCCGCGGGCTTCGCTCCAGGGCACGCCGAATTTGTTTTCTTTTTTGCCAGTGGTAATTTTAACGTGTGTCAGCGCGTCCACATCCGGGTTGACGCGTATGGCCACATTGGCCCTTTTGCCCAGCCGCTGCGCCACCTGCGCCAACAGCTGCATTTCTTCGGCCGATTCTACGTTAATCTGGCGTATGCCGTGCCGCACGGCGGCCTCCAGCTCCGCTTCGGTTTTGCCCACGCCGGAGAAAACGATTTTGTCCGGCGTCATACCGGCTTTGAGCGCCAAATACAATTCCCCGCCGGACACCACGTCCGCCCCGCCGCCCATGGCGGCAATAGCGCGCACCACGGCCAGGTTGGCGTTGGCTTTGACCGAATAACACACCGCCGGATGAAACGGCGCCAGCGCGCGCATATAGGCGCCGAAATTATCGGCCAGCTTGCGCTGGGAATAACAATAAAACGGCGTGCCGACCTCCTGCGCCAGTTTTTCCAAATTTACCTGCTCTGCAAACAACTCTCCGTCCTGGTAATGAAACGCCATGCGTCCTCCTTATAAAAAGAAAACCCCCGCTTGCAATCAAGCGGGGGTTTACATGTTTTAAAATAGTACCGTCAGTTTCTTTCCGCCAAATTGCAAGCAAACACGCAAGAGCATTTCTTGCTCTTGTTCTGTTTGTCGGCCTTGAAAGAAAAATAAACGGTCATAGGATTACTATAATAAAAAACCGCCCCCGCGCGCAAGCAAAATTTTTCTATACTGAAGGGAACGGAGGGTATCATAATGAAAAAAATCGTTTTGCTGCGCCACGGGCAAAGCACGTGGAATTTGGAAAACCGCTTCACCGGCTGGACGGACGTGCCGCTGACGGAACAGGGCCGCGCCGAAGCCGCGCAGGCCGGGGAACTGATTAAAAAGGAAGGTCTGGTATTTGGATGCGCGTTTACGTCTTATCTGCGCCGCGCGGTGCAAACGCTGGATATTGTGCTGGGCGTGCTAAACCAGGAATGGATACCGGTGGAAAAATCCTGGCGCCTCAATGAAAAACATTACGGCGCTTTGCAGGGGCTGAACAAGAGCGAAACCGCCGCCAAATACGGCGAAGAACAGGTCAAACTGTGGCGGCGCGGTTATGACGTGCCCGCTCCGGCCCTGGCGCCGGACGACCCGCGCAGCCCGTACGCCGACGTGCGTTATGCCAAAGTACCGCGGCAATATCTGCCGCTGACGGAATCGTTAAAAGACACCATAGAACGCATCTTGCCGTATTGGAAAGAAGAAATTTTCCCGCGGCTGGAGCAGGAGGACAATTTGCTGGTAACGGCACACGGCAACAGCCTGCGCGGCATTGTAAAATATTTAAAAAATATTCCCGACGCAGACATTGTGTCTTTAAATCTGCCCACGGGCGCGCCATATGTGTTTGAATTTGACGACAACTTAAACTTGGTCAAAGATTATTTTTTAGGCGACCTCGAAGAAATTAAAAAACGCATGGCCGCCGTGGCCGCGCAGGGCAGGAAGAAATAAAACAAGCAGCTTTGGTGCATAAAACCCCCGCTTGAATAAGCGGGGGTTTTGGGTGTAAAACCAAGGCGAGTTAAGGGTTGGAGCCACCGCTCGCGGCATTACCCGTGGTCGGGGCAGTGCAAGCAGCCTTTGTACCGTCACTGCAACAGCTGGCTGCCGGTGTGTCAGTACCACAGAAGTCCGCGCACAGGGCCTGGCCGTTCGTATCCGTACCGTTGCATTGCGTCAGATTACTGGCATAATAGCGGGTTAAATTATAATTGTAATTTAACGTACCGTTTGAACTGGAGCGGGTGGCCTTAGCAACGCCTTCAGTATAACCGGTGCCGTCAATCGTAATCGTAAAGCCGTTATCGCTGGTCGTATAAGAATCTCCCGTCGCACCGGCAGGGACCACGTCCAGCCCGCGGTAATCCTCTACATACTTGTTAATCTGCAGGTATTTTCTCTGCTGTGCACCGGCAATGCTGCCCAGCAGGCTCACCGCCTCCGACATGCGGCTGCGTTCCACCGCTTTGAAGTACTGCGGCATGGCCATCGCGGCCAAGATACCCAGAATGAGCACCACGACCAGCAACTCAATCAGGGTGAAGCCTTTTTTATTATTTTTCATGTTAATCTCCTC
>CALUVA010000115.1 GCA_944324105.1 uncultured Elusimicrobiales bacterium
CAGGAGCAGCTGTACCGCTCACTGGTGCCGCCCAAACGCGCCGCAGGCAAGAAACCTTTTCATTTCCGCGGGGGTAAAAAACGCCCCGCGCGGCGCAAATTTCATTCCACCGGAGAGAAGAAATAATGGATTACGCTATTAATGAAATGGAGCAGGAAACCTTAAACGCCACGCGTGAGCTGGCGCAAAAGAAACTTAAACCCCTTCGCGCGGAAATGGACGCCAAGGAACAGTTTTCCAAAGAGATGTATGAAGAATTCCGCAAAAGCGGCATGTTCGGCCTGTGGCTGCCGGAAAAATACGGCGGTCTGGGCGGGGGAATTACCTGCCTGGCCATGGCTTTTGAAGAGCTTTCCCGCGTCTGCGCGGGCCTGGCGCTGACCCCGGGCACGTCTGCGCTGGGGGCGATTCCGATGTTTCTGGCCGCCACGCCGGAGCAGCGGGAACGCTGGTGCTATGATTTGGCCAGCGGCAAAAAACTGTGGGCCTTTGCGCTGACCGAGCCCGAAGCCGGATCCGACGCCACCGCTTTAAAAACCACCGCCATTAAAGACGGCGATTATTATGTGGTAAACGGCACCAAACATTTTATTTCCACCGGCAAAGAAGCCGATTTTTACACCGTCATCGTCAATACCAACCCTTCCCGCGGGCCGCGCGGCATTTCCATGCTGGTTATAGAAAAAGGCACCCCCGGGTTTACCTTCGGCAAGAAAGAAGAAAAAATGGGTATACGCACCAATCCGACCTATGAGCTGATTTTTGACAATGTGCGCGTGCCCAAAGAAAACCTGTTGGGCGGCGAGGGACGCGGCCTGCTGTATGTGCAGGAAACGCTGGACTATTCCCGCCCGGGCGTGGCGGCGCAGGCCGTGGGCATTGCCCAGGGCGCGCTGGACGAAACCATCCCCTACCTGCGCACGCGCAAGCAGTTTGGGCAGCCCATTATTACCTTTCAGGCTTTGGCCCATAAAGTGGCCGAGCTGGCCGCCAAAACCGAGGCCGGCCGCGCGCTGGTGTACACCCTGACGCACAAAATGGACGAAGAGTTTTTGCCCGCCGTCAAAGCCGCGCTGGAAAACGGCACCACGGTGCATGACGAACTGAAAAAAATCAAAGGCGGCCGCTGGACCAAATACAGCGCCATGGCCAAACTGTTCTGTGCCAACACGGCCATGGAAGTGGCCGACGAATGCGTGACCCTCTGCGGCGGCGTGGCGTATATGCGCGATTTTCCGCTGGAGAAATACATGCGCGACGCCAAAATTACCCAAATTTACGAAGGCACCGTCCATATCCAGAAAAACGAAATCATCGCGGCTTTAATCAAAGAATACGCCGCCAAAGGAGAGTAGCATGCACATTTTAGCCTGTGTTAAACAAACCCCGAAATCCGACAATGTCAAAATTGACCCCGCCACCGGCTGCCTGATCCGCTCCGGCGTGGAAAGCGCGATGAATCCGTTTGACGAATACGCGCTGGAAGAGGCCGTCTGCCTCAAGGAACAGCTGGGCGGCAGCGTGTCGGTCATTACCATGGGCCCTCCGGCGGCGGAAAACGTCCTGCGCGACAGCATCGCCCGCGGGGCCGACAAAGTGTATCAGCTGGGTGACACGGCCTTTGCCGGTTCGGACACCTGGGCCACCAGCTACGCCCTGTCCAAAGGGGCGGAAAAAGTAAACGCCGAAAATAAAATAGATTTGATTATCTGCGGCAAACAGACCAACGACAGTGACACCGGCCACATCGGCCCGCAGATTTCCGCCTGGCTGGGCTGGCCCAACGCCGCTTTTGTGCGCCGCGTGGTCAAAGCGGGGGACAAAAGCATTACCGTGGAACGCCTGACCGAGGACGGTACCGAAGTGCTGGAGCTGCCGTATCCGTGCGTTATCAGCGTGGTTAAAGAAATCAGCAATCCGCGCGTACGCAGCGTCAAGGGCCGCATGGCCGCCAAACGCGCCGAAGTGACCAAATGGACCGCCGACGACATCGGCGCCGACAAAGGCAAGCTGGGCGTGAAAAATTGCCCGACCCGCGTGGTTAAATCCTTTGCTCCCAAGCGCGACGCCAACGCCGTCGTGGTGGAAGGGGCCAACGGAAAAGAAAAGGCCGCCAAACTGGTGGAACTGTTAAAGGAAAATAAATATATTTAAGCGCGTGCGCCCTGGCGCCGCCGTATTTGAACAAGAGAGCGATTTATGAAAGAGTGGAAAAACGTATGGATTTTGGCGGAAGTTTCCCGCGGCAAGGTCAGCCCCACGGCCTACGAACTGTTAAACGCCGGCCGTAAACTGGCCGACGATTTGGGCGAAAAACTTTGCGCGGTGCTGCTCGGCAAAGATGTGAAAAAATTTGCGCGGGATATGTTTGAACACGGGGCCGATATCGTTTATGTGTGCGACGCGCCCCAGCTGGAAAATTATGTGGACGACGTCTATGCCAAGACGCTCTCTGCCATGATTGCGCAGTATAAACCCAATAAATTTTTGCTGCCTGCCACGAATATGGGGCGCTCCCTTTCGGCCAAGACGGCCATTTTGGCGGGGACGGGCCTGACGGCCGACGCCACCGAAGTGGTGATTCATAAAGAGGACGGGCAGCTGCACGCCACGCGCCCGACGTTCGGCGGCAACCTTATGGCCACCATTACCTGCGCCCACACGCGGCCGGAAATGTGTTCCCTGCGTCCCATGGCCTACCCCAAGGCCGCCAAAGAAGCGGGCCGTACGGGTGAAGTGATTGAATTCGCTTTTGACGGCGGGAAATTTACCTCGCTGGCCAAATTTTTGCAGTTTGTCAAAAGTGAGGGCGAAGGGCTGGATTTGTCCGAAACGGACGTCATTGTGGCCGGCGGCCGCGGCCTGGGCAAGCCGGAAGGTTTTGCCCTGCTGGAAAAACTGGCCAAACGCCTGGGCGGCGCGGTGGCCGCTTCGCGCGCGCCGGTGGACAGCGGCTGGATTGAATACCGCCGCCAAATCGGCCTGACGGGCCGTACGGTAAAGCCCAAGCTGTATATCGCCTGCGGCATTTCGGGCCAGATTCAGCATATGGCCGGCTGTTCGGGCGCGGACGTGATTGTGGCGATTAACAAAGA
>CALUVA010000116.1 GCA_944324105.1 uncultured Elusimicrobiales bacterium
CTTCATTATAGCAATTAATGCTAGAATAAATGAAAGAAAGTCCGCCGCCAGGTGCGGCGGGGGAGGGTTTATGTTTAACGGAGTATACACCGCGCTGGCCACGCCTTTTACAGCCGCCGGAAAAACCGATTTTAAAGCCTTGGAAACATTGTTGGAAAAACAAATTGCCGCCGGCGTGGACGGCATTGTCCTGCTGGGCACCACCGCCGAAGCGGCAGCCATGGACGAAGCGGAAAAAGACGAACTGCTCTGCGCCGCCGTCAGGCAAATCAACAAACGCGTAAAAATCGTCATCGGTACGGGTACCAACTGCACCCGCACCATGATGCAAAACACCGAAGCGGCCCTAAAACACAATCCGGACGGTGTGTTGATCGTCACTCCGTATTACAACAAGCCCAATCCTTCCGGTCTGCTGGAACATTTCCGCCACGCGGCCGAGTTCGGCGCGCCCATTATTCTGTACCATATCCCGGGGCGCACGGGGCTGAAACTCTCCGCCGGCGTCATGCGGGATTTATTACAGGGCGTGCCGGAAATCAAAGCGGTCAAAGAAGCCGACTATGACATGGCCCGCGTAACCGATACCGCCGTGGAATTTGCCGGACACACAGACATTCTGTGCGGCAACGATGACTTATTCCCGCAGTACCTGGCCATCAACGCCTCCGGCATCATCAGCGCGGCGGCCAATGTGCTGGCGCCGGCTTTTGTGAAAATTTACAAAGCCTGGCAAAAAGGCGACACGCAAAAAGCGTTTAAAATTTTCTCCAAAGCCTACCCGCTGATTAAGGCCTGTTATTTGGAAACCAACCCCACCTGCGTCAAATACCTGCTTTCGCGGCTGGGTGTGGGCGGGGAAACGGTGCGCCTGCCGCTGGGTTCGGTGTCCGACGCTAACAAGGCCAAACTGGACGAAATTTTGGAACAAACGGAAAAATCTTTGCTGATTTAGGAGCGTATATGAAAACCGTAGGTATTATCGGCGCCAACGGCGTAGTGGGCCGCACGCTGCAGGAAGAATTTAAAAAAATCACGGTTCCTTTTGAAACCAAGCTGTTCGGGCGCAATGACGAAATCCCCGCGCTGGATGCGGCCGTGCTGTGCACGGACAATGCAGACAGCGCGCGGCTGTATGAACAGCTCAAAGACCGCATCGGCTATATTGTGGATATGTCAGCCTATTTCCGCCAGGACCCCTCCGTGCCGCTGGTCATACCGGAAATCAATCCGCAGACCATTACCAAAGATACGCGCCTGATCGCCAGCCCTAACTGCACCACCACAGGCCTGGTAATGACCATAGCCCCGCTGATGAAGGCTTACCATTTGACGGAAGTGTTTTTCTGCTCCTATCAGGCCATCAGCGGCGGCGGCAAAAAACTGCTGGAAGAATTTCACACCCCGGGTTCTTTATATGAAAACAACTGCGTGCCGCTGATCGGTTCCATACAGGACAGCGGCTATACCTCCGAGGAACTCAAAGGCATTTACGAAACACGCAAAATTTTGGGCCTGCCCCGCGTCAAAGTCTATCCGCATACGGTGCGCGTGGCGGTGGAAAACGCCCACAGCCTGGGCGTTACGCTCAAGGCGGAGGAACCCTTTGATTTAGCGGAAGTAAAAAAACGGTGGAACGCTTTCCCGAATCTGCAATACAGCGAGGAAATCATTACCCCCAAACAGGCCAGCGGGCAGGAAACCACATACGCCTGCCGCCTGCGCAGGGATTTGGAAGAGCCGAACATTATCCACTATTTCATTACATTTGACAATCTCTTAAAAGGCGCGGCCATGAACGCGCGGCAGATTGTACAGCTTTTACTGGAGAAATACCTGTGAAAAAAGTAATCATCAACGGCGCCAACGGCAAAATGGGCAAAGCCATTGCGCGCATTATCAAAGCGTCCCCGCAGCTGGGGCTGGAAGTGGCCGCCCTACGTGAAGCAGGCGATAAGACCACCGAAAAAGCCGACGTGATTATAGACTTCTCCACTCCGCAGGGTGCCTTGGAGGCCTTTGACCTGGCCAAAGAACAAAAGGCCGCGTGCCTGATAGGCACCACGAATTTGCCGGAACGGTTTTTGTTCCAAATGCAGGAAGAACATAAAATCCCGCTCTTTTACGCTCCCAACGTCAGTTTAAGCGTTTACTTTTTCGGCCAGCTGCTTAAAAAAGCCGCCCAGCTTTACGCCGGATACAATATGGCCCTGCATGAAATCCACCACACGCATAAAAAAGACGCCCCCTCCGGCACCGCCAAACGTTTGGCGGAAATTATCGGCCTGCCGCAGGAAAATATTTCCTATGAGCGTATAGGCGAAGTGCCCGGCACACACATTTTGACCCTGTCGGGAGCGTACGATAAAATTATCCTCAAACACGAGGCATTAAACCGCGATTTGTTCGCCGCGTCCGCCGTGGAAATAGCGGCTTGGCTGGTCAATCAGCCGGCCGGATTTTACACCATGCAGGACTATGCGGCATTTGCTTTAAAATCTTCCAAGAAAAAGGATCCTACTGTATGAAAATTCATTTTATCGGTATTGGCGGCGTGGGCATGAGCGCGCTGGCGCAGCTGCACGCCATGGGCGGGGACACCGTGACCGGTTCCGACCGCCTCATCAGCAAAGGCTATACGGATTTGGCTTTGTGGAACTATTTAAAGAAATTAAACATCGCTCTTTTTCCGCAGGACGGCAGCGGGCTGGACAAAGACACCAACCTGGTCATTTTGTCTTCCGCCATTGAAGAAGACAACCCCGAACTGCAAAAGGCCAAAGAGCTGGACATCCCCGTCATGCACCGCTCCGAACTGCTGGCCAAACACGTGGCCGAGCACCGCACGATTGCCGTATCGGGCACCAGCGGCAAAAGCACCACCACCGCCATGGTATACGAGATTTTGGCCTACGCGGGCAAAAGTCCCTCCGTCATTACGGGGGCGGC
>CALUVA010000117.1 GCA_944324105.1 uncultured Elusimicrobiales bacterium
TCGGCAAAGGCGGTTTCTTCCAGCGTGGCGCGAAAGGCCGACACCAGCGCGTGCGGCAGTTTTTGAATAAATCCCACCGTATCGGTAAACAGCATTTGCCCTCCGCCGCGCATGGGCACGCGGCGCGTGGTGGGGTCTAATGTGGCAAAAAGTTTGTCATCGGCGTATACGGTGTTGGTGTTGGCCAATGCGTTTAAAAGCGTGCTTTTTCCGGCATTGGTATATCCGATAAGTGCTATTTGCGGCAGGGGCACGCTGGAACGTCGTTGGCGGCGCAGGGCGCGTTCGCGCTTGACCTGGTCAATTTCTTTTTCCAGGCGGGTAATGCGCGCGCGCAGGCGGCGGCGGTCATATTCCAGCTTGCGTTCCCCGGGGCCGCGCATGCCGATGCCGCCCTTTTGCTGCATCATGGCCGCGCCGCGCCCGCTTAAACGCGGCAGCAGATAATTCAGCTGCGCCAGCTCCACCTGGAGTTTGCCCTCCTGGGTGCGTGCGCGCGAAGCGAAAATGTCCAGTATCAGCCGCGTGCGGTCCAGCACTTTGGCGGGCAGGATTTCTTCTAAATTTTTTTGCTGGGCGGGGGTAATTTCATCGTCAAAAATCACCGCGTCGGCGCGGCAGGTTTCGCAGGCGGAGGCAATTTCCCGCAGTTTGCCCGAGCCTATCAGCGTGGCCGGATTGTAGGCTTCCAGGCGTACGGAATAAACGGCGGCGGTTTGTGCGCCGGCGGTTTCGGCCAGGCGTTTAAGTTCTTCCAAAGAGTGCGGGTCCGGCGTTTGGGTTTTCAGCGTCGCGCCGACCAGGATAACGGTTTCAGACATAAGAGGTATATTTTTCAATAATGTGTTGGGACAAATCTTCCGCAGAAAACTCTTTTTCGGAGTGGAGCTCCAGCCGCAGGGCGTTTTTATAACGGTTGAACCAGGTGCGCTGGCGTTTGGCGTACTGGCGCGTGAGCGTAAAAATTTTGTCAAAAGTTTCTTCCCTGCTTTTTTCCCCGTTTATCCATTGTAAAATCTGCGGATATCCCAGGCTTTTGAGGGCGGGGCAGTCCGCCGCCGCGCCGGCGGCCAGCAGGGCGCGCGTTTCGGCGGCCATGGGGTCCAGCATGCCGCGCGTGCGCCGCTCAATGCGTGCGTTTAAAAGTTCTTTGTCCCAGTTTAGATAGACAAATAAGGCTTTTTCCTCGGGGAACTGCCCGAAAAACGCGCCGCTTTTCAGCTCTGAAGCCGGTTTGCCGGCCAGCAGCGTGATTTCCAGGGCACGCATGACGCGCTGAATATTTCCCGCCGGAATTTGGGCGGCGGAAACGGGGTCTTTTTCCGCCAGACGCGCATGCAGAGCCTCCTTGCCGCGGGCGGCGGCAAAAGCCGTCAGTTCGGCCCGCAAGGCCGGATCAGAAGGAGGCAGCGGGTCCATGCCGACAAAAAAAGCGTGCAGGTACATGCCCGTCCCGCCGGCAAAAATAAAAGGCGAGTCTGGATTTTCCAGCGTTAACGCCGTTGCCTGCGCACAAAAAGCCGCCGCATCAAAGGTTTTATCCGGAGGCAGAAAATCCACCAAATGATACGGTATGCCCTGCACGAAGTATGTGCCCTTTTCCCATACGCCTTCGGGCTTGGCGGTGCCGTGTGTCAGCCCGCGGTAAATTTGGCGCGAATCGGCGGAGATAATCTGCGCGTCCAGTTTCCGGGCCAGCGACAGGGCCAGTTCCGTTTTTCCGCTGGCAGTGGGGCCGGCCAGAACAATATGTTTCATGGGTATATTGTAGTAAATTAAGAGTACGGAAAAAGAAAGGGACGATTGCGGAAGAACTAAAAGACAGGAAGAATGTTTGTCTTTGGTTTTATCGCGGTGCTTGGGAGCTTTGTTGATTTTTCGTTTAGTTTGTAAATAACATCCTCGGCGTTTTATCAGGCAGAAAAGCCGGTAACATTTTTCCTTGGCTTCCAAAAAATTTTCGCGTGTACGACGGATGGCGGCGTATAAATCTTCCAACTCTGCCTGTGTAATTTCCGGCGGGGGGTATAATAGCCTCACCCGTGCAGATGTAAAAAAGCGACCCCCGTAATTTGAGGATCGCTTTCCCAAAACAGGTACCGCTTGGCTCCCTGCAAAGAACGGCAAAATGATACGTTTTTTGCTGCGTTCAGCCGGATAATCCCACCCAAATCCCGCTGGGGACACCAAAAAACCGGTAAAATGGCTTTCTTGTTTAATATTCTATTATTTCCATATTTAGGATACTCTAACCTATTTGCATGATGCAGTATAATTTTGAAGAATGAAAAAGCCCGCCGGAAAGCGGGCTTTTAAAGGGACTGTCAGAATACTAATCGTCAAACAATGTTTCGTCTTTTTGTATTTTATTGCAAATACGGTGGGCTTTACAGTTGGCTGTGCACACTTCGGGCAGGCGCAGCAGGATGCGCGTGTCGCAATCGTTAAAATCGTCGGCCATAGCACTGATCAGCGTGGCGTACTGCGGCTTCATGTCCGTAAATTCAATCCCTACGGTATACACATTTTCTTTTTGTTTTACCCAGGCCATACGCGCGGCGATTTCCATTTTTTCCATGCCCGGCAGCTGCAGGCTGATGGAAAAATGCTCCGCCATTGGCGCACCCAAAAAGCTGATCATCCGCATGCCGGAAGCGGAAAGATCGGCCAAAATGGCCACCAGGGAGGTTTCTTTTCCGTCTTGGGTTTTATAAAACAGATTAACCGGTTCAATCAAATTGCTGATGACCGGCATGCGGCGGTGTTTGCGTTTTTCCGAAAAATTCTTTTTATTCATAATCAGTCCCTCGTCATAAGTAAGGTATCTTCGGCGCTGGCAATCCGGCTGCGCACCACTGTACCTATTGTATAACTTTTTTGCGTTTGTGCCCAAAAATTATCTGACGTGCG
>CALUVA010000118.1 GCA_944324105.1 uncultured Elusimicrobiales bacterium
AGCGAATGTACGAACCTGCAGTGGGTGGAACGGATAGGAGAGGACAGTGAGGGGAACATGAAGACGTTTAAAGTGTTAGCATTCGGAAACTGCGGACAGACCACTACGGAACCTGAAGAGCCGGAGGATGAGCATTGTGAGCCTCCCAACGGAAGAAAAAATATTTCAGGCAGTTATTGTTCTTGTGGGGGATATTCCGAAGGTACTTGGAATTATTCCACCTGTCAGTATGATTATGAACCCGTGGTAGATATTGAAATTTCTTGTACGCAGTATATATACTTAAACGGCTGTACGGAATGGGCAGATTTGCCTCCGGGTACTGAAGACTGCAATTATGTCGGGAAATGGCGTTGTGAATCAGATACAGCCATGCCTTTAGACTGGCTGACTATCTATGCCGAATATAGACAGGGTGGAGGAACTTCCGTAGAGATTGCTAAAGGCGAAACGACGCACCCTTACACCCAAGATTGCGGTTGGAGTACGGCTTTTGACGATCCCAGATGGTGCCAAATTGCTTCCGTGTCTTTTGAACGGAACAAAGTGGCCCGGGAAAAGTCCGTAACCTGTGGAAATTGCAGTTACCATTTTACCGTGACAAGTGGTACTCAGGATGAATATTAAGAAAGTTTCATAGAAAGCCCCTGTCCGGCTCCCCGCCGGACGGGTGTTTATACAACCCCGCACCGGTTTTCCGGCGCGGGGCTTTTTGTGCGCAGCCGCTGTTTGTTCATAGGTAATAAATAACCAGTTTTTTCCCTTTTATACATGAAGAAACGCATAGCACTCTGCTTTTCGGTTTTATTTTTCAATTGACATTTATATTATATCCTTTGGCATTTGTCGGTCTGGGGATTTTCCGCAACCATTTTGATTAGTTATGCATAAAGTGCATGTTTGCAAATTTATTTCGCCCGGTCTTCCGGGAAAATATTTTTATTTAGATCCATTCCTCTTTCCGTTCCAGCGGGTCGTCTGCGTGGCGGCTGGAGTATGGAGCAGTCTATATCGGCAGTACATTTTCCCCGCTTTTTTGCCGGAGAGTGCGTATGCTTGCCCCGGGAGGCTGCCTGTATGGCAAACAGGTTACCTGGTATTCGTATAGACAGGAAAGGATGTCTGTTCGATGCTTCCCATGCCGGGTGGCAGGGGTGCGGCTGGCGATCAAAGAATTATAGAGCTTTTCTTGTCCGGTTCCTCCTTTCAATTTGTTATAATTTGTATATGAGAAAGCTCCGACTGTTTTTTATATTTTTGGCCCTGTTTGGGGCAGCCGCTTTGCCGGCGCAGCAGTCTCCTGAGCCGGCACAGCCCGGCCCGGACGCGCAGGCTCCCGCTGCGGAAGTGGTGGGCAGTGCCACATATGAAGAGTCCGCCCCGGCTGATGCGCAGAATCCTTCCGGCACCGTCACAAAAAGTTCGGTGGTTACCCGTTTGAATCTCCAGCTTAGCGAGCGTATTTTGCATACCACCGTTATGGACTACAGCCAGCCGGCGGAGTTGGCCGCCGTGGCCGAAAAGTGTGCCGCCGGAGAGCCGGATGAATGTTATTTTTCTTATAAGGCTTTTGAAAATTCCGAAGATTCCTCCGTCGCCGCGCGCGCCAATTTGGAGCTTTCCATCCTTTCTTTGCAGCGCGGGTTGGTCAAGCAGGCCCTGGCATATATAGACAAGGCTGCTTCTCTGGCTCCCGAGGATCCCTTTATTGAACTGACGCGCGGCTGGACATTATTTGCCGCCGGAAAATATAAAAAAGCGCGGCAGTCTTTTGCCAATATGCTGTATCTGACGGCGGATTTTGAATATGCATCTTCGGCCAAACTCGGCACTGCGCTGGCCTATTATTTTGAAGGGGAGGACGAACTGGCCGCCTCTGATTTTCAGTATATTTACACGTCCAATCCGTATCTGATTTCTTTTTCGGCCTATATGATGGGACGCATCGCCTCCGAGCGCAAAGACTCGCGCAAGCTCGCACCGGTGTTTTTGCAGCAGGCTTTAAATCATGACGGGCACAACTACCCCGCCATGCAGCTGCTGGCCAAACTGTCCGAAAAAGACAAAGAAAACAAAACCGCCTCTTTCCAGTATTATTCCACGCTTTACAGCCAGGACCCGACAAACGAGGACGTGTATAAAAAAGTGGAAAAATACGCTAAAGATTTAAAAGCTAAGCCGGAGGACTATCTGTTCTTTTTGCGATTGGATGATCCAATCGTGCAGGATATGGCCTCTACTCCTTCGCAAAAAATCAAAATGGCCCTGTATGCCGACCGCTGGCAGCAGCCCGTGGCCTTGCAAAGCGTGTCCGTCAAGCCTTCCGGCGTGATGAGCGTGCATGACGAGCGCCTGGGCGAAGTGCTTAAATCCCCGTCTTATGTAACGCGCGTGCTGGAGTTTAATCCACAGACGAAAGGTGTGGATTTGAAAGACACGCGCGGCCATGTGGAATTTTCCGCCCGCCGGCCCTTTGTCATTACTACGGACAAAGAAGAAAAAACCCTGCTGGTTAAAGATGTTTCCGCTAAAGACCTGTTCGCGGCGGATTTCAGCGACAAAGAACTCAAAGGGGCTTTGACGGTGATCCCGTCTGAAGAGGGCATGTTGCTGGTTAATGAAGTAAACCTGGAGGATTTAATCCCCGGCCTGTTGGCCACGCAGGCGCGCGACATACGCCAGGAGCCGGCCCTGCAGGCGTTGGCGGTGGTGTTCCGCGCCGCGTTGAAAGAAGCGGCCCAGCAAAACGCGGA
>CALUVA010000119.1 GCA_944324105.1 uncultured Elusimicrobiales bacterium
CAGGCCCCGCAGGGCGTGCCAAAAGCGTCGCCTTCCACGGGGTCGGTGCAGACGGCCAGCGCGACAAATTTGCGCTGGCCCTCGCATACCCCTCTGAACATGGCGTTTCGCTCCGCACATACGGTCAGGCCGTAAGATGCGTTTTCAATATTGGTGCCAGTATAAATTTGTCCGTCCTCTGCCAGCACCGCGGCCCCCACTTTAAAACGCGAATACGGCGAATAGGAGTTTTTCTTGACTTCCACGGCTGCGTCTGCCAACGCGCGCAGCGTTTTGTCGGATATTTTTTTGCTCATACTTTTATTCTAACTTTGTAGCCGGAAAAGTCAAGCCCTTTTCCGTCGTGAGGGATTTGTCCGCGCCGTATGTTTTGATACAATAGAAACATGAAAAAAATACTGATTCTTCTTTTAATATTGGCAGGCTTATATTGGCTGTGGGGCCGGGAAAAACCGGAAATCAAAAACGCCGGAAAGACAGGAACCACCATCGTGGCGTTTGGTGACAGCCTGACCTACGGTAAAGGTGCACCGCGGGATCAAACTTATCCGGCGGTGCTGGCGGAGCTGACGGGAAAAAATATTGTTAATCTGGGGCTGAACGGGGATACGGGCGCTGCGGCTCCGCGCCGCCTGCCGCAGGTGCTGGAACACAGCCCGTATATGGTGCTGATTGAATTCGGCGGCAATGATTTTATGCGCGGGGCGTCATTTGACCAGACGCTGGCCTCCATTTCACAAATTATAGACGAGGTGCAGGCCTCCGGCGCGGTGGCCGTTGTGGTGGATACGGGCGGCTATTACGGTATGAATAAATACACCAAGGCGTATAAAAAGCTGGCGCGGGAAAAGGGGGCGGTGTTTGTTCCCGGGATTTTGGACGGGATATTTGGCAAAAAGGATTTAATGTCGGACCAAATCCATCCCAATGCCGCGGGGTATAAAATCGTGGCGGAAAGGGTGTATAAGGAAATCAAAGATTATTTGTAGCTCAAAAAAACCCCGCTGAAAAGCGGGGTTTTTAAATGAAACTATTTGTCTTTTCCGCAGCACTTTTTGTACTTTTTGCCGCTGCCGCAGGGACAGGGATCATTACGGCCAATTTTAGGCCCTTCGTGTACAACAGTTTCCACCTTGGGCACGCCGCCGGCCTGTTCGGCTTTTAATTGCGCTTCATGCGTTTTAATCCATTTTTTCATCTGGCGTATGCTTTTAAAGTCCACGCCGTCTTTTTCCATGCGTTTGGCGATGTCTATAAAACGCTGTTTGATTTGCGGGTCTTTGAGTTTATTTTTAATCATGCCCGGCAAAGAGTCTATCTCCCGCTCAATGCGCTGCTCAATGCTTTCTTTTTTGGCGGGTTCCTTGGAAGACGTGCCGTTGGAAGGCTGAACATCTTCTTCTTTTTTCTTAAACGGATTCCACATACTAATACGGCTCCTTAAACGAAATTAGCGGAGGAGATTCTCCACAAAATTTTTAATAATTTCTGCCTTTTCAAAATAATGTTTGCTGCGCGGCACCACCAGGCGGTTGGGGTGCTTTTCCCAGATTTTTAAAATTTTGTCGTCAATCTCAAAAGCCTGCTGCAGCGTTTCCGTGCGCACATTGGTGGCCTGGTAAAAATCTTTCTCCGGCGGGGGGGACAGATGAATCACCGCGTCATAGCGCGCCAGTTCGGCCTCCAGGGTGCTGTTCATGGCTTTAAAGAAATCTTCGGGGCCTTTGGGCCAGTATACGGCTCCGTCTATGGAGCCGCGGTCGCACACCACCAGCGGAGCGGCGGAAGTGGCTTCCGCCAGATGTTCCAGCTGGTGCACGGTATAAAAAATGATGCGCTGTGCGTGTTCAATATGCAGCGGGCTATTGTCCTTGCGCGGAAATCCGCCGCTGTAAATCAGCGTGGCCGCTTCCTGCACCAGCTCTATTTTATTTCCGAAAGTTTCTTTTAAAATGGACAGCGCGGTGGTTTTGCCGCCGCTGGGGCCGCCGGTCAAAACGATTTTCTTTTTGTTCATTTTTTCTCCTCCTGGGGAAGAAGGGTATCTATAAAATCTTTAATGATGCCGGCCTTTTGGAAAAAATGATCCATAGACGGCAACACCATGCGGTTGGGGTGTTTTTCCCAAATTTTTAAAATTTTACGGTCAATGCGGGAGGCTTCCTCCAGCGTTTCCGTGCGTACGCGCGTGGACTGGTAAAACTCGGCCTTGAGCGGGGGGGAGAGATGAATTACCGCGTCATAACGGGCAATTTGTTCGTCCAGCGTGGTGCCCATGGAGGCAAAAAAGTCTTCTATGCCTTCTGGCCAGTATACGGCTGCGTCCACGGTGCCGCGGTCGCAGACAATTAAATCAGCCGCAGAGGTTTGCATGGCCAGGCTTTCCAGCTGCTGCGTGGCATAGAAAATAATGCGCTGGGCCGTGCGGACGTGCTCGGGGCTGCCGTCTTTGCGCGGGAAACCGCCGCTGAAAATCATGGTGGCTGCTTCCGGCACCACTTCAATCTTGCTTCCGAAGGTTTCTTTCAGCACCGACAGCGCGGTGGTTTTCCCGCCGTTGGGCCCTCCGGTAATGGCAATGCGTTTTGTCATTTGTTTTCCTCCTGCGCCTGCTCGGCGGGTTGGACAACCTGCGCTTTTATCAGCGCGTCATTTAACGCTTCCAAATAGAGTCCTTTCATTTCCTCAAAATCCGCCATTTGTTTTTC
>CALUVA010000120.1 GCA_944324105.1 uncultured Elusimicrobiales bacterium
CCCGCTTCCCCGCACTATCCCTGCACGCAAACGATCCCGCTTCACCCCTTCCACCGCCTGCCCATATGACGGCATTACTGAGGTGAAAAGGATTACAGCTGATAAGAAAATGGATAGTATTTTAGTCATAAAGTTCCTCTTTCCTATATTTTGAGGCATTACAGACGCAAAGAAAAGGGCCAAAAGTCCTATTTTGCTCTGACTTTTGGCCCCAGGCCCAATAAAAGAATTTTGTTCAAATTTTACATCAGGTATGGAAAATTTATTACTGCGGCAGGATACTCCGACAGGTTGGCTAACAACAGCAGTGTGCTTTATGAAAACGGCCCCGCGCCCCGCCGGCTTTTGTGCTTTTCCCGCCGACAGGCCCCAACGCTTCCTTGCAAGTTGTGCGTAGGCCATAACCACTGCTCCTTTTGTCCTTCTCCATAAGTATTATAGAAAAAGGAAAGCATATGCCGCAAACAAAAAAAGACCCATATCTTTATGGGTCTAAAGTCCTAGGCTCTGACGTGATTTTTAAAAAAACACCACGGAAGGATATTTTTCTTTGAGTTTGTGCTGCACGGCCTGCGGCACCCATTGCGCCGGTACGCGGCCGCAGACGCAGGCCGCTTTCAAAGCCGAAGAACTGACATCCTGCCAGGCAGGGTCACAGGGCAGCAGTATGGTTTGTAACTGCGGATAAAACACGCGGCTTAAGCGGTGATTTTCCAATTCAAATTCCGCGTCGCGTCCGTTGCGCACCCCGCGCACGCAGCAAGTAAGGCCCTGCGCCTGCATATAATCGGCCAGCAGCCCTTCATAACTGTCCACACGCACGCCGTCCAGGTTGGCTTCCGCCACAGAGGCGTTAATCATTTCCGCCCGCTCGGGCACGGAAAACAACGGGGTTTTGGCGGGGTTTACCAGCAGAAGCACCACCACCTCATCAAACAGTTTGCGGGCAGATTTTAATACGGACAGATGTCCGCAGGTAAACGGGTCAAAAGTACCCTGATAGACGGCGGTTTTCGGTTTCATGGTGTAACTCCGTTTTAGGAAAGCCTTTATATTATGGTATCATAAATTGAATGAACAAAAACCCGCTTGGCAATGAAATTTATTACAAACGCACGCGCCCGCAGACGCCGGACGTGCGCGGGGAATATTTCCGCGACCAGACTAAAATCATTCATTCGCTGCCGTTCCGGCGGCTGAAACATAAAACACAGGTGTTTTTCGCGCCGGACAATGACCATATCTGCACGCGCATAGAACATGTGCTGCATGTGGCCACCATTGCCGCGGCTATTTGCCGCGGGCTCAACCAAAGCGGCAACTGGCAGCTGGACCAGGACCTGGCCTATGCCGTCGGCCTGGGGCATGACATCGGGCACGCCCCGTTCGGCCACGAAGGTGAACGCGCCCTGGCGGCCTGCATTGCGCCGCGGCCGTTTCTGCATGAAGTAAACAGCTACCGCGTGGTGGAACATTTGGCCAATTACGGCGAAGGGCTGAACCTGACGTATGCCGTCAAAGACGGTATTTTGTGCCACTGCGGGGAAGATTTCACCACCAAAGAATTGCGCCCCGCGCAAACCCCCAATGACCTGGAAGCCATACAAAGCCGCCGCTGTCTGCCCACCACCTACGAAGGCTGTATTGTGCGCGTGGCGGACAAAATAGCTTATTTGGGGCGGGATATAGAGGACGCTGTCAAGGCAGGTCTGATTACCCCCGAAGACATCCCTCTTATCGTGCAAAAGGAAATCGGCACTTCCAACGGGGAAATTATCAATACCCTGACGCTGGATTTGATAGACCACTCCAAAGACAAAGACTGCATCGGTTTTTCCCCGGAAAAGACGGATATCATTTCCGAACTGCGCAAATTTAATTACGAGCGCATTTACCACAACGAGCAAATGCGCCAGCGCAAAGAAACCATAGATAAATGTATTGCGGATTTGTTTGATTATTTCCGCACGATTTTTGAGCGGTATAAATTTGATTATGCCGCGTATGAACATGAAGGCAAACAAACGGCCACCAGCTTTGCCAATTACATGGCTTCCATGACCAAAGCCTACCATGAAGACGCCAGCCTGCGCGACGTGATTATTACCGATTACATTGCTGGCATGACCGATTCCTATGCGTTAAGCGTCATGGAAGACGTGATACTGCCCAATTCCATCAAATTTTTCAGCTGACCCGCACGCAAAAGCTCCGTTTGACATGGAGCCGACTCCACCCTGTATAATAATTTTACGCCGCCAAGACATACGCGGCGCAAACTCTACACAGGGCATTTGCTTATGAAAATTTTTGTATTGACGGGCAGCCCCCGCAAAAACAGCAATTCCAACATACTGGCCGAACAATTTATCAAAGGCGCACAGGAAGCGGGACACGAAGTAACCCGCTTTGACGCGGCGGCGCATGACGTGCACCCCTGCCGTGCCTGCAACCACTGCGGCATGGAAGGGCCGTGCGTATTCAAAGATGACTTTGAACTGGTACGCAAACAGATTATCCCGGCGGACGCCGTGGTGTTCGCCACGCCGATGTATTATTTTGGCATATCGGCACAGCTGAAAGCCGTCATAGACCGCTTTTACGCCATCAACGGCAGCCTGCATTCCCCCCGAAAAGCCGT
>CALUVA010000121.1 GCA_944324105.1 uncultured Elusimicrobiales bacterium
AACACCCCGCTATTGCCCCGAACTGTTAAATTTCTCCAGTTTATCTCATGATTATTTCCATCACATACCGGAAACTCATGCCCAAATATCTTCAGCTTATTCATATACGCCTCATTCTGCGCTTGCGCACTCTGCATCCGGCTTCCGCTGATATTCTTTACCGCCAAATCATGGGCAAACTCCACTACGCCGCTGGACAACCCGCTCCCAACTTCCAACTTCCTCCCTTCCACATACGAACCGCTCTTGGATGAGTTTAAGTCCATCCCCCCACTCCGTACTATCACACTGCCCGTATTCAGCGCTCTGCCATCGGCACTTTCTTTTCGCACCACCAGCCCCTGCCCTACATCCAAATTACAACTTCCCACCAGCCCCACATCACAACTGCCATTTACCGCCAGGTCCCCGTAGGCCGCATACGGTACGGGGAAGTATGTAACCATTTTTATATTGTTCTCTGCCGCACACGGAAGAGCCAGCAGAAGGCCTAAAACGGCCCAGGAGAGGATTTTCATAAAAGACCTCCAAAGTTGACGTTTACTCTCCGAAAATGTAGCAAAAAAAAAAAACAAGTCAAGCAAATGGGAGTTTAAAAGCAGGACGGAAAACAAAAAAACAAATCTATAAAAATCCCGTTTTAAAAATTTTTTCCCGGAAAGGGGAAAAAAAGCTAGAATATATTCGTCCGAAACCACAATTCCGCCGGGTTGCCCGGCGAAACTTTAAAGAGGAGAAAAACATGAAAAAAATCATTCTGCCCGTTTTAGCGGGTTGTTTGTTGACAGCGGCCTGCACCACTCCGGGTACCAAAACCGCCATTGGGGCGGGCGGCGGTGCGGCTCTGGGTGCACTAGCCGGGGCCATTATCGCCAATAACACAGGCGGCGAAAGCGAACAGGGCGCTTTGTATGGCGCGCTGGCCGGTGCGGCCGCAGGAGGTCTGCTGGGCAACTATTATGACAAGCAGGCAAAAGAATTGGCAGAAATCGCCGATGTCCAAAAAGTAAAAGATGCCAACGGCAAAACCATCCGTTTGGTCATTACGCTGAAAAACGACATCTTATTTGAAAGCAGCAATGCCGCCTTGTCCGCCGCCTCGGTGGATACTCTCAACGGCCTCTTGCGCGTATTGAAAAAATATCCGAAAAACAACATTGTTGTAGCCGGATATACTGATTCTACGGGTTCCGACGCCATCAACAACCCCCTGTCTACCCAGCGCGCCAAAGCAGTATATGACTATCTGGTAGGCAACGGACTGAAAACCTTAAGCATTCAGTATGTAGGTTATGGTTCGTCCAATCCGGTGGCTTCCAACTCCACCGCTGCCGGACGCGCCGCCAACCGCCGCGTGGAACTGCTGATCACCGCCAACGAAAAAGACATTCAATAGTTCTTCCGCCGTCAAAAGCCCCGCCCACGTGCGGGGCTTTCTTTTACAAAAATACAACCAAATTTGCTATATATTTAATATGTCTAATATGGGAAACAGCCATATCAAAGCCCTTATCAAATTACTGGACGGGGAAACTGGCTACCGGGCGGAACTTTTGCGCCAGGAACTAGCCCGTATTATCAAAGAACAGCCGCAGCAACTGCATAAGGTAATAGAAGAAGATTTTCATTGTTCCGTACCTGCTTCACTGGTAACTGCTATGGAAGAAGTGTGCTGGGACGAACTGGCAGATGCCTGCGGGCGTTTTTCCTCTAAAATCAACCCAGATTTAGAAGAAGGGCTTTCCATAGAAACCCGTTTTGTCAATCCCGCTTTCAGCCGTACTGATATAGCGCAGGATTTAGACGCGCAGGCTTTGGTGCTTCGTCCGCTGCTAGCCAATTGCACCGGACCGGCGGAAATATGTAATACACTAAGCCGTTTTTTCTTCCGCGTGCAAGGGTTTCACGTTTTACCCGCCGCACGCGATATTAAAGATGTATCTTTCGGGCGCTTTCTGCAGAAAAAACAGGGATCGGCACTGTGTATGGCCAGTCTTTACAGCGTGCTGGCGGCGCGTTTTGGGGTTGATGCGGGGATAGCAGATATGGCAGGCCGCATTTTGGTTTGCTTTGCTCCCCAATGCGGGGAAAATCCCATATTTGCAGACCCGGCGGACAAAGGCAAACTGTTTTCGCTGGCGGAATGCCGGGAATATATCGACGCGCGGGGGCTTGAGTGGAGCTGGTCTTTTGCCGCGCCGCTTTCTTCGCGCGCGGTGTTGCGGCGTTTTTTGGGCAACATGATTTTTATCCTCAATAAACTGCGCGACGAACGCCGCCTGTCTTATCTGCGCCGTTACATGGACATTTTGAAAAATTAATTTCTCTGGCAAGGAGGGAATGTGGCTTATTATGTGTATTTAATAGCAGGTGTAGTGTGCTGTATCTGTGAAGTGTTTACCATGGATTTTTCGTTGATCTGCTTCGGCCTGGGGCTTTTCGGGGCGGGGGCGGCGTCCTGGCTGGGATTGGGGCTGGGGTGGCAGGTACTTATTTTCTTGGCGCTGTCTCTGGGCCTGTTTGTCGGCATACGTCCGCTGGCTTTAAAGCATCTGTACCATAAAAGCAAAAATGTCAAAACCAATGTACAGGCGCTCATCGGGCGCGTCGTCACCGTGCTGGAAGCGCCGGAC
>CALUVA010000122.1 GCA_944324105.1 uncultured Elusimicrobiales bacterium
TAAATACTTCCGGCCAGAATCATCAGACCATAAAGAATAAATGTACTGCGCATATCATCCGACAGCATGGGCCAGATGCCATATTGCATATAGTCTTCCAGTTCACGCCGTATGGCGGACACTGCTTCCGGCTCCTGCTGTTCTTTAAGCATTTGAGAGATTTCTTGCAGCTCCCCGTCCATATTCAGTTCCTGCCGCATTTCATCATCCAGGGTTTCTATTTCCCGGAGCAACTCTGTATTTTCCTGTTGGTGGCGGAGGGCTTTGTCGTCCTGCTTGCCAAACGATTCCACGGTCAGCGCAAACGAGGCGAAGCGGTGTCTGGCGTCCAACAGGGGGCGCAGCTGTTTGCGTTTGCGGTATATGCCGCAGGGAATACAAATCTCCGCATCTTTTTGCCTAAACGTCATATATACGGCAGATACCGTATACCAATACGTATGTTTGTTTCTTTTTTTAATGGCTATTACTTCCAGGGAAAAAGACGTTTCCGCGTAGGGGAAAAACAACGGTGCCAACGGCGGGCGGGATACGCTCACCCCCTGGGCGGTAAACTCCAGGGCCGTGACGTCCGGGCCGGTTTTGCGCCGCTCGGCACGCTTTACCCGGAGCAAATAAAACGGATGAAACAGAAAATATACACCGAAGATCGTAGTTAAGGCGCCTGACAGCAGATATAAGGGGTCACCATCATTAATGGGAAAACTCCATATTATAACGGCAACTAAAGAGCAATAAAACCCAATAATCAATTCGTTTCGGGCCGCGAGGTCGTCCGGATGTGTAATTTTTATGCGCATAGGAATTTCCTCTCCGAAGGCTTTATAAAAGAAATATACAAAATTTCCGGGTTATGAGAATAGAAAACGCGTTAATTCAGCCCCAGTTTGGCCAGCATGCGGTCAAAAAATCCGGCGGCTTTTTCCTTTGCGGAGGTAACGGGTTCGGTACGCCCGCCGTGTTTTTGGGAATAGAGCGCCAAAGAGAGGGCAGAAGTGTATTGCGGGGCGAGCAGATCTTCCCCGTCGGAGATTAAATCATCATGCGCGCCGATGCGCGCGCGGCGCAGCCCCAGTACGCTTTTGGCGGCGTTTTTTACATGCAGGCCCGCTCCTCCGCCGCTCAGCACGGCCTGGGCGGGGGCGTATTTAATGTAGGGCAAAGACTGGCGCAGTTCCGCCTGCACTTTGAGCAGGAGTTTGCGTGCGGCTTCGTCCAATACGTCGTCCATGATTTCATCGTCTCCGTAGGAATAGTTTTTCAGGGCCTGGCGCGCGCCGTCCAGGTCGTTTTGCAGCACCTCGGCCACTTCCTGCAAAATAACGTCCGCGCCGAAAGGCATTTCCCGCGCGTCCTCCAGCATGCCTTTGTGGTACAGCGCGGCGGAACTGTTGGCCGCGCCGATGTCTAAAAGCAGTACGCCGGATTTTTTCTCCTCGGGTTTTAGCAGGCTTTCGCACAGGGCCAGCACGGTGGGCACGGCTTCAAAATCTTCACAGCCGGCGGCGGCCATGACGCGGTTTAAGTTGGCCAAATGACTGCGCAGACCAACGGACAAAAATGTTTCCGCTTCCAAAAAGAAACTCACCAGCCCCACGGGGTTTTGCACGCCGGTTTTGCCGTCTATGGTAAAAGTCTGCGGGCGCAAATCCACCACTTCCAGGTTTTCGTCCAAATTGGCGGGGACGGAATTGTCCAGCGCGGCGCGCACGTCCCGCTCGGTAATGACATGATTGCGCCCTTCCACGGACTGGCAGCCTCCGGCGCGGCGGAAACTCAAAAAATCCCCGCGCAGACCGACGGCCACGGTGGGGGTGAAGGCGGCGTAATCGCTCATTTCTTCCAGCAGGCTGCCCACGGCGCGCACCGCGGCATTAAAATCCAGAATATAACACGCGCTGACAGCGGGGCAAATGACCCGCGCGGCATGGCGCACGCGGCAGGTGCCCGTGTCTTCGTCATATACGGTCAGTACGGCGGAAATTTGGCCGCTGCCAAAGTCCAGCGCGATAAAGTTCTGGCTCATGGACCCATTCTAGCAAATTTGCCGTTTTTCCCGCCGCGACGGCGCCCCGTCAGAAAACCTATGTTTTCCGACGGAGTGAGACGGAAATTTTCTATAATATATTTACATGATAGAGATCAAAGATTTATCCTTCCATTTCGGGCTGCGTACCCTGTTTGAAAATGCCAACCTGCTCCTGCCGGACGGTTTAAAGGTGGGCGTGGTGGGCCTGAACGGGTGCGGCAAATCCACGCTGTTTAAGCTCATCACGGGGGAGCTGTTTCCGGACGGGGGGAAAATAGAAATCTCGCGCGGCACGCAAATCGCTTCCGTGGCGCAGGACATTAAAGACCCCTCCAAAAAACTGCTGGAATTTGTGCTGGAAGCGGATAAGGAAATCACGCGTTTGGAGCGGGAGCTGACCCGCACGGATTTATCCGGTGAGCGCATGGCCGAAATTTATGACCGCCTGGACAGCCTGGGTGCACACGCGGCCAAGGCCAAAGCCAGCGCCATTTTAAGCGGGCTGGGCTTTGAAAACGCCGATTTTGAGCGCCCGTTAAAAGAGTTTTCCGGCGGCTGGCAGGTGCGCGCCAATTTGGCCGCCAC
>CALUVA010000123.1 GCA_944324105.1 uncultured Elusimicrobiales bacterium
CCGCAGGCCACTTTATACACCGCCGGCGTCAGCCCCACGGTGCGCCGCTGCGGCAAAATAATGGTGGAAAACCCCAGACACGCCGCACTGCGGATAATTGCTCCCAGGTTCTGCGGGTCGGTCATTTCGTCCACGGCCAGCCACAAATCCTTTTTGTTTCCGTCGGATTCGTAAAGGGCGGTGGACAGTTTCATCAGCCGCACGGGCTGGGCTTTGGCCAATACGCCCTGGTGGTTGCCGCCCTTGGTCAGGCGGTCCATCATTTTGACGTCCATACGGTCAATTTTCACGTTGTTGCGTTTGGCCAGGCGGATAATTTCTTCCACTGCACGGTGACCTGCCTTATTGTCGGCCACATACAGCTGCACCACATTGCGTTTTTTGCTTTTCAACGCTTCCATAACGGCGTGAATGCCGTAGAGAATATCTAAATTTTCGCTCATGTTCTTACCCGATTTGGGCCGAGCCGAAGCTCATGCCCACTTCCAGTGCGGTTTTGACTTCTTCACTGTTGGGGTCCACCAGTTTGAGTTTGGAAATCGCATCCGCGATTTTGCATTCCCCGATAGCCAACCCCTGCAAAGCCACCATGTAGCCGAATTTGCCTTCCAGCACCAGGTCCATGGCGCGCGCGCCGAAACGCGTGGACAGCCAGCGGTCAAACGGTGTCGGCGTGCCGCCGCGCTGCAGGTGTCCCAGCACCACCACGCGGCTTTCCACGTGGCAGGCTTCTTCCACCATATTGCTGATTTTAAAGCCGATGCCGCCCAGGCGAACGGGGTCTGTGCTGGCAGCCACAGTGCGCGTGACGGCCTGCTCTCCGGCTTCATTTTTGGCACCTTCAGCGGCTACGATAATGCTGAAATTTTTGCCTTTGGCACGGCGGTCCAAAATATAGTCTACGATGACATGCTCATTGTACGGGATTTCCGGAATCAGCACAATGTCGCCCCCGCCGGCAATGGCCGAGCGCAGCGCAATCCAGCCTGCGTAGCGGCCCATGGTTTCAATAATCATCACGCGGTGGTGGCTTTGGGCGGTGGTGTGTATGCGGTCCACTGCGTCCGTAGCGACGGACATGGCCGAGTCAAACCCAAAGGTTAAATCCGTGCAGGAGAGGTCGTTGTCTATGGTTTTAGGAATACCGACGACAGGCATGCCCATGTCCACAAACTGCTGGGCCATGTGCAGGGTGCCGTCGCCGCCGATGGCAATTAAAGCGTCCAGCCCGTTGGTTTTAAAATTGTGCATGGCCACGGAAGATAAATCTTTGGGCTCTTCCGGCGTGCCGAAAGGAGGCAGGGTGTAGCGAAAGGGATTTGCCAGGTTGCTGGTGCCCAAAATGGTGCCGCCCAGCGTCAGAATGCCGGATACGGCATGTTCGTCAATTTCAATAAATTCGTTTCTGACCAAGCCGTCAAAACCGTTTTTAAATCCCAGCACTTTTACGCCGTGGCGCAAAGCGTTTTTGCTGACTGCGCGCACTACCGCATTGAGGCCCGGGCAGTCGCCGCCCGCCGTCAGAATGCCTACTTTTTTAATGCTCATACTCCCCTCCGAAATTTAAATAAAACGGGAAAACCACGCCAACAGCCACAGCACAAAAAACTGTCCGTCAATCAGCGTTTCTTCCTTCACCCCGCGCGAAGCGGAATGGCTATAATAGTATATTACTATAAAAATCGTGTAAAAGTTGCCCAGGAGCAACATTCCCACCAAAGCGGGCTTCCAGGTAATAACCAGCAGCGTAACCAATACCGCCGTCAGCGCGGTCAGCAAAACGGCCACGGCCAGTTTGGTGATACCGATGCCGAATGCCTTGTAAAAGCTCTCTTTGCCAATCATTAAATCTTTGTTGGCCGAAGTAAAACCCAGCGTTACCGAGCGCATAAACACCAAAAGTACGGCGTAAAAAACCGCCAGATACAGGGCTTTGCGCCAAATCATTCCGTTGGCAAAGGCCGGCAGAAACGCACAGGCAAAGCCCCAGCCCAGTGCGGTGCAAAAGTCTTTGGTGCCCGGCAGAGAGAGCAGTTTGGATTTGAAAAAATGCCGAAAAGGATATAAAAGCCCCGCCGCCAAAAATACCGCAGACAGCAGCAGTACGCGCAGCCCCATAAAAGCCGCCGCGGCCAGTGCCAGCACAGCGGCCGCATATCCCACCCAGGCCGGCAGGCGTCCGGCGGGGCGGGTTTTATTCTCCGCGGCACGGTTGACGGTAGTCAGACTGAACACAAACAGCCACGAAAACAGCAGCGGCGCCCATTGGGCGTGCAGACCTTCCAGCTTCATGCACACATAGGTCAGCGCCATGGCGGCAAAAGCCGTATAAAAAGAATAAGAAACCGCTTTGGCCCAGGCGCGCTGGATGAGTCCGGCCGCGCTCTGGTGTCTTTTTTTACGGGTTTGGCGCACCCAGTCCGCCACCTGGTCTATGACCCAGTTGGGCGTGGAAGCGCCGGCGGTAATAAAAATGTGTTTGGGCCCCAGCACCTGCTGCGGGGTCAGTTCCGCTTCGGTTTCTATGTGCAGCACCTGCGGGGCCAGCTC
>CALUVA010000124.1 GCA_944324105.1 uncultured Elusimicrobiales bacterium
TTCATAAATTTTGCGGCCGGTCAGCCCCTGCACCTGCACGCCTTTAAATACAATCAAATTGGCATAGTCCAGCGTAACCGGACCTCCGGGCAAACCGAAAGCCACAAAATGCCCCGCGGGTTTAATGGCGCGCAGGGCCAAATCTATACCGGCAGGGTGGCCGGACATTTCTATCACCACGTCCACGCCTTTTTCGTCGCCGGACGCTTTAATGATTTTTTCCAGCGCGCAGGATTCGGACGGGTCTATAATTACGTCAGCGCCCATGCGTTCGGCCAGTTTTTTGCGGAAAGCCGACATTTCCGTGGCAATCACTTTGGCCGCACCGCAGGCTTTGGCCACATTGGCGGCGAACAGTCCCTGCGCGCCCATACCGTTGACCAATACCACTTTACCCGCGATATCATTGGCCAGCGTGGCGTAAACGGCATTGCCCAGGGGCTCCATAATGGAACCAATATCTTTTAAACTGTCATCTTTATGTTTCCAACCGCAGCGCGCGGGGATGGCCGCATATTCGGCAAAACCGCCGGGGCGGTCCAGCCCGATGGTCTGGTTATGCGCGCATACGTCGCGGTGGTTGTTGCGGCATTCATAGCATTTGCCGCACCAGACATGCGATTCTATGGAAATAAAATCGCCTTTTTCAAAACCGTGTGCGTCCGCCCCCACTTCTACCACCGTACCGCAAAGCTCGTGGCCGAAAATAAATGGGATGGGGATGCGCTGCGGCGCCCAGCCGGTATAATTATATACCGGTATATCGCTGCCGCAAATGGATGTTTTATAAATTTTGACGAGGAGTTCGTCTTTTTGAATATGGGGAACGTCGGTGTCTATGTATTCCGCACCTTTGGCGGGTTTGGTTTTACAAAGCGCTTTCATATGTCCTCCTGCCCATACGGGGCCTGTTGTTTTCATTCTACATTAATTTTCCGTTTTTGTAATGGGAGGTTTAAAAGCAAAAAACGCCGGTTTTTCCCGGTAAAAATGCTACAATAAAATGGAATCAGTTTCAGTTTTATAAAAGGGTGAGGTTTTGTATGGAGAAAAATTTATCTTCCGCCGTGTTTCAGCAAACGCGGCCCCCGGTGCCCCAGGAGCAGGGAGATATTCCTTCCGGCTACGGCACCACCGAAAGCTATTTGCTTCCCAAAGATCCGGCGTGGATGTTCCTGTTCTGGGAAATCACGAACGAAACTTTTGATTACGTGCGCAGCCAGTACGGCGCGGATGTATTAGACCACAGCCGCACGGTCATCCGCCTTTATGACGTTACCGGCAAAGATTATTTTGACGGCACCAACGCCAATGCCTACTACGACATGCCCGTCATTTTTGACGCCAAAAGCTGGTATATACACGCCCCGCAGGCCGGGCACGGTTATGTGGCGGACCTGGGCTTTATCACGCCGCAGGGCCAGTTTATTTTGCTGACCCGCAGTAACATGATTACGCTTCCGCCGGGCAAAGTGTCCGATATCATTGACGACAAATGGATGAGCGTGGAAGGCGATTTTATTAAGCTGCTTCAGCTCTCGGGCGCCGACCGCATCGGCATGGGCGCCAGCGAACTGATGCAAGTGGTGGACCAGCGCTGGCGGCTGACCGAACTGGCCGGTGCGGGCAACGCCCCTTCTTCGGCCCGCTCGTCCTGGACTTCTTTTGCCCTGCACACCGTGCCGGCCCCCGCGCCGGAAGGCGATGAAGACATCTGGCTGCAGGCCGACTGTGAAATTATCGTATACGGTTCCGCTTCGCCCAATGCTTTTGTAACGATTAACGGCAAGGAAATCAAATTGCAAAACGGCAAGTTCTCCCTGCGGCAGGCGCTGCCCGCCGGTGCGGTATTGGATTTGCCCATTAAAGCCAGCAACAAAAAAGGCGACAAGACCCGCCAGGTGCACATCAAAGCCCTGCGCGAACAGGGGAAATAAAGCATGGGACAGGAAAAAGGCTACCTCGCGCTGGTACTGCACGCGCATCTGCCGTTTATCAAACACCCGGAATATCCTGATTTTCTGGAAGAGGACTGGTTTTATGAAGCCATGGTGGAAACCTACCTGCCGCTTCTGAACGTCTTTGAAAAACTTACCGCAGAAGGCGTGGACTTCCGCCTGACCATGTCCGTTACGCCGCCTCTGTGCAACATGATGAGCGACCCGCTGCTCATTGACCGTTTCAAACATTATTTAAACCAGCGGGTGGAGCTCTCGGGCAAAGAAATTGAACGCACCAAAGGCACCGAATTTGAAGCCGTGGCGCACATGTATTATGACAAATTCCGCCGCTTCAAAGACCTGTTTGAAAACGTCTATCATTCCAATATTCTGGAAGGATTTAAAAAATTCCAGGATATGGGCAAACTGGAAATCATCACCTGCGGCGCCACGCACGGCTATCTGCCGCTGATGGTGCACAAAGAAAGCGTCAATGCCCAGGTCAAAGTGGCGGCGGCCGACTACCGCCTGCGCTTTGGCAAAAGCCCGCGCGGCATTTGGCTGGGCGAATGCGCCTATAACCCGGG
>CALUVA010000125.1 GCA_944324105.1 uncultured Elusimicrobiales bacterium
TTTATCATGTCCAAAAACTCGTTTCTTACTTCCATTTTTTTAAATGCGCCGCGTATGGCGCTGGTTACCATGACGGCGTTGTGCTTTTCTATGCCGCGCGAGCTGATGCACAAATGCTTGGCCTTGCATACCACCATCACTCCGTAAGGCTGCAGAGTTTCCATCAGGCTGTCGGCAATCTGCGCCACCAGTTTTTCCTGTATTTGCAGGCGGCGTGCGAACACTTCCACCAACCGCGCCAGTTTGGAGATGCCCAACACGCGCCCTTTGGGAAGGTATCCAATGCTGATAGAACCGAAAAACGGCTGCAGATGGTGCTCACAGGTGGAATAAAATTCAATATCTTTAAGTACCACCATTTCTTCGCAGGAGCCTTCGGTAAAGGTTTTAAGCACGTCCTGCGGGCGCATTTTGTATCCGCCGAAAAGTTTCTCCCAGCTGCGTAAAATGCGGTGCGGGGTTTCCAGCAGGCCTTCGCGGGACGGGTCGTCGCCAATATAGGCCAAAATTTCGCGTAGGTTTTGCAAGATTTTTTCCTGGCTTACCTTATGTTTGCCAGTTTGTGCGTTTGCAGGCTGAGCCTTAGAAAGGGATGTTGTTTGATGAGTTTTACGCATAAGTCTATATTCTCCTGTTTGTTGCTTTCGGGTTGCAGGCAAACGGCGGTGTGCGCGTTTGCATATGGGAAATATTTTTCTATTTCGGTTAAATCCGTGTTCTGTCCGATCACTATTTTAATGGCATGGGCTTTTTTAAGCATATTTTCATGGACGTGTTTTTTGGGGGACACCACCAGAAAATCAATGTCGCTCACGTCGGCGTCTTGTGCGCCGTTGCTTTCCATGTGCACGGTCCAGCCGCGTTGTTTCAGCGTACGGGCCAGCGGCGCAAAATCCTGTTCCGTGGGCTCTCCGCCCGTGATAATTACATTGCGGCAGGGGTATTGCTCCAGGGCGGAGATAATCTCTCCGTCCGTCATCTCTTGGCCTTGTGCGGCGGCATATTTGGTGTCACAAAAAGGGCAGTTCATGCTGCAGCCGGCCAGGCGCAGAAATACAGCCGCCATGCCGGTATTCGGCCCTTCGCCTTGCAGAGAATAAAAAATTTCATTTACCTTCAACAACGGCCGCGGCATTTTCATTCTCCCACAGTTCCAATGTACGGATTTTCAACCCCAAGGGTTTGAGTGCGGCGGATACTTTGTCAAACAAATACGGGGCCAGGTTTTCCGCCGTCGGATTTTCCAACAAATCGTTTAAATAACAATGATCCGGCAGCTGGGCGTCCAGCAAAGGTTTTAGCTGTTTGAAGTCCGCCACCATACCGTCTTGTTTTACTTCGCCTTCCAGCAAAAACACCACCCTCCAGGTGTGGCCGTGCAGGTTATGGCATTCCCCGTCATAATGAGGCAGGCGGTGGGCAGAGCTGAATTTACGAATAATTTTTAGTAGCATTTTTACCTCTTTTTCTCTTCGGGCATGACGTTAAAAATCTGTTGTGTATACATCATAAACAAAATAAATAAGCCAAATATAAAAAGCGGTACGCCCCAAAACAAATTCACCATCCACAGTACCAATGCAGGCCCCTGCAGCAACGCCGCCCAGCGAAGGACGACCCCCGCGGGCAGCGGCGTACGTTTCCAGCCACTCCACATATATACCACGCTGGCGGCCAGCAGGAAAGAGAACAGGAAGAACAGCCCCAACGCAAAGAAAGAGCCCAAGAAAGCAGCCGCCTGTAAGATGGATTTAATGGAGGGGGTATATTGTTCCAACAGTTGCGGGGTCACTTTGGCGTTTAGCTGTGGGGGCAAAGTTTGGCTTTGTACGCCCGCAACGGAAACGGTGTAAATCTTATTGCCGGCCATATAAAATAATATATGTTTATCTATAAAAAACTGGCGGGAAGGAGGAGTTTTGGCTTTTGCGTCAAATACGACAGTAAAATCGGTGCCTGGGATGCTGACGGACAGAGCCTTTTCCGGTGCGGTCAATACGCCCTTTTCAAAAGTCAGTTCCGGTACGGCGTGCAGGAATACGGGCAATTTTTTGTTAAGCTGTACTGTAAACCAGATATTAAACGCTAATACACCTAAAAGCAACAGATAAAATACAAAAAACCCCGTCCGCCACGGTCCCAAAGCACGCAGGCGGTGATAAGAACGAAATGAAAAAACGGACTGGAAAAATACGGAAATCATATTTATACTAATAGTATATAAAAAATGCGTTCGGCGCTGTCGCGCAAAAACGGCTTGACCCGTTCGGCGTTTTTTGATAGATTTTTTGTGTATAAACATCTAGCAGTAAAGGGGCTTTCTATGAAAAAACTGTTCTATGTCCTGCCAGGACTATGTCTTTTTGCGTCCTGGGCAGCGGCGGAGTCTATAGACTCTGTGTCGTTTAACCCGTCCCGTCTGGGGCGTTATGAATCCTTAAAAGTGTCCGATAAACTGACTACCAAAGGCGGTATAGAAGCCGCGGCGGTAACGGTGCAGTCCGGCGGAACGGT